>NZ_QGSZ01000143.1 GCF_003857055.1 Micromonospora inaquosa | reverse complement strand
TCGGCGGCCTGGCCTGGACAGGGCCCCCCGGGCCGGGTGGGCCCCAGGCGGCGGGCCGGGCAGTGTCGGCCAGGGCGCTCAATGTCTGACGCAGCTACATCGGCCCGGCCAGTTCCAGACGTGCCGGGACAACTGCAGATCGCGGTGTCCGCCCGACAGCCGGCAGGCATACACGCCAGTGAGGGTGATGTCTGGGAGTCATCACAATGACTCCCAGACATCACGCTCACTAGGGACATGGCCTGCCCTGGAGCCACGCCGACGCCAGGCGGGCCAGCCGACGCCAGGCGGGGCCAGCCGACGCCGGGCGGGCCAGCCGACGCCAGGCGGGCCTAGCTGCACCGGGCCGGAATCGAGCCGAACCGGAGCCGACGCCAGACCAGGCCGAGCCGGGCCAGGCCGAGCCGGGCCAGGCCTGGAGGAGGCGATGGGGAGCCGCCGCAACGAGGGCGAGCAGTAGGAGTGACAGTGGGCTGGACATGCCGACGGGCGCCGCTCCCGGTGTCCCGGGGGCGGCGCCCGTCGTACTGCTGAGCTTGAGCGTCAGTGCCTGTCGACGTCGCTCGCGGTGTCCTCGCGGTAGCTGGCTCCGCCATCCGACTCGCTGGTGAGCGGCTTGGCGCCACCCTCCGGCGGGCCGGCCAGGCTCTGGCCCGCGGCCAGTTCCGGGAACTTCGCGTCGAACGCGGGGCGCTCGGAGCGGATCCGCGGCATCCGGTCGAAGTTGCGCAGCGGCGGCGGGCTGCTGGTCGCCCACTCGAGCGAGTTGCCGTGACCCCAGGGGTCGTTCACCTCGACCACCGGGCCGGTCTTGTACGACTTCCAGCAGTTGTAGATGAACGGCAGCGTGGAGATACCGGTGATGAACGCGCCGATCGTGGAGATCATGTTCAGCGTGGTGAAACCGTCGCTGGGCAGGTAGTCGGCGTACCGGCGGGGCATGCCCTCGTTGCCGAGCCAGTGCTGCACCAGGAACGTGGTGTGGAACCCGATCATGGTGAGCCAGAAGTGCACCTTGCCCAGGCGCTCGTCGAGCATCCGGCCGAACATCTTCGGGAACCAGAAGTAGATGCCGGCGAAGACCGCGAACACGATAGTGCCGAAGAGCACGTAGTGGAAGTGCGCCACCACGAAGTACGAGTCCGACACGTGGAAGTCGATCGGCGGGCTGGCCAGCAGCACACCGGTGAGACCACCGAAGAGGAAGGTGACCAGGAAGCCGACCGACCAGAGCATGGGCGTCTCGAAGCTGATCTGGCCCCGCCACATGGTGCCGATCCAGTTGAAGAACTTCATACCGGTCGGCACGGCGATCAGGTAGCTGAGGAAGCTGAAGAACGGCAGCAGCACCTGACCGGTCGCGAACATGTGGTGCGCCCAGACGCTCATCGACAGCGCGGCGATGGAGATGGTGGCGGCCACCAGGCCCTTGTAGCCGAAGATCGGCTTGCGGGAGAAGACCGGGATGATCTCGCTGATGATGCCGAAGAACGGCAACGCGACGATGTAGACCTCGGGGTGCCCGAAGAACCAGAACAGGTGCTGCCAGAGCATCGGCCCGCCGGTTGCCGGGTCGTACACGTGGGCACCGAGCATGCGGTCCGCGGCGAGCGCGAAGAGCGCGGCGGCCAGCAGCGGGAAGACCAGGATCACCAGGAGGCTGGTGACCAGGATGTTCCACGTGAAGATCGGCATCCGGAACATGGTCATACCGGGCGCGCGCAGGGTCAGCACCGTGGTGATCATGTTCACGGCGCCGAGGATCGTGCCCAGACCGGAGATGGCCAGACCCATGATCCACATGTTGGCGCCGACGCCGGGCGAGTGCTCGACGCTGCTCAGCGGCGCGTACGCGAACCAGCCGAAGTCGGCGGCCCCACCCGGGGTGATGAATCCGGCGGTCGCCATCGTTCCACCGAACAGGTACAGCCAGTAGGCGAAGCTGTTCAGCCGGGGGAAGGAGACGTCGGGCGCGCCGATCTGGATCGGCACGATGTAGTTCGCGAAGGCGAACACGATCGGCGTCGCGAAGAACAGCAACATGATCGTGCCGTGCATCGTGAAGAGCTGGTTGTACTGCTCGGGCGACAGGAACTGCAGCCCGGGTCGGGCCAGCTCAGCCCGCATGATCAGGGCCATCAGGCCACCGATCATGAAGAACGCGAACGCGGTGATCATGTACATGATCCCGATCTGCTTCGCGTCCGTGGTTCGCAGCAGCCGCGCGATGGCCGACCCCTTGACCGGCTCCCGGACCGGCCAGGGCCGGGTCACGACCGGCTTGGGTGCGACGGTGGTCACGAGTGGCCTCCGGTTCTCGGTTGTCCCGCTCGGCACACGCTGGTTATCGGCGGGCCGTCATCCGCAAGGAGGATAGTCCCCGGCAGGTCGCAGCGCCGCGTGGGGTGGCGTGACACGATCTACAACGGGCCTACAGCGGACCGAGCAGGAGCCGGTAGTGCTCCCCGAAGATCCGGTCGCCGCGTCCGCGCAGCAGCGGGTCGCGCAGCGCGGGCGGCACGTCCCTGGTCCGGTTGCGGTCCCGGGTCCGGTCCCGCACCCATCGGGTACGCGGGCGGCGGCGGCTTTCGTACGCCACGAGCGCCGCCTCCACGCTGTTGGCGGCGCGCAGCGACTCGGCCAGCACCACGGCGTCCTCCAACGCCATCGCCGCGCCCTGCGACAGCGTGGGCGCGGTGGCGTGCGCGGCGTCGCCGACCAGCAGGACGCGCCCCCGGTGCCACCGACCCAACTCCACCTCGTCGGTGATCCCGACGTGCACCTCGTCGAGCGCTGCCAGCACCTCGGGCACCGGGCCGCGGTAGTCGGCGAAGAGGTCCCGCAGCCGGGCCAGCGGGTCGGCGGGTTCCTCGGTGCTGGCCTCGTCGGCGTAGAGGTGCAGTCGCCCGCCACCGATCGGCACCATCAGGAAGCCGGAGCGCTGCCCGAGCAACGCGGTCCACTCGGTGACCGGTGGGCCGTCGCGCAGGACGGCCCGGTAGACCACCTGCCCCACCGGCCGCGGCGGCCCACCGAGCGCGGCCAGCGCACGGACCGAGGAGCGTGGCCCGTCGGCACCGATGACCAGGTCGTACTCGGTGGTGGTGCCGTCGGTGAAGGTGACGCCGACCGCGCCCGGGAGCAGGTCCAGGGTGCGGACCTCGGCGCCGTGCCGGACCGCGCCGCCGGCACCACTGAGCAGCACCCGGTGCAGGTCGGCCCGGGGTAGCGCCCGGCACTCGCCGACGCCGGCCCAGAGGGCGTCGAGGTCGACCTCGCAGAGTTGCGCGCCGGCGGCGTCGAAGAACCGCTGCCGGCGGATCACCTGCCCGATCGGCCGGACCGGGTCGTGCAGGTCGAGCCGGTGTAGTGCGCGGGCGGCGTTGCCGGGCAGGTAGAGACCGCTCTCGGTGGACTCTCCCGGTGGCAGCTTGTCGGTCACGTCGGGCCGGAAGCCCGCCAGGCGCAGCGCCCGGGCTACGGCCAGGCCGGCGATGCCCGCGCCGACGACGAGGATGCGCAGGGGGGAGCCACCCATGGTGGTGTACGCCTCCGGAGGGGGAGCGGCACGCGTTGGAGGCAACACGCTACTCGGAGCGATCGGCGCACACCAGGCCCAATCGGCCCGCACCCCATCGCTCGTCGGCGACCCGCGCCGCTTGGCCGGCCGTCCGTCGCCGGCCGTAAGGCGGGGGCGCGGCAATCCTCACAATTCACCAGTTCAACGCGGACGGTTGCGCGTCAGTTTCAGACATGTAAATGTGTCGTTGAGCGTGGGAGCGCTCCCGCACTGCCCCCACCACATCCGGCGCCCGGCACGCGCCGAGTCAAGGAGCGTCATGAAACGTCAACTTCGGGCCCTGGCCGCCGCCGGGTTGCTGGTCGCCAGTTCACTGGTGGCCGTGGCCCTCGGCGGCAACGCCTCCGCCGACACCCAGATCTGCGAACAGTACGGCTCCGCCGTCATTCAGGGCCGGTACGTGGTGCAGAACAACCGTTGGGGCACCACCGCCCAGCAGTGCATCAACGTCACCAGCAACGGCTTCGAGATCACCACTCTGAACGGCAGCAGCCCCACCAACGGGGCGCCGACGGCGTACCCCTCGGTGTTCTTCGGTTGTCACTACACCAACTGCTCCCCCGGCACGAACCTGCCGATCCAGGTGAGCCAGATCAGCAGCGCCACCAGCAGCATCTCCTACCGCTACGTCAGCGGCGCCACCTACAACGCGTCGTACGACATCTGGCTGGACCCGTCGCCGAAGCGGGACGGGGTGAACCAGATGGAGATCATGATCTGGCTCAACCGGCAGGGTCCGATCCAGCCCATCGGCTCGGTGGTCGGCACGACGAACCTGGCCGGCCGCACCTGGGAGGTCTGGCGGGGCAGCAACGGCTCCAACAACGTCATCTCCTACGTCGCGCAGTCGGCGATCTCCAGCCTGAACTTCAGCGTGCTGGACTTCATCAACGACACCCGCAACCGGGGCGCGATCACCAACTCCTGGTACCTGACCAGCATCCAGGCCGGCTTCGAGCCGTGGCAGGGCGGTGTCGGTCTGGCCGTGACGTCGTTCTCGGCCAACGTCAACGGCGGCGGCAACCCCACCACTCCGCCGCCGACCACCCCGCCGCCGGGCGGTGGCGCGAGCTGCGCGGTGAAGTACACGGCGAACTCGTGGAACAACGGTTTCACCGCCGACGTGCAGATCACCAACACCGGGTCCAGCGCGATCAATGGTTGGACGCTGAACTACACCCTGCCCGGCGGCCAGCAGGTCACCAACGCCTGGAACGCCACGGTCAGCCAGAGCGGGTCGGCGGTGACCGCCCGCAACGTCGGCCACAACGGGTCGGTCGCACCCGGTGGCACGGCCAGCTTCGGCTACCAGGGCACCCTGAGCGGGTCGTACTCGTCACCGACCAGCTTCTCGCTCAACGGGGCGAACTGCTCCCGCTCCTGACCTGACGGTGGGGGCGTGACCATCCGGTCGCGCCCCCACCGCTCACGAGATCCACTCGGGCTCCTTGGAGTCGGGGCAATCCTCGCGCGTGGGACACCCCGACTTCCTGAAAGCCGAGTCGATCAAACCGAGGCGGGGCCCGCGTCAGGGTCAGACGCGGGTGAGACGTACGGCGTCGGCGATGACCAGGCCGCTGGTGTTGCTCCACCGGCTCACGCCGACCCGGTTGGCGTCCCCGGCGGGCAGTGTGAACGTGCCGAGGACGCGCCACTGCCCACCGGTGGCCCGTTGGTCGACGCGGACGGTCTGGTTGCCGCTGCTGGTGGCGACGATGTACGGGGCGGCGCTGTTGTAGCCCGAGTTCGCCGGCCACCAGGCCTCGACCCGGTAGCTGCCGGTCGCCGGTACGTTGAACCGGTACCAGGCGACATCGCTGACGGCGACCGGCTCGGCGTAGCGGTAGTCGGCACCGTAGCGCTGACCGGAGTACGAGGACACGCCCCAGTTGGCGCTGGCGGTGAACCGACCGCTGGTGGTGTTGTCCACCGTGGAGGACCATGTCGTGCCGCCGCCGGCCATTCTCGCCGCCACGTCCGCGCGCATGACGTTCAGGTCGATGAAGGACGGGTCGATCTTGCCGGTGGTGCTGGTTTCCCGGTGGCCCCGGGCGTAGCTGCTGTTCCGGCCGAGGCGGGTGAGCACGGCGGCGGTGGCGGCGATCGACGCGTTGTACTGCGCGGCCGTCATCTCCTGGTTGACACCGTTGTAGTCGATCTCCCACCCGATCATGAGGGTGTTGCCGTCCCCGGCCGGGATCGGTCCGCTGCCGCCGCTGACCCCGGCGTGGTTGCAGCGGCCGGCCGAGATGACGTGGAAGACACCGTGGTAGTCGACCAACGCCTGGCACAGCGGCCCCGGCAGGTCGGACCGGCCGTTGATGCAGATGCCGAGAGCCGGGTGCGGGTTGCTGGCGCTGGAGGTCGAGGCGGTGTGGTGCCAGAGCACCCCGATGGGGTCGAAGGAGCCGGGTCGCATCCGGTTGAGCCAGTCACCCTCGACCACGACCTGGACCCCGGCGGCGCGCAGTACGTCCACCAGCCAGGGGATCGTCGCCATCAGGCGTCCGGAAGCAGGTCGGCGAGGCATTCGGCCTTCGGCGCGGCGCTCGCCGCGGCGGGTCGGGCGACGACGGTCAGCGCGGCTACGACCAGGGCGGGGACACCGAGCAGCCCTCGGCGGCGCAGACGAATGGATGGTGATCGGGCCATGGCGATCCTCCAGCGACGGCGGGTACGAACGGATCGACGAACGTGATGACGGGCACGCTATACCGTCACGTACGTCGATGTCGATACCCTTCAATGCCGGCTCAGCCGCTGAAGGAATCCGCCGATTCAGCCCTCGCCGAGCGCGTCGATGTCGCGCATCTCCTCCGCCGTGAGCGAGAAGTGGAAGACGTCGAAGTTGGCGGTGATCCGCTCCGGCGTCACCGACTTCGGAATCGCCACGATCTCGTGGTCGATGTGCCAACGCAGCACCACCTGCGCCGGGGAGACGCCGTGCGCGGCGGCGATCCTGACCAGCACCGGGTCGCTGAGGTCACTGGTCTTGAACGGGCTGTACCCCTCCAGCACCACACCCCGGTCCCGGTGCTCAGCGTGCCGCTGCCGGTCGTACAGCGCCGGGCTCCACTCGATCTGGTTGACCGCCGGGTTCTCCTCGGTGGACTGGATCAGCTCGTCGATCTGCGGGGTGCTGTAGTTGCTGACGCCGATGGCCCGGGTGAGGTTCTCGTCCCGGGCGGCGATCAGCTCACGCCAGAGCGGGATGCTGTCCGCCGGCGACCTCGGCGGCCAGTGGATCAGCCAGAGGTCCAGGTGGTCGACGCCGAGCGCCTCCAGGCTGGCCTCCAGCGTGGCGCGCTCCTGCCCCACCTGGTTGGGCGGCAGCTTCGTGGTGATGAAGACGTCCTCCCGGCGCAGCCCGCTCTCCCGCAGCGCCCGGCCGACCTCCCGCTCGTTGCCGTAGACGGTCGCCGTGTCGAGGTGCCGGTAGCCGGTGTCGAGCGCTGCCAGCACGGCGTCGTAACCGGTCTGGCCGGTGGCCTGCCAGGTGCCGAAGCCGAGCAGGGGCATCCGCACGTCACCGGGGAGCAGGGCGGTGGGCTGGTCGGTGAGGTCCATGACGTCCGTTCTACCCCGCCACGCCCCCAACCGGCGAGTGAACCGGACACTAGGGCGTCAACGTGCCGTACGCGCAACGCCGCCAGCTGCTCGATGGGCTGGCCTTGGCCGGTGCGCACTGGCAGACTCCGCCGTGGTTCCCCGGCGCGGCCGACACTGGGCCTCGACGCGGTCTGACGGCGAGGAGCGACGTGTACCTGACCCACCTGGACTGCCCGCGGTGCGGCACGGAGTACGCCGCCGACCGGTTACAGAACCTCTGCGAGTGCGGGTCGCCGCTGGTCGCCCGCTACGACCTGTCAGCCGTGGCGAAGGCGGTCACCCCGGAACGGTTTCCGCTGCGCCCCGCCGATCTGTGGCGCTACCGGGAACTGCTGCCGGTCGCCGACCCCCGGCACGTCACCACGTTGGGCGAGGGCTGGACGCCCCTGCTGCGCGCCCCGGCGTACGGCGACGAGATCGGCATCGCGGACCTGATGGTCAAGGACGAGGGGCTGATCCCGACCGGCTCGTTCAAGGCCCGGGGCGCGGCGGTCGGGGTGAGTCGGGCCCGCGAACTGGGCGTCGAGTGGATCGCGATGCCCACCAACGGCAACGCCGGGTCGGCCTGGGCCACGTACGCCGCGCGGGCCGGGATGGGCGCGACCATCGTCATGCCGTTGGGTGCGCCGAGCATCTGCCGGCGCGAGTGCGTCGCCGCCGGCGCCGACCTGCGCCTGATCGACGGTCTGATCGGCGACGCCGGTCGGCGGGTGGCCGAGCTGATCGCGGAGTCGAACGGGGCGATCTTCGACGCCGGCACGCTGCGCGAGCCCTACCGGCTGGAGGGCAAGAAGACGATGGGGTACGAGATCGTCGAGCAGCTCGGCTGGCAGGCACCGGACGTGATCATCTACCCGACCGGCGGCGGTGTCGGTCTGATCGGTATCCACAAGGCGCTGCACGAGCTGCGCGAGCTGGGCTGGATCGGCGACAAGCTGCCCCGGCTGGTGGCGGTGCAGTCCACCGGCTGTGCGCCGATCGTGCGGGCGTTCGCCGCCGGCGAGAGTCGGGCGCAACCGTGGGCGGACGCGCACACTGTGGCGTTCGGCATCACCGTGCCGGCCCCGCTGGGCGACGAGCTGATCCTGGCGGCGCTGCGGGAGTCCGCCGGCACGGCCGTCGCCGTCGACGACGCGGACATCCTGGCCGACCTGCGGGACTTCGCCGCCCGGGAGGGGTTGCTGCTCTGCCCGGAGGGGGCGGCCTGCCTCACGGCGGCCCGGCAACTGCGTGCCGGCGGGTGGATCCGGGCCGGTGAGCGGGTGGTGGTGCTCAACACCGGCGCCGGGCTGAAGTATCCGGACACCGTCGACGTGTCCGGCGTACCTCTGCTGGTGTGACGTGACGGCATCCCGCGGACCCGGCGGTACGCGGGCCGCTCAATAGCTGTCCGGCTCGCTGATCCGCCAGGCCGCGTTGATCAGCCCGATGTGCGAGAGCGCCTGCGGCATGTTGCCCAGCTGCATCCCGGTGGCCAGGTCGATCTGCTCGCTGAACAGTCCCACGTCGTTCGCGTACCCGACGACACGCTCGAAGGTCGCCTCGGCCCGCTGCGGCTCACCCGTCATCACCAGGCACTCCACCAGCCAGAACGAGCACAGCAGGAAGCCGGCCGGGTCGGCGGTCCAGCGCCGCACCAGGCCGTCCTCGGTGCCCAACTCGCGCTCGACCATTTCGATGGTCGAGCGCATCCGCGGGTCGGTGGCCGGCATGAAGTGCGTGACCGGCAGGGCGAGCACCGAGGCGTCCAGCTCCGCCGACCCGAACGCGCCGGTGAACGCCCCGATCCGGTCGTTCCACCCCTCGCGCAGCACGGCGTCGCGGATCTCGTCGCGCACCTTGGCCCAGCGGCGGGGGTCGGCCTGGTCACCGAGTCGGTCGGCGAGCCCCACCGCCCGGTCCATGGTCAGCCAGCAGGACACCTTGGACGAGAGGTAGTGGCGCTCCTCCTCGCGGGTCTCCCAGATGCCCCGGTCCGGCAGGTGCCACGTCGCGGCCACCTGCTCGGTCAGCCCGAGCACCATCTCCCGCAACTCGACCTCGAACCTCGCCCCGAGGTAGTCGCGCAGCCGCCACACCGCCGACATCACCTCGCCCGGCACGTCGAGCTGCCGCTGCCGCCAGGCGTCGTTGCCGATCCGCACCGGCCGGCTGCCGCGGTATCCGCGCAGGTGGTCGCAGTGATGCTCGGAGAGGTCGCGCTCGCCCTCCAGCCCGAAGAGCACCGGCACGGGCTCATCGCCGAACCGACCGATCGAGCGGGTCGCCCAGGCGAACAGCCGGGATGTCTCCTCCGGGCAGGCCGCCACCCAGAGCGCCCGCATCGTCAACGAGAAGTCCCGTAACCAGGAGTAACGGTAGTCGTAGTTCCGGTCGCCACCGATCCGCTCCGGCAGCGAGGAGGTCAGCGCGGCGGCCACCGCACCACTGCGCGCGTACGTGAGGCCGGTCAGGACCGTCGCGCTGTGTTTGACGAGTTCGGGGTAGCGGCCGGAGTACCCGTGCGACTCCCGGAACGCCTGCCACGCCTGCGTCGTCTCCGCGAGGGCGGCCAGCGGGTCCAGCCGGGCCGGCGGGGTGCCGTACGCCTCACCGAACGCGACGTCCATCCCGATCACCTGACCGGCGGAGACCTCGAACTCGTGGGTCACCCGGTCGAGGCCCGCCCGCAGGTGCAGACCTCCGGCGTGCAACACCAGCACCACCGGGCCGGCGCCGGCCAGCACCCCGCCGTCCGGCTGATCGTGCAGATACGGCGTGAGCAGGCCATACTCCGGGCGGGGCGCGAAGTCCAGCGCCATCCGCACCCGCCCGGACAACCCCTCGACCACCCGGATCAGCACGGCGGGTGAGTTCTTGCCCAACTCGTGAGCACGGGCACCGACCTCGGCGGCGAGGGCATCGACGACCGCCACACTGCCGTGCGGCGTGTGGTGCACCGTCCGCAGCACCAGCGAGTCCGGTAGGTACGCGCGTTCCACCCGGTAACCCGGGCCGCCGACCCCGACCGGCGCCAGCCGGAAGTGGCCAGCTCCCGGGTCGAGTAGCCGCGCGAACACGGCCGACCCGTCGAACCGGTGCGGGCACCACCAGTCGATGGAACCGTCCTTGCCGACCAGGGCACCCGAACGGGAGTCCGAGAGGAACCCGTAGTCGGAGATCGGCGGCTGCTGCTCCACCCGCCGCGGGTACCCGCATCAGGCCGGATCAGACCGGACGACTCACTCGGTCGGTGGCTCGTCCTCGCCGGCCGCCTCGGCCGCGTCGGCCTCCTCCTTGGTCTTGTGCACGGCCTGGTCGGCGTGCTCCGGCGGGCCGTAGACCGTGTACAGCACCAGCGGGTTGGGGCCGGTGTTGACGAAGTTGTGCTTGGTACCCGCGGGCACCACGACCAGGTCGCCCGCCGCGACCTTCCGCTTCGCGCCGGCAACCCGGGCCTCGCCGACGCCGCTGACGAAGGTCAGGATCTGGTCGATGCCCTCGTGCACCTCCTCGCCGATCTCCCCATCTGGCGGGATGGTCATGATGACCAGCTGGGTGTGCTCACCGGTCCACAGCACCCGCCGGAAGTCCGGGCTCTTCTCGGCGACGGTCGCGATAGTGAAATGCTCCATGTCCACGCTCATACCCCGTCCGGCGGTGCGTCACGCCGGGACTCGCAGATGGTGGAATTGCCCACTGTCAGAGGGTTTGGATTCGCGCGGACCGGGGATCGAGAGCACGGACCGGCACGAAGGGCCGGTCGAGCCAGGTCCCCGCTGGCGTACCGCCGAACGGCTGCGACGGTGGGAGACGGCCAGAGCGCGGCGACGTTCCGACCACGGTCGAGCGGCGCCGTGCGCTCGTTCGACCACCCGTGCGCTCGTTCGACTCAGCGGTGCAGCCAGCCGAGCAGGTCGGGCGGGGCCAGCGCGGCGACCCGTTGCTGATAGCGGGACCGCGCGGCCTCGTCCAGCAGGTCGCGTCCCTGACCCGAGCCTCCTCGGCGAAAGAAGGCCTGGCGGTCACGCAGCACGCCGAGCGTGTCCGGTGCGAGCCGGTCGGCGCGCTCCCGCATGCGACCGAAGGTGGCCGCCTCGGTGAGCTCGGGCCAGCGGGCCGCGGGGACCGCGATGCCCCACCGGTCGGCGAGCCTGCGCATCTCACCGCCCAGATCGGCCAGCAGATCGTCGTAGTGCACCAACTCGACGTTCGGCTCGTGCCGGCGGGCCCACGCGTCATTCAGGTGCATCAGCACCCCGGGCAGCGAATCCAGCTCGGAGCGGGGGTCCACCTCCCGGTCGACCCAGCTCACCAGCCACTCCCGCAGCGGAGGCCGCTGGCGTGGCGGCCCGGCCGGGGCGGGTTGGCCGGTCAGCTCGGCCAGCCGCTCCCGGTCCAGGTTGGCGGCCTGGTGGTAGAGGGAGACCGCCATGTCCAGTGGGTGCCGGGCCACCACCACGTAGTGCACCCGAGGGTCGAGCGGCACCCCGTCCAGCGGTGTGTGGGTCTTGATGAACCGGCGGTGTGGCTGGGCGGCCAGCCGGTCGTACACCGTGGCCTGCGGCTCGCCCAACCAGTCCAGCCAGGGCGACAACACGGTCAGCGGCGCCGGCAGCTCCGGGGTGCCCAGCACCAGGAGTGCGCAGATCATCTGCATCCAGGTGGTGCCGCTCTTGGACCGGGTGCTGATCACGATATCGCCGTCGCGGAACGGGAAACCGGTCCACCGTGCGCTGTCCTCGTCGTCGGATCGGTAACGGTGAACTGGCGTGGGCACCGGTGGATGCTAGTCGCCGAACCGACAGTCGAGCAGCCGAATTCCGACTTACATCCCTGTGACATATGCGCATGCCTGGCTAGATTGAAGTATGGTGCCCGCCCACGGGGGCCGGGCGGCAACCGTCTACCGCCCCATCCTCGCCAACCGACGCGGCGAGCTTGAGGCCCTGAGCCACCTCGATCCCGCGTACGCCGCACTGGTCGCCCCGATCCTGGAGATCGGCGCGATCGACCGCTCCATAATGGACACTCTTCGCCGACTGCCGTCCGGGCTGCTGCCCGCCATCGACGTCAGCGCCCTGCCCGACATCCCCGAGGCGGAGCTGACCCGCTGGGGCGTACCCGTGGTGCCGGTCATCGGGCTCTCCGAGAGCGACCACCGGCTGGTCGCGCACGGCGCGGCGGCGCGGGCGTACGGCCGCCGCGCGCTCATCCGGCTGCGCGCCGCCCGGGACCGGGCCGGGCCGGACGCGAGCACCACCGCCGTGGAACGGATCTGGCGATTCACCGACCTCGCCCCGGAGGAGTGTGACCTGCTGGTGGACGCTGGGGACGTGTGCTGCCCGGCGGACGTGCGGACCGCCGAGCCCCGGATCCGCCACCTGCTGGACTGGGCACACCGACACGCCTGGCGGTCGGTGACGGTGGCGGCGGGCGGCATGCCGCCGACGCTGTCCCGGTTGCCCACCGACGAACCGGTCCAGCTGGACCGTTGGGACTGGCAGCTGTGGCGACGACTGGCCGACGCCGGGGTCGATTACGGCGACTACGGCGTCCACCCGGCCCTGCCGGGCACCGGTGACCCCGGCGACCGGTTGCCGACCGTGCGCTACACCGACGACGGCAGTTGGTGGGTCTACCGCTGGGCGCGACGCGGTGGCCGGGGCGACGACCGGTTCGCCGACCTGTGTCGCACGCTGGTGTCGGCACCACACTGGCCACCCACCGGAGCGGCCTTCTCCTGGGGTGATCATGAGTTGTTGCGCCGGGCCCGCAGGGGAGCCGGCGCCGGCTCGGCCGCCAACTGGGCGGCCTGGAGCACCTCGCACCACCTGGCCCACGTGCTGAACACCCTGCTGCACCCGGCCGGCGACGGTACGCCGAGGTGGCACCCCGGGCAGGGGCCGCCGCAGCGCGGCCGATCGCTGCGCTGACGCCGGGTCTACTGCTTCTCGGTGAAGCCGAACTGGATGATGCCCTCGTCGTCGACGGTGGCGTCCACCGACGCGTCACCGAGCAACTCGGCGGCGTCCTCGTCCAGGAAGATCCGGGCACCCTGGTTGTCGACCACCCGATCGCCCTGCACCGGCTCGGGCACCAGCTCGACGGTGAGCGAACCGGCCTCGGTGTCGGCCGCGATCCGGACCCCGCCGTCCTGGGCGACGTCCTGCTGATTGGCGAGGTCACGAATGACGAGCACGGCGTTATCGGTCATGGTGAGCATGAATGGAACTCCTCGTGGATTCTCGGCTCGCGGTCGGATACCGCACGGACCGGACAGTCGGCCCGCGTACGAGCACACGCGGGAGGCGACAGAGGGGCGAACGGTCGTCGCCGTCGCGTCGAATCGGGGCAGCTGACGGCCCCGTCACTCCCACCGTGCCCGCTGGCCGGCCATCCGTCAAATAGAGCCGGATCAGTGGAGAGCGGGGGCCGGGGCCAGCCAGGCGCGAATCTCGTTGACCGCCGCGCGGCCGGCCCGGTTGGCCCCGATCGTGCTGGCCGAGGGGCCGTACCCGACCAGATGAACCCGCGCGTCGGCGACCACCCGGGTGCCATCCATCGTGATACCCCCGCCCGGCGCGCGCAGGCCCAGCGGGGCGAGATGGTCGATGGCGGCCCGGAAGCCGGTGCACCAGAGGATCACGTCCGCCGGCACGAACCGCCCGTCCGCCCAGGCCACCCCGTCGGGTGTGATCCGGTCGAACACGGGTAGCCGGTCGAGGACACCGCGCTCGCGCAGTCGGCGTACCTCGGGGGTGACCGGCAGTCCGGTCACGCCCACCACGCTTCCCGGCGGCCGGCCGGCCCGGACCGCCTCGTCCACCCGGGCCACCGCCGCGCGACCCAGTTCCGGGCCGAACTCCTCGTCGTTGAACGACGGCGGTCGGCGGGTGACCCAGGTGGTGGCCGCGGCGACGGTGGAGATCTCGCCGAGCAGTTGCACGGCCGAGGTGCCGCCGCCGACCACCACCACGCGAAGGCCGGCGAACTCGGCCGGGCCCCGATAGTCGGCGGTGTGCAGCTGCCGTCGGCGAAACGTCGACCGGCCCGGGTAGTGCGGCCAGAACGGTCGCGTCCAGGTGCCGGTGGCGTTGATCAGCGCCCGTGCGGTCCAGGTGCCCCGGTCGGTGTGCACCTCCAGCCGTCCGTCGGGGCGGGAACGCACAGCCCGGACCCGCACCGGCCGCCGCACCGGCAGGTCGAAGGTCTTCTCGTACGCGGCGAAATAGGCGCTGACCTGCTCGGACGCCGGGCGTTGTGGATCGGCGGGCGGGAGCGGCAGCCCAGGTAGGTCGTGGAAGCCGTGCACCCGGTCGAAGACCAGCGTCGGCCAGCGGTGCTGCCAGGCGCCACCGGGCCCGTTATCGGCGTCGAGGATGACGAAGCCGCTGCCGGGGGCGAAGCCGGTGCGGCGCAGGTGATAGCCGGCGCTCAGGCCGGCCTGGCCGGCGCCGATCACCACGACGTCCGCGGAGAGGGTGTCCACACGGGGTACAACAGCCCGGATGTCGTCACTGTGCCCGTCCTCGGCGGTCACGCCGATCACAGCCCGCCATTCCGGCTTCGGCCACCTGACCTGCGCCTACGCTGAGCGAATGAGCGACTTCCGTCGGTACGCGGCCGAACTCCTCGGCACCCTGCTGCTGGTGTTCTTCGGCGTGGGCAGCGCGGTCGCCGCACGGGTCCAGGGTGGCGTGGTCGTGGTGGCGCTGGCCTTCGGGTTCGTGATGGTGGCCCTCGTCTACACGATCGGCCCACTCTCGGGCAGCCACGTCAACCCTGCGGTGACGCTCGGTGTGCTGCTCTCCGGAAAGATCTCGGTGCTCGGGGCGGTGGCGTACTGGGTCGCGCAGTTCGTCGGCGCGACCGTCGCGGCCTTCGTGCTCTGGGCACTCACCCGTTGGGGTGACGTCGCGGACCAGACCGGGGCGCTGGGCACGAACGGCTACGGCGCGCACATCAACCGGGGCGGCGCTGCCGTGCTGGAAGTCGTGCTGACCTTCCTCTTCGTGCTGGTCGTGCTGGTGGTGACCAGTCGGAGCGAGAATCCGGGCACCGCCGGGCTGGCCATCGGGTTGGCGCTCGCCGCGACCCAACTGGTGGGTGTGACGCTGACCGGCGCGGCGGTGAACCCGGCCCGCGCGTTCGGTCCGGCGGTCTTCGAGGGCGGTGTGGCCCTGCGGCAGCTCTGGGTGTTCATCGTCTTCCCGCTGCTCGGCGGGGCGCTTGCCGCGCTGGTCGCACCGATGGTGATGGGGGCGCAGCGGCACTACTGGGGAGGTCACGAGAAATCGGTCGGCGGGCCGAAGTAGCCCATACGGCAATATCTTTCGCCCGAGGACCTTCTCCGGCGAATATCTCCGTGGCAGCATCAGCACATGCATCGCCGTCACTTTCCCCGGGCCCTCGCGCTGCTCGCGCTGGTCGCCACCGCGGCCACCGTCGGCGCGCCCGGCGCCACGGCCGAGTCGCCCACCCCCGCGACGACCCAGCTACGCGCCACCATCGACACGATCCTCGCCGACAGCCGGCTGGCCGGCGCGCAGGCGTCGGTGGTCGTGGTCGACACCAGCACCGGGCAGACGCTCTACGACCGCAACGGTGACCGCCGGCTGATTCCGGCGTCCAACACCAAGCTGCTGACCTCGACGGCGGCCCTTGAGCTGCTCGGCCCGGGCCACCGCTTCACCACCGACGTACGCACCAGCGGCAAGCGCCGCGCGGGCCTGCTCTCCGGCAACCTCTACCTGCACGGCGGAGGCGACCCGACCATGCTCGCCGCCGACTACGACGCACTCGCCGCGCAGGTCGCCGCCGACGGCGTGCGGGTGGTCACCGGAAACCTGGTCGCCGACGACACCCGCTACGACCGCACCCGGCTCGGCCCCGACTGGACCTGGGACGACGAGCCCTACTACTACGCCGCCCAGGTCTCCGCGCTGACCGTCGCCCCGGACACCGACTACGACGCGGGCACCGTGATCGTGCACGCCGCGCCGGCCGACCGGGCCGGCGCCCCTCCGGTGGTGACCACCACCCCCGCCACCGGATACGTCCGGGTCGACAACCGCGCCGAAACGGTCAGCGACGGCGAAACCGCGATCTCGATCGAGCGCGAGCACGGCAGCAACACCGTCGTGGTGACCGGTCAGATCGCCGTCGGCGACGAACCCGCCAGCGACTGGGTGACCGTCTGGGAACCCACCGGCTACGCCGCCGACGTGTTCCGGGCGGCGCTGCACCGACACGGCGTCAGGGTGCTCGGCCGGACCGTGCTCGGTCAGCCCACCCCGGAGACGGCCCACCCGGTGGCACGACACGACTCGATGAGCCTGAGCGAACTGATGACGCCGTTCCTCAAGTTGTCCAACAACGGGCACGCCGAGGTGTTGACCAAGGAGATCGGTCGGGTGCTCTCCGGCTCGGGCACGTGGACGGCCGGGCTCACCGCGATCAGCGAGTACGTCGCCGACACCGGAATGGACACCGGGAGACTGCGCCAGCGGGACGGCTCGGGGCTGTCCCGGCGCAACCTCGTCCCGGCGACGGAGTTCGTCGACCTGCTGAGCGCCGTCCGCGCCGAACCGTGGTTCGCGACCTGGTACGCGGCGCTGCCGATCGCCGGCCAGCCCGAGCGGTTCGTCGGCGGCACCCTGCGCAGCCGGATGGCCGGCACGCCGGCGGCGGGCAACGTGCACGCCAAGACCGGCAGCCTGACCGGTGTCTCCGGCCTCTCCGGCTACGTCACCAGCGCCGATGGTCGACTGCTGGCGTTCTCCATCCTGCTGAACAACTATCTGACGGCGTCGGTGAAGCCGCTGGAGGACCAGATCGCCGTGGCGCTGGCCGGCTTCCGCGAGGGTCGTGCGTCGACGGCGCGGGTGGCACGACCGGGGGTGCCCGAGACGCCGCGTACCCCGGAGGGCGTCGAGTGCTCCTGGGTCAAACCGATCACCTGCTGAGCGGCGGCCGGGAGGCGCGAACACGCCTCCCGGCCCGGCGAGCGCTCAGGCCGGACGGACCGGTGGGGGGACCACCGCCGTCGGGTCGCCACGCTCGATGAGCGCGGCGATCTCAGCGGCCCGCAACCCGCGCAGCGCCAGCACCCGGGTGCCCCAACGGTGCAGGCGGCACGGGTGCGGGCTGGCATCGTTGCGGCAGACCACACCCCCGGACCACCGTCGGGGGGCGTGTACCACCACCGCCCGTACGGCGAACTGGGTGTCCTCGCCCGTCACGTACGGCGGCAGGGGAATGTCGCGAAGAACCTCCCCGGACGCTTCACCGGTGCCGGACGAAGCGGCACGACGGACGCGGTGGGCGGTGCTGCTACTCATCTCCGCTGCCTCCACACTGGATGGTCGGATGGGGACAGCAGAAAGTTACGACGCATTCGACAGTGCGCGACGGACAAACTGTCCCGCCGCCGGCCGCGCAACGATCGGTCAGTCAGTCAGCGCACCGTGACGGCCTGGATGCCGACGTTGCCGCAGTGCTGCGTGAAGACCTTCTCCACGGTCCAGTCCAGCAGCAGTCGAGCGCCCTTTGGCAGGGTGAAGCGGATGGTGAACTGGGCGCTCTGACTGGTGTAGGGGTCTTCCAGTCGCGCGGTGCTGGCGGGCCCGCCGGTGGACAGCCGTGCTTCCAGTCGCCCCCGAGCCATCCAGATGCCGCCGTAGAGCTGGACCGTGCGCGGCTCGCCGCTGCCGGCGACGGCGAGACTGAACCCGTTCCCGGCACCGCAGGTGTAGACACCGTTGGAGGTGCCGTTCGTCGACCGCTCCGGCGTGCCGTCGGACCAGCGCACGTACTCCTGGTTGCCGTCCCAGCCGACCCGCCGGCCAGCGCCTCCCCCGTCGATGATCTCGCCAGACCCGGAGCGCTTACGGACCGTCGACCTGCCGTCGCGCTCCCCCCAGTGCACCCAGTCCCGGGCGCCCACGGC
>NZ_QGSZ01000262.1 GCF_003857055.1 Micromonospora inaquosa | reverse complement strand
TCGTCGGCAGCGTCAGATGTGTATAAGAGACCGGGGTGGAGGGGTCAGCTCAGCGACCCGGGCCCAGCCGGGCCTGGAGGGCTTCGCGCACCGGATCGGGAACGTGGGCGGAGATGTCGCCACCCCACTTGGCCACGTCCTTGACCAAGCTCGACGAAAGGAACGAATAGAGCGGGTTGGTCGGCATGAAGAGCGTCTCGACACCAGCCAGACCGATGTTCATCTGGGCCATCTGCAACTCGTAGTCGAAGTCGCTGACCGCCCGCAGACCCTTGATCAGCACACTGGCCTGCTGGGCCCGGCAGAAGTCCACCAGCAGCCCCCGGAACGACTCGACCCGCACGTTGCCGTACGACGAGGTCACCTCGCGGAGCATCTCGATGCGCTCCTCGACGGTGAACAGGCCACTCTTCGACTGATTCACCAGCACACCGACGATCACCTCATCGAAGAGCCGACTGGCCCTCCCGATGATGTCGAGGTGTCCGTTGGTGACCGGATCGAACGAACCGGGACACACCGCACGTCTCATGATCGGCGACCGTACCAAAGGGTGGTCTCGCCGTAACGGCGGCTGCGCTCGGCGGTGATCCCGTCCACCCAGGCGAACTCCCTGGTGCGGCGGGACCGCTCCACCACCACCAACGCGTCGGGCGCCAGCCACCCGCCGTCGACCAAGGCGGCCAACAGCGCGGTGATCTCCTCGTCCGGCACCGCGTACGGCGGGTCGGCGAAGACCACGTCGTACGGCTCGCCGTCCGGGCCGGCGGCCAGCACCGTCGCCACCTTGCCGGTGACCAGACGGGCCGCCGGACCGGCGCGCAGGGCCGCCACGTTCTCCCGGATCACCCGGGCCGCCCGCGGGTCGGACTCGACCAGCAGCACGTGCCGGGCACCTCGGGAGAGCGCCTCCAGCCCGACCGCGCCGGAGCCGGCGTACAGGTCGGCGAAGCGGGCGCCGTCGAGATCGACGTCGGCCTCGATGGCGCTGAACAGCGCCTCCCGGACCCGGTCCGAGGTGGGTCGGGTGCCGGCGCCGGGAGGCGCGGCGATCCGCCGGCCACCGAGCGTCCCGGCCACGATCCGGGTCACCGTTTCCTCCTGCTCATGCCCGCGACGCTACGCGATGCGGCGCGACCCCGGTCAGCACGGCACGGATCGCGGAGCCGGCCGGCGCGGCGACGCCGCAGTGCACCTGAGCAGCCACGCCAGCGTGAGATCCACCGTGGAGTCGCGGCGGGCGGACGGTCCCCAGTGACCAGACCGACACCTTCGGTTCATCAAAGATCACGAATCGACTACATTGCCGAATGGCAATGATCTGAACTCCCCTCATTAACCACCCATCAGTACAGTCTCCCCCTGTCCCCGCTTTCGCCGCGGGAACACCACCGCGTCGCGACGCCCCGGTGAGCAGGTGACTCCCCGGTCACCACGTCTCCCGGCCTCCCGCCACGCGATCCGTACCCCCCTCACCAGGAGCAGGCGTGAACCCTCCCAAGTCTCCGTTCCGGCGCCTCGCGGCCATCGCCGCGGGCGCGCTGATCGGCCTCGCCGGTGTCGGCGTCATCGCGAGCCCCGCGAGCGCCCACTACACCGAGCCGAGCGGCCAAGCGGTCTGTGACACCACCACCGGCGAGTGGGTGGTGAACTGGACCGTCAAGAGCGTCTACCACTACTCCTCGAAGCGCTTCCAGCTGTCGAGCGTCGCGCTCACCCCCGCCAACACCACGGTGACCAACATCGTCGCGACGTCGGAGAAGAGCTCCTACCCGTACGACGTCAACACCCCGATCACCGGCGTGCAGCGGGTGCCCGGCTCAGCCACCGAGGCCACCCTCGCCGTGAAGGCCCGGTGGGACGACGGCTACCCCGAGCAGAAGGCGCGCACGGCCGAGGTGACGTTCGAGGGCACCTGCGAGACCGAGCAGCCGCCGACCAGCCCGTCGCCGGAGCCGTCGCCGAGCACCCCGCCGACCACCCCGCCGACCACCCCGCCGGCGGTCAGCATCCCCACCGCCAGCTTCGCCTCCGACTGCGAGGGCGCCGTCACGGTGACGCTCGCCAACGGCGCGGACGCTACGACCGACGCCAAGCTCACCGTCAAGGCCAAGGACTTCTCGGAGACCTACACCGTCAAGCCGGGCGAGAGCAAGAAGGACATCGTCGTCCCGGCCAAGGCCGGCAAGATCACCGTCAGCGAGGGTGACAAGCCGGTCGGCGAGCCCTACACCTGGGCGAGCCCCGAGGACTGCGTCAAGCCCGGTGAGCCCCAGGCCGGCTTCGAGTCCACCTGCGACAAGCTGATCTTCGGCTTCGCCAACCCGGAGGACGGCAAGGCCTTCGAGGTGACCCTGACCCCGAACAAGGGTGAGGCGCAGAAGCGGACCGTCGAGCCGGGCAAGACCGTGGTCGTCGAGTTCGAGGCGTTCGAGGGTCTGACCGTGACCCCGGCCGCCGAGGGTCTCGATGACACCAGCCCGATCGCCTGGGAGAAGCCGGCCGACTGCGCGCCGGGCCAGGGTGGCGGCAAGGACGAGCCGGCTCTGCCGCTGACCGGTGCTGCCACCGGCGGCATCATCGCCGGTGCCGTGGCGCTGCTCGCGGCCGGTGCCGCCCTGTTCGTGGTGGCCCGTCGTCGTCGGGTTCGCTTCACCGCCTGAGACAAACCGCTCTGACACCTGAGGGCGCGTCGACCACCTGGTCGGCGCGCCCTCAGCCATGTACTGGCCTGCGTGATCGACTCGACGTCACGGAAACCGGGGTATCCGCGTCGGCGGGATACCCCGGTTTCATGAAAGCCGAGTGGATCAACGGCGAGGCAGCCGGCGGGCTGGCGAGATCAGCCCTTTTCCAGGTACTCCGCGCGGTCCTCGTCGACCAGTGCGGCTACCGAGGCGGCCAGCGCCGGGCTGCGGGTCAGCTCCGGATCGTCCTCGATCAGGGTGATCGCCTCGGCGCGGGCGTCGCGGATCAGGTCGGCGTCGCGTCGCAGGGACAGCAACCGCAGGTGCGAGCGGTGCCCGGACTGGGTGGCACCCAGCACATCGCCCTCGCGGCGCTGCTCCAGATCGAGCTCGGCGAGCTTGAACCCGTCGCTCGTGGACGCCACCGCGTCCAGTCGCTCCCGCGCCGACGAACCCTCGGCCGCCTCACTGACCAGCAGACAGAGCCCGGCGGCGGCACCCCGGCCGACGCGGCCCCGCAACTGGTGCAACTGAGAGACACCGAACCGGTCGGCGTCCAGCACGATCATCACTGTCGCGTTCGGCACGTCCACGCCGACCTCGACCACTGTCGTCGCCACCAGCACGTCCAGGTCACCGGCGGCGAAGGAACGCATCACCGCGTCCTTCTCGTCGGCCGGCAGGCGACCGTGCAGCACCCCGATCCGCAGGCCGTGCAGCGGGCCCTCGGCCAGCAGCGGGGCCACCTCGGTCACCGCCAGCGGCGGTCGACGGCCGTTGTCGTCCTCGGGTGGCGGCTCCTCGTCGCCAGCCGGCCCGAGTTCGAAGTCCGTCGCCTCCGCGTTGGCCGCTCCGGCCCCGGACCTCGCATCCCCGATGCGCGGACACACCACGTACGCCTGGTGGCCGGCGGTCACCTCCTCGCGCAGCCGCCGCCAGGCCCGGTCCAGATAGGCCGGCTTCTCGGCGGCCGGCACCACGTGCGAGGCGATCGGCGACCGCCCCCGGGGCAGCTGGGAGAGCGTGGAGACCTCCAGGTCGCCGTAGACCGTCATCGCCACCGTGCGCGGGATCGGGGTGGCCGTCATCACCAGCACGTGCGGCGGCTGGTCGGCCTTGGCCCGCAGGGCGTCGCGCTGCTCCACGCCGAAACGGTGCTGCTCGTCGACGACCACCAGGCCTAGGTCGGCGAAGTCGACCCCCTCGTAGAGCAGGGCGTGGGTGCCGAGCACGATGCCGGCGGCGCCGCTGGCCACCTCGCCGAGCGCCCGGCGGCGGGCTGCCGCGCCCAGCGACCCGGTGACCAGCTCGACCCGCGTGGCGTGCTCGGCGGAGCCCAGCTCACCGGCCCGCCCGAGCGGCCCGAGCAGGTCGAGCATGCCGCGGTGGTGCTGGGCGGCCAGCACCTCGGTGGGCGCCAGCAGAGCGGCCTGCCCGCCCGCGTCGACCACCTGGAGCATCGCCCGCAGCGCCACCACCGTCTTGCCCGAGCCGACCTCGCCCTGCAACAGGCGGTGCATGGGGTGCGGGGCACCCAGGTCGGCAGCGATCTCCACACCCACCTCGCGCTGACCGGCGGTCAGCTCGTACGGGAGTCGGGCGTCGAAGGCCTCCAGCAGCCCGCCGGGGCGGGCTGGGCGGGGCCGGGCCGGCCAGTCGGCTGCCCGGTGCTTGCGCTGCACCAGGGTCACCTGGACGGCGAAGGCCTCGTCCCACTTGAGCCGCCGCCGCGCCTGGTGCAGCGCCTCCTTGCTGGACGGCCGGTGGATCTCGGTCAGCGCGGCGGCCAACCCGACCAGCTTGCGGCTGGCCCGCACGGCGTTCGGCAGTGGATCGTCCGGCGGGGTGAACGTGTCCAGTACGACGCGCACGCAACGCGCGATCACCCAGGTCGGCACGGCCGCGGCGGCCGGGTAGACGGGGATCAGGGCCCCGGCGAATTCCTCGATGTCGTCGCTGACCGCCGCCTCGCCGTCGCCACCCTCGCCGAGCAGGACGTACTCCGGGCCGTTGAGCTGCCGTTTGCCCCGGAATTCGGTGACCTTGCCGGCGAACAGCCCCCACCGGCCGGGGCGCAGCTCCCGTTCGCGCCACGCCTGGTTGCCGAAGAAGGTCAACGTCAGCACCCCGCCGGAGCCGTCGCCGACGGTCACCTCCAGCAGGTTGCCCCGCCGCTGTCGCATCGGGCGCACCGCTGTGCGCTGCACCTGGGCCAGCACGGTGACCTGCTCACCGACGTCCAGCGAGCGGATGTCGGTGTGCTCACCGCGCTCGTCGTAGCGACGCGGAAAGTGGTAGACCAGGTCACCCGCGGTGTGCAGGTCGAGGTGCGAGGCCAGCGCCTTGGCTGTCTTTTCCCCGACCAGCTTCTTCAGCGGAGTGTCCACGGTGGCTGGTTCGCTCATTCGATCCCTACCAGGAGCGGGTAAAACGGCTGACCGCCCGGGTACGCGTGCACCTCGACGAACGGCCAGCGTCGCGCGACGTGCGCGCGGACGGCATCGGTGAGCCCGACCGGAGCATCCACCCCGGTCAGCAGGGTGACCATCTCGCCACCACCGCCGAGCATCCGGTCGACGACGGCCGCGCAGGTGTCGGTGAGGTCGGTGCCGATCAGGTGCACCTCCCCCTCCACCAGCGCCAACACGTCACCGGGACGGCACGGGCCGGCCACGGTCAACGCCTCCCGGCTGGCATGGCAGACCTCGGCGTAACGGCAGGCGCCCGCCGCCTCGGCCATCGCGATCACGTCGTCCTCGAAGCGGCGGTCGCCGTCGCGGACCGCGAGGGCGGCCAGCGCCTGCACGGGCGAACGGGTCGGCACCACGCTCACCTTGATGCCGTAGCGGTGGGCCTCGCGGGCGGCGGCGCTCGCCACCGCCTCCGTGTTGGCGTCGTTGGGCAGCACCACGACCCGGGCCGCACCGGTGCTGCGCACGGCGTCGAGCAACTCACCGGTGGACGGGTTGCCCGGCACCACGGTGGCCCCCTCCGCGGCGAACAGCTCGGCGATGCCGCCACCGGTGGCCACCACCACCGCGGCGCGGCCGGCCGCCACCGGACTGGCGGGTGGCTCCGGCTGGTCGGCGAAACGGGTCACCGAGATCCGGTACGGGCGGCCGGCGACGACCCCGGCCTCGACCGCCGCGCCCACGTCGTTGACATGCACGTGCACGTTCCAGGTGCCCTCCGGCTCACGCCCGTCGCCGACGACGACCAGTGAATCTCCCAGGGCGTCCAGGGCCCGCCGCAACCCGGCGACCGCCTCGGCTCGGGCATCGAGCAGGAACTGCACCTCGTACGCGTACTCGTCGGAACCGGTCTCCCGGGCGACGGTGGCCGCCGGGCGGGCGGAGCGCGGCGTCGGCGCGGGCCGGGCCGTGCTCTCCCCGGTCAGCACCTCGACCAGGGCGTCGAGCAGCACGCAGAGCCCTCGGCCACCGGCGTCCACCACCCCCGCGCGGGCCAGCGCCGGCAGTTGCTCCGGGGTCCGGGCGAGCGCCTCGGCCGCCGCCCGGGCCGCGACGTCGGCCACCGCCGGCAGGTCGTCGCTGTCCGCGCCCTCGGCCGCGGCGGCGGCGGCCGCGACCACTGTGAGCACTGTGCCCTCGACCGGCCGGGAGACCGCTGTGTACGCGGCGGTGGTGCCGGACCGCAACGCGGCGGCGAACTCCCGGCCGCGCACCGCCGGCACCCCGGCGACCTGGTCGGCGAAACCACGCAGGATCTGCGAGAGGATCACCCCGGAGTTGCCTCGCGCGCCGAGCAGCGCGCCCTGGGCCATCAGCCGCGCCGCGTGCCCGTGCGCGGTCGGCCCGCTGTCGGGGAGAGTGTCCAGATCCATGGCGAGGGCCTGCTGGGCCGAGGTGAGGGTGAGCACCAGGTTGGTGCCGGTGTCGCCGTCGGGCACCGGATAGACGTTGAGCTGGTCGATCTCGCCCTGATGGCGCTTCAGTGCGGCCAGCCCGCCCGCACACCAGCGGCGGACCGCAGCGGCGTCGAGGGTGTCCAGCACGGGCAGAAGCCTACTGGCGCGCACCGACACCCGTCGGACTCGTCCGGCGTGTCCGCCACGCCCCGGGCCGGCGGTGGTCGCGGCGGGGACGGACCCCTCCGGTACCGTTGTCGCCGGGCCGGCCCACCGTCGGGCGGACGGGCCCACGACCAGGCCTGAGCCGGGGCACGGGCGAGTGCCGGACCGGGCCGGTTGGCCGGGTCGGCGAGTCATCGGGTAACCTGACCAGGTTGCCCGGGCAGCACCTGCCGGCGACCTCATGAACGTATCAATCCCAGGAGTATCCCGTGGCTAGCGTGTGCGACGTCTGTGGCAAGGGACCGGGCTTCGGCCACAACGTGTCCCACTCGCACCGGCGGACCAACCGCCGCTGGAACCCGAACATCCAGTCGGTGCGTACCCCGGCCGGTGGCGGCAACACCAAGAAGTTGCAGGTCTGCACCTCGTGCATCAAGGCCGGCAAGGTCACCCGCGCCTGACGCGGTAACACCCACCTTCTCGTACGGCTCAGCCGGCGGACCCCGAGGGTCCGTCGGCTCTGTCGTGTTCCCGGGCAGTCGCCACCCACCCGCCCAGGGCCTGGCGCATCGGCCAGGCCGGGCCGGGTGCGCAGGTCAGAGGGTGCGGCCGAAGGAGAGACAGCCCTCCGCGTCCTTGTAGAAGCCGAAGTTCGGGATCCGCTCGTACCCGGCGGAGCCGTACATGGCGATCGCCTCGGGCTGCTTGTCGCCGCATTCCAGGAGCATCCGCTTGCGGCCCTGCTCGCGGGCCGAGCGCTCGACGGCCGCCAGCACCGCACGGGCCACGCCCCGCCCCCGCGCCGCCGGTGCCGTGTACATCCGCTTCAGCTCCGCGGTGTCCGCGCCGTGGCTGCGCCAGCCACCGCAGCCGACCGCCTCGCCGGCCAGGTAGGCGACGAGGAACGCGCCATCGGGCGGCTCGAACTCCGCCGCGTCCACCGGGGTGTCGTCACCGGAGCCGCCGTAGCGGGCAGCGAGGTCGGCAAGTGCGGCTTGGATCAGGTGCTGTGCCACCGGTGCGTCGAACCGCACCAGCCGGATCTCGATCTCACTCACGGTATCCAGGGTACGGCGGCGCGCGGGCCTCACCGAAAGTGGTCCCAGCCGGCCGGGCCGTCGTAGGCAACCCCGTCGACAGTCACGCCGGCACCGTCCGTGACCAGGCCGATCGGCCGCCAGCCCGGCGGCAGCGCCACCGCCGGGGGGAAGGTCGCGGCCAGCGCGTGGTCGTCGCCCCCGGCGAGGATCCAGGTGTACGGGTCGACGCCGAGTGCCTGCGCCGCGTCGGCCATCTGCCGGGGCACCTCGAACCCGTCCCGGCGTACGTCGATCGCCACCCCGCTGGCCGCCGACATGTGCCCGAGGTCGGCGAGGAGCCCGTCCGACACGTCGATCATGGAGGTGGCGCCGAGCTGGGCGGCCTGCGGGCCGGCCTGGTAGGGCACCTGCGGTCGCCGGTACGCCTCGACCAACAGCCGGGGGGTGCGGAAGCCGCGGGTCAGCACGGTCAACCCGGCTGCCGCGTACCCGGTGCGCCCGGCCAGGGCGAGCACGTCCCCGGGTCGGGCGCCCGAGCGCAGCACGGGTGGGCGGCCCGCCAGGTCGCCCAGCGCGGTGACCGCGATGGTCAGGGTGGGGCTGGCCGACATGTCCCCGCCGACGACACTCGCGCCGACCGTGGCCGCCTCCGCGGAGAGCCCGTCGGCCAGCTCCTCCGCCCAGCCGGTGTCCAGGTCCGCCGGCATGCAGAGCGCGACCAGCAGGGCGGTGGGCGTGGCACCCATCGCCGCGATGTCCGCCAGGTTGGCCGCTGCCGCCCGGTGCCCGACGTCGCGGGCCGAGGACCAGTCCCGCCGGAAGTGTCGTCCGTCGACCAGCACGTCGGTGGAGGCTGCCACCCGGCCGTCCGGCGCGGCCACCAGCGCCGCGTCGTCGCCCGGGCCGAGCAGGGTCGTCGGCCCGTACGACAGCCGGGCGGTGATCTTCCCGATCAGCCCGAACTCCCCGATTCCGGACACGCCGACGCCACCGCGGGCGTTCCGCCCGTGCTGCCCCGCTCCGCCGTGCTCGCTCACCGCTGCTCCTTGACCACCGATAGGGATCAGACCTGGTCCGTAAGGTAGTTTCACCCTTCGGGCCGCTCCCGGGCGGCGACGGACGGAGGTCGAGTCGTGGTACAGGCGTACATCCTCATCCAGACCGAGGTCGGCCGCGCGCGTGACGTGGCGGGTCTCATCGCGGACATCCCCGGCGTGGTTCGCGTCGACGCCGTCACCGGGCCGTACGACGTGGTCGTCCTCACCGAGGCGAACACCGTCGACGAGCTCGGCAAACTCATCGTCAGCAAGGTGCAGATGGTGCCCGGCATCACTCGCACCCTCACGTGTTCGGTGGTGCGGCTGTAAGTGGACGAGTTGACATCATCCTCCTCTGCTCTGGACGACGACGGGGCGCGCGACGCCGCCGACGGGACGTCCGAGCCGGCTGACGGTAACGGCGAGTCGACCGATCCCGCCGTCGCCGCGCCGGCCGGCCGCGATCGGACCATGCGGGGCGCCGCCCTGCTGGCCACGTTGATCGCGCTGCCGATCACGCTGCTGGTGGCCGTGTTGGCCTTCAACAAGCTCAGCCCGGATGCTCCGGTCGCCGCGCCGACCCCCTCCGCGACCGCCGCCCGGGTGCAGTCCACCGCCCCGGTGGAGATGGCCGCCCCGGCGCTGGCCGCCCGCCCGGCCACGGTCTGCCGGGCCCTGCTCTCCCAGCTCCCGGCGAGCATCCGCGACCTGGCCCAGCGGCCGGTAACCGCCGGCCCGGAGCAGAACGCCGCGTACGGCGACCCCGCGCTCACCGTGGCCTGCGGCGGCACCGAGCCCGCCTTCCCCAGCACCGACGAGGTCTGGACGGTCAACCGGGTCTGCTGGCATCTGGCCGAGCAGGCCGACGAGGCTGTCCTCTCCACGGTCGACCGGGAGACACTGATCACCGTGCGCATCCCGCGCTCGTACGAGCAGCCGTTGCAGTGGTTGCCGACGATCTCCAGCACGATCGTGGCGAGTGTGCCCTCCGGCGGCGCCATCCCGTCCGGCTGCCAGCGCTGAACTCGAACCGACTCCGCCCGCGCCGGATGAGCTGCGCGGGCGGGGTCGGCCGGCTCAGTGCAGGCCTACGCCGCGTCGCTGGGCGGTACGGATCAGGCGGTTGACCAGCTTCGGGTACTCCAGGCCGGAGGCCGCCCACATCCGGGGGAACATCGACGTCGGGGTGAAGCCGGGCATCGTGTTGATCTCGTTGAGGTAGACGTCCAGCTCGGGGGTGACGAAAAAGTCGGCGCGGGCCAGACCGGCGCAGTCCAGCGCGGTGAACGCGCGGACCGCGTACTCCTGCACCTGGCGGGTCACCTTCTCCGGCAGGTTGGCCGGAATGTCGTACTCGCAGGAGTCGTCGAGGTACTTCGCCTCGAAGTCGTAGAAGTCGTGGTCGGCGACGACCCGCACCTCGGCCAGCACGGACGCCTCGGGCGCGCCACCGGCCTCGCCCTCCAGCACGCCACACTCGATTTCGCGGCCGACGATCGCGGCCTCGATGATGACCTTCGGGTCGAACTGCCGGGCGGCGGCGACCGCCGCGTCGAGCTGCGCCCAGTCGGTGACCTTGTTGACGCCGAACGAGGACCCGGCCCGGGACGGCTTGACGAAGACCGGCAGGCCGAGCCGGTCCTTGTCCTGCTCGCTGAGGGTCATCCCGTTGCGCAGCACGGCGTACGAGCCGACCGGGATGCCCTCGACGGCACAGAGCTTCTTGGTGAACTCCTTGTCCATGGCGGCCGCGGAGGCGAACACGTTCGCCCCGACGTAGGGGATGCCGGCCATCTCCAGCATTCCCTGGATGGTGCCGTCCTCGCCGTAGGTGCCGTGCAGCACCGGGAAGACCACGTCCACGTCGGCCAGCACCCGGGGGCCCTCGGTCGGGTCGAGCACCATCAGTCCGTTGCCGGTGGGGTCGGCGCGCAGCACGATGTCGTCGCCGGAGTCGGCGGTGATCTCCGGGAGCTGACGGGCGTTGATCGCGAGCTGGGCGGGATCACCGTTGGTCAGCACCCACTGGCCGGCCCGGGTGATGCCCACCGGCACCACCTCGAACTCGTCCGGGTCGAGTGCGCCGAACACGCTGCCGGCGCTGACACAGGAGATGCCGTGCTCCGGGCTGCGGCCGCCGAAGACGATCGCCACGCGGGTCTTGCCTGGGGTGGTCACTCCGGTCACCTCTTCGTACGCGACTGCGGCTGGTCGTGCTCGCCGGTGGCGCTCACCCGGTTGACCTTACTGTGCGTGGCGAAAGGGCGAGGCGATACCCGGCGAGCCACGGCACGACACGGCAATTGGTCATCAGAGGATATACGGTGCGTAACCGGGAGGTAGCGGTGTCGCAGACCGCTGACCTGCGCCTGCGTTCAGTCCCGGGAGTGCCGGCGGCCGACCGCGATCACTTTCACCCGTTGCCGGCCGGCCCGCACCATGCCCAGCGCCATGAACGCTCCGGCGATGCGGTCGGCGGCCTCCCGGCTGCTGGCGCCGACGACCTGCCGGCGCCGCTCCGGCACGACCCGCTCGTTGCGGTTGACGCCCTCGACGGGACGCACGTCGGTGAGCACCACGAGGAAGCGGGTCATCGCGCGCCGACCGAGGGTACGGCGGGGGGCTCCGGGCGGGTTCGCACGTCGTCTCCTTCCGGCGGGCCGGGATGGCGGGGCGGCACGCGACGATCGGGTACGGGGGAGAAACCCGATCGCCGCGCGCCCCATCCCCTCCGGTCGCTCACCACCACCGTCGCCACGACAACCGGCGGTGAGGACGCCATCACAGATTGACACGTGTACAGCCGTGAATGCAACTCTCATCGACGTTTTCTCATGCAGACGTTCCCGCAAATGTGTGCGACCATCGATGCATGGCCCCGAAGACCGCTCGCGCCCGCCGGCTCGGCATCGCCCTGCGCCACCACCGGGAAGCCGCCGGGCTGACGCTGGAGACCGCGGCGGATGAGATCAACAGCACCCGCAGCACCCTCTCCCGGTACGAGAACGCCCAGACCCTGATCAGCCCGGCCACCGTGCGCGCCCTGCTCACGTCGTACGGGGTGAACGCCGAGGAGGTGGCCGCGGCGGTGCAGCTGGCCAAGGACGCCCGCAAGCCCGGCTGGTGGGTGTCGTACTCCTACCTGCTGGACCCCCGCACCATCGACTTCATCGCGCTGGAGGCCGAGGCGACCGCCATCGCCAACTTCGAGCCCTCGGTGGTGCCCGGCCTGTTGCAGACCGCGGACTACATCCGAGGTGTGATGCGCGGCGGGCCGCACACCCTCGGCGACGACCTGGTGGAGCAGCGGGTCAAGATCCGGCTCGACCGGCAACAGCGGCTCACCGCCGAGCAGCCGCCCATCCTCGACGCGATCATCGACGAGGGCGCGCTGCTCCGCCCGGTCGGTGAGCCGTCGGTGATGAACGGGCAACTGCGGCACCTGGTCAAGATGGCCGAGTTGCCGAACATCAGCGTCCAGGTGATCCCGCTCTCCGCCGGCTACCACCGGGGCACCCGGGGTTCCCTGCACATCCTCGAGTTCGCCGACCCGGAGGACCCGATCATCGCGTCGGTGGAAACCGTCGCAGGTCAGATGATCCTCGACCGCGCCGGCGAGACGCGTACCTGCACCAAGATCATGGAGCATCTCCGAAGCGTGGCGCTCAGTCCGGCGGACAGCCGCGAGATGCTCCTGTCAGTCCTGAAGGGACGGTAGGATCGATGACATCGATGATCACAGCGGCCTTGGCCACTGCACCCTGGCGCAAGAGCAGCCGCAGCGGCGACGAAGGCGCCTGCGTGGAGGTTGCCGCGATCCCAAGGCTCGTGGCCGTCCGCGACTCCAAGGACCCGGCCGGCCCGGCCCTGCTGTTCCCAACGGCGGCCTGGGCCGCCTTCGCCCAGGCGCCACCCCGACGCTGACCAGACGTGCCGAGCCGGTGCGGGTCGAGGCCCGCGCCGGCTCAGGCAACCAGCGGGCGGGGCTCCGGAACGGCGCGTAGCGCCTCCAGCGCGGCGATCGCGACACCTCGGGCACCGGCCATGTCCCGGTCCGGCACCAACGCGAAGGTGGCCACCGCCGCCTGCTCCTCGCGGAGCACTGTGTGCTCGCGGACCGTCGCCAGGAACCAGTCCCGGAACTCCGGCGCCGCCTCCACCACCCCGCCGCCGACGAAGTACGCGTGCGGGTCGGTGAAGTTCGCGGCGACGGTGAACAGCCGTCCCAACGCCATCGCCTGCTGGGCGAAGAGGTCCCGGGCGAGGGCGTCCTCGCGCTCCCCGTACCCCCGGACCAGCTTGGCGGCCCGGGCCACCGGCTCGGCGGCGAGCGGATGGTCGGGGTAGCGGGTCAGCCAGTACGGCAGCAGGTTGCGCTCGATGCCGGTCAGCGAGGCGACGCTCTCGACGTCACCGGTGAAGCCGCAGGCGCAGGTGGGCTCCGACTGGCCCGGGCCGAGCAGCCCGTTCAGCGGAATGTGCACGTGGCCGAGCTCCCCCGCCATGCCAGCAGCACCGGCGACCACCCGACCGCTCTCGACCACACCGCCGCCCAGGCCGGTGCCGACGATCGCGGACACCGACGAACGGTTCATCGCGTCGACGCCGAAGTAGACGTGGTGGGCGTAGAGCGCGGCCGCGTTGCCGTCGTTGTGATAGATCACCGGCAGACCGAGCCGTCGCTCCAGCGCACCCCGCACGTCGAAGCCGCGCCAGGCCGGTTGGGAGAAGTTGGTGGAGCCCCGCGACGAGATGACCCCCTCGGCGCTGGCCGGGCCGGGAGTGTCCAGCCCGACCGCCCGGACCAGCTCGCGCGGCACACCGGTCTGCGCCAGGGCGCCGTCCAGCGCCCGGGCCAACGCCTCGATCGCCGCCTCCGGCCCGGACCGCACCTCGCTGGGGATCTCCAACAGCCCGTCCACCAGGAACCGGCCGTCCACCGTCAGCACCGTGGCGTTGTTGCTGGTGCCGCCGTTGTCCAGCCCGACGACCACCGGCACCCCTGCGCTGCCCAACGAAACCCGCCTCTCGCCGTCATGAGTGTGAGCCGAGGCTAGTGCCAAGCTCTCTCCCCCGCCACGCCCGGCCACCCCGAACCAGCCTCAGCCGGGCCAGAAACCGGACCCGCGGCCAGCCTTCCCGCGTCGATCATGGAGTTGTGGTGGCGGACAAACAACGCGACGCGGTATCCATCGGGCACCACAACTTCTTGATCGACTCGGGTCAGGGGGTGGGGGATTAGGTGGGGCGACGGGCTGTTACTGCGGTGGCGTCCAGGTCATCGTCGTGGTGGACGATTGGGATCAGGCCGGCTGCGGTGAACGCGGCGCAGAGGGTGTCCACCTGGGTGGTTCCGGCCTCGACTACCAGGTGCCCACCGGGAGTCAGCCAGTGCGCGGCGTCGACGCCCACCCGGCGCAGCACGGAGAGCCCGTCCGGGCCGCCGTCGAGCGCAACCGGGGCCTCGTGCAGTCGCGCCTCCGGCGGCATCAGCGCCACCGCGGCGGTCGGCACGTACGGGGCGTTGGCGACCACCAGGTCCAGCCGACCCCGCCACCGCGCAGGCAGCGGAGCGAAGAGGTCACCCTCGTACACCTCGGCGTTGAGCCCGGCGACGTTGCGCCGCGCGCAGGCGACGGCCGCCGGGTCGATGTCGGCGGCGGCCAGCCAGCGTGGCGCCAGCCGGTGCGCCAGCGCGACAGTGGTGGCCCCGGAGCCACAGCACAGGTCGACCACGGCCGGGGCCGGGCCGGTCAACGCTGCGGCCACCTCTACCAGCAGGGCCGTCCGGCCGCGCGGCACGAAGACGCCCGCGTCGACGGCGATCCGCAGACCACAGAACTCGGCCCAGCCGAGCAGGTACTCCAGCGGCTCGCCGGCCACCCGACGATCGGTCAGATCGGCCAACGTCGCCGGATCGTCGGGGGCGGCGGCCAGCAACAGGTCCGCCTCGTCCTCGGCGTAGACGCAACCGGCGGCGCGCAGCCGGCCCACGAGGGCGGAATGGTCGATAGAAAATGGTGATGCCATGGGAACCTCCGGGGAAAGTCCGGCGCTCCCGAGGGCCGCTATCGCGACGTGGACCTGGGAGGATGCGCCGGTCCTGCTGGTTGGCGGATCGAACTCACCTCCTCCCGGTCGGCGGCCCACCGATCTTGGCCGCCGACACGATACCTCAGACAGCTCCGGCGGCGTCCAACGCGGCGGCGATGTCGGCCACCAGGTCAGCGGTGTCCTCCACGCCGCAGGAGAGCCGGACGAAGCCGGGAGCGGTGTCGTCGCCCCACTGCGCCCGCCGGTCGGCGGTGGTGTGCAGGCCACCGAAGGAGGTCGCCGCCGCCACCAGCCGGGCGGCCTCGACGAATCGGCCCACCCGGTCGGCGTCGCCCAGGTCGAACGAGAGCACACCCGGTATCCGGTGCATCTGCGCCGAGGCCACCGGGTACGCGGGGTCGTCCGGCCGCCCCGGCCACCGCAGGCCGGTCACGTCCGGCCGGCCGGCGAGCAGGTCCGCGACCGCTGCGGCGTTCGCGCTCTGCCGCGCCAAGCGCAGGTCGAGAGTGGCCAGTGACCGGTGGGCCAGCCAGGCGTCGAACGCGCCCGGCACCGCACCGGTGGTGGTCCGCCAGGTCGTCACCGCGTCGATCAGCTCGGAGGACCGGCTCGCCAGGTAGCCCAGCAGCAGGTCGGAGTGGCCGGTGAGCGCCTTCGTGCCGGAGGCGACCACCAGGTCGGCACCGAGATCCAGTGGGCGCTGACCGAGCGGGGTGGCAGTGGTGTTGTCCACCGCGAGCAGCGCGCCGGCGGCGTGCGCCCGCTCGGCCAGGGCCGCGACGTCGACCACGTCCAGACCCGGGTTGGCCGGCGTCTCCACCAGCACCAGCCGGACGCCCTCGAACGACCGGTACGGCCCGACGGTCGGCACGAACAGCACCCGGACGCCGATGGCCTCCAGCACGTCGGTGGCGAACGCCCGGACCGGGAAGTATCCGTCGCTGGGCAACACCACGGTGTCCCCCGGCCGCAGCAGGGTGAGCAGCAGGCCGGTGATGGCCGCCTGACCGGTCGCGAAAACCCGGCAGTCACCGCCCTCCAGCTCGCCCACCGCCGCCTCCAGCAGCCGCCGGGTCGGGTTGTCGGGGCGCCCGTAGCCGTTCGGCGACGTGCCCTGACCCTGGAACGGGTCGAGGTGGTACGGCGCGGCGAAGACCGGCCCGGGCAGGAACGCGTCCCCCGGTGCCGGCTCGGGCAGGCCAGCGCGTACGCAGCGGGTGCCGTCCCCCCATTCGCTCATCGGGTTCCTCACTCGTACGACTCGGGTTTGGCGGTGCGGCTCATCAGGGTTTCCACGGCGAGGCGCGGGTCCATCCCCTCGTGGCAGATCCGCTCGACGTGCTCGGTGATCGGCATCTCCACGCCATGCGCCCGGGCCAGGTCGCGGATCGCCAGGCAGCTCTTCACGCCCTCCGCGGTCTGTCGGGTGGCGGCCTGGGCCTGCTCCAGCGTCTCCCCCCGGCCCAGATGCTCGCCGAAGGTGCGGTTGCGGGCCAGCGGGGAGGAACAGGAGGCGACCAGGTCGCCCATGCCGGCGAGGCCGGCGAAGGTGATCGGGTCCGCGCCGAGCGCCACGCCCAGCCGGGCCGTCTCGGCCAGCCCACGGGTCATCAGCATGGCCCGGGTGTTGTCGCCGAAACCCATCGCGGTGGCGATGCCGTACGACAGGGCGATCACGTTCTTGACCGCCCCGCCCAGCTCACAGCCGATCACGTCGTCGTTGGTGTAGGGGCGCAGGTACGGCGTCCGGATCGACGACTGGACGAGCGTGGCGCGGGCGCTGTCCGTCCCGGCGACCACTGTCGCGGCGGGCTGCTCGACGGCGATCTCCGGGGCCAGGTTCGGGCCGGACACGACGACCACCCGGTCCGCGGCGACCCCGGCGGTCTCCACGATGACCTCGCTCATCCGCTTGGTGGTGCCCAGCTCGATGCCCTTCATCAGCGACACCAGGGTGGAATCCGGGTGCAGGTGCCCGGCCCATTCGGCGAGGTTGCCGCGCAGCGTCTGCGACGGCACCGCCAGCACCACCACCTCGGCGCCGGTGATCGCCTCGGCGGCGTCGGCGGTGGCGGTGACCCGGGCCGGCAGCAGCAGGTCGGGCAGATACTCGGGATTGCGGCGTTCGACCCGGATGCTCTCCGCGACCGGCGCGCGGCGGGCCCACACCGTCACGTCCCGCCCCGCGTCCGCGAGGATCTTGGCGAAGGCGGTGCCCCAGGAACCGGCACCGAGCACCGCGACGTGACCGCTCATGCCGCGTCATCCCGCTGCTCGCGGCCGACAAAGGACCGGGCCGGTCGCTCCCACAGTGGCGGCGGGGTACCGCCACGGATCTCGGCGAGCATGTCCCGCAGCCGCAACATGATGGTGTCCGTCATCTCCTCGAGGGTGGCCCGGGTCGGTTGGGCATCCGCCCACCGGCTCAGGTCGATCGGCTCCCCGGCGGCAACGGTCACCGGGATCCGGGGACGCAGGCTGACCCGGGTCGTCCGCGGGTCGAAGATCCGTTCTGGCCCCCACATCACCACCGGTACGACCGGGGCGCCGGTGGCCAGGGCCAGCCGGGCCGCACCGGTCTTCGCCTTCATCGGCCAGAGTTCCGGCTGTCGGGTGGTGGTGCCCTCAGGGTAGATCACGACCGCGCCGCCCTCGTTGAGCGCGGCGACCAGTGCGTCCAGCGAGCGGACGGCGTCCACGGTGCCCCGCTCGACCGGGATCTGCCGGCACCGGTGCAGGATCCAGCCGACCACCGGCACCCGGAACACGCTGGCCTTGCCCAGGTACTGCGGCCAGCGCCCGGAGTCGAAGATGAAGTGCGCGGACACCAGCGGGTCGGCGTGGGAAATGTGGTTCGCCACGATGATCATGCCGCCGTCCCGGCGGAGATGCTCCTGACCACGCCAGGTACGCCGGGTCCAGACGGTCATCACCGGCTTCACCAGCCCCACGGCGAACCGTTGCCAGAACCCCAGCCTCCGCCGTGCCACAGTGCCTCCTCGTCGCGCCCCAACCCCGCCGCGATGTCCCGCCCGCGACACCCGCAGCGGAAATCATGCCTGCTCGCCCCCGGTACGGCCAGCGAGGGTCCCGTCGTCCGGCTGGCAGGATTGCGGACGTGAGTCAGCCGAGGTGGGCCGTGGTGGTGCCGGTGAAGCAGCTGGCAGCGGCCAAGAGCCGGCTGCGGGGCGCGCTGCCCGGCGTACCGCATGAGGAGTTGGCGCTCGCCCTGGCGGCCGACACGCTCCGCGCGGTGCTGGCCTGCTCGGCGGTCGCCGAGGCCCTGGTGGTGACCGACGACGCCCGGGTGGCGGCGGCCCGGGCGGCCGG
>NZ_QGSZ01000169.1 GCF_003857055.1 Micromonospora inaquosa | reverse complement strand
CTACGTCCGACAGGCATGAGACCCGCATCGACGAGCGCCATCACGGTCGCGCTCCTGGCCGTGCTCCTGACCGGTTGCACCAGCGTCGACCGAGCGCCCACCGCCACCCCGACCCAACCCTCGGCCACCACCGCTACCGGCCCGGCCGCCCCGGCCACCGGTACCTCGCAACCGAGCACCGCCCCCACCGTCGGCGCCACCGGCGTAGCCCCACGGGTGACGTTGCGGGGCTCCGGCGGCTTCGCCGGGCGCGGTGATTTCATCGTCGTCGAGCCGGACGGCCAGTGGACCGTGACGGACCGGGCCGGCAGCCGGCGCAATGGTCGGCTCCCCCCTGCCGATCAGGGCCTCCTGGCGGGACTGGCCGCCGACCCCCGGCTCTCCGCCGAGGCGCGGCAGCCGACCACCGCGACCATCTGCGCGGACGTGATGCACTACCGCCTCACCGTGGGCGGCAACGAAACCGGGTACGCCGACTGCCCGGCCGAAGGCCCCCCGCCGCCGGCCACCCAGGCGGTGGTGAAGCTGCTGCTGCGGGTTACCAGCACCTACGTCAGGTAGTCCGGGGGCAGGCCGGTGCCCCGCAGCACCGGCGGAAGGTGCGCCACGTCGTTGACGGCGATCAGATTCGGCGGGCCGCCCGCGCTGTACCGGATGACGGTCAGCCCCGCGTTGTGCGAGTTCAAACCCAGCCACCGCCACTCCGGTGCGTCGAGGGCATGTCGCACCAGCCAGGCGATCAGGAAGCTGTGCGTCACCAGCAACTCGCGGACCGGTTCGCCGCCGGCGGGCCCCGCACCGACCGGGCCGGCGAACCGCCGCACCGCCTCCGCCGTCACTCGCGGCCCGTCGACCCGCTCGGCCGCCGAGAACTGCGACAGAAATTCGGCGTACGCGGGCGGCAGGCCAGCCGGATCCGTGTCGTGTGGGAGGTGGTCGCCGGCCAGCTCCGTCTCGTACACCGGAACCTCGGGCAGTGACTTGGCGATCAGCTCGGCGGTCTGCGCGGCCCGGCGCAGCGGCCCGTGATGGACGGCGGCGAACCGCCGGGTTCGCAGGCGTTCACCCAACAGGGTGGCCTGCTGCCGGCCGCGCTCCGACAGGCCGGTGTCCGGTTCGCCGGCATCGGGTCCATTCAGCTCGGACAGATCCTGCTCGGCGTGTCGGGCCAGGTACAGCAGTCGGGTCGCCATGGATCCCACCTCAACACACGGGGAGGTACGGGTTCGACCCCGCACCTCCCGGCCCTGCTCTCGCCGGCTCAGTCGGCCTGACCGGACGCCGCCCCTACGCCCGGGGGAACATCTGGCCGATGCGGATCCGGTTGCCGAAGGGGTCCCGGATGCCGAAGTCGATCCCGTACGGGCGCTCGGTCGGCTCGTCGGTGATCTCGACGCCCTTCGCCACCAGATCCTCGTGCGTCTTGCGGGCGTCGTCGGTGGTCATGAAGAGGTACCCACCGAGGGCACCTTTGGTGAGCAGCTCCCGGACCTGCTCGGCGGTGGCCGGGTCCAGCGCGGGCGGGCCCGGCTTCTCCAACAGGATCTCCCGCTCCGGGTCGCCGGGCAGGTTGACCGTCAACCACCGCATGAAGCCGAGGTCCTGATCGGTGTTGACCTCCATGCCGAGCTTGTTGACGTAGAAGTCAAGCGCGGCGTCCTGGTCGAGGACGTAGATCTGGGAGCGGCTGATCGCGTTCATCGTCATGCCCATGACGCTAGAGGTCGATCGTGACCTGCGGCTTATCCAAAACTGATGGGTCGGGTCCAGGCTTTGGTGAAGCACGACGGCACGTTGGCCGGCGCGACGCGGTGCGCCCGGAAATCCGAGGGCGACTCCCCGACGATCTGCCGGAACGTCCGGCTGAACGTACCCAGGCTGCCGAAGCCGACGGCGTAGCAGATGTCCGTCACATCCCGGTCGGTCTCCACCAGCAACGCCATCGCCCGCTCCATCCGACGGCGTTGCAGGTAGCGGTGCGGGGTCTCACCGAAGGTGGCCCGGAAGGTACGGATGAAGTGCGCCTCCGAGACGTGCGCGATCCGGGCCAGTGCGGGAATGTCCAGAGGCTCGGCGTACGCCCGGTCCATCGCGTCCCGGGCGCGCAGCATCGCCCGGTTCGACTCCTCCACCGCACGACTCATCGCCCCCGGCCCCACTTCTATGGGTGATGGTGTCCCTTGGCCTTCTCGACCTCGTCCATGTCCACCACCTGCATGCCCCGCCTACCCCGGCGACGCCCGTACGGGCGCGCATCGGGCGACAGCAGCGCCTCCAACTCGTCTGAGTAGGGGACGTTCCGGGTCAGGATCGCCTCCAGCTCCTCCGAGTGCGCGGCGCAGCGGTCCGTGATGCCGCTGCGGTCGCCGGCGCTGACGGTGTAAGTCTTCACTGGAAGTGAAGGGTTCCGGCAGACGTCGCATACGTTGATTTCGATCCGCACTTGCAACCCTGTCTGATCTGTTCCTAGCATCTCCCACTGCTCGGTTCTGAGAGGTGGGCATGACCGCAAGTAAGCTCGTGGACCCGGATGAGTTTATTCGCTGGTACGGGGAGGGGAAGACCTACTCCTGGATCATGGACGAGTACCGGCGCAAGTACGACCTGCGGATCGGGTACGGAACCATCTCCAACTGGCGTCACCAGCTCGGACTGAAGAAGCGCTCCGTACGCGACAGCAAGCTGATCCCGTGGGCGGTGAAGCCCGAGCACCGCAACAACCACGTGCTGCAGATGCTGCGCACCGAGGCTCGCCGCCGCGCGGGCGAGCCGGTCCCGCCGGACCGACTGAGACAGCTCCGGGGCTGGCTGGACAACCTGGCCGAACAGGATGCGGTCGCCCACTACGAGCCGGACACCTTGCAGGGCTGGTGGCTGGTCCTCCGCCGCTCCGGAGTCGATGAGGACCTGATCCGCGAGCCCGGTCTCGTTACCCGATCCCGCGGCTCCAGGAGATAGCGCACCGGGGCGAAACCCGGTGGTTGTCATGCAACAGGCGCTGTTGACCCCTGCCAGGTGGATCACCGTCGGTGGCGCGACAAAGGCTTGTCGCGTGGCTCTTATCCAACGACCGCCAGAAAATCCGAGTAGAACAGGCCCAGGCCGACCGCCACGCAGACGCCGGCCACGATCCAAAACCGGACCACAATATTTACCTCGCTCCATCCAGCTAGCTCGAAGTGGTGGTGCAACGGCACCATCCGGAAGACGCGTCTACCGGTGGTCCGGAACGAGACGATCTGGATCACCCAGGTCGTCGTGATGATGACGAAGAGCCCGCCGATCATGATCGAAAGCAGCGTGGTGTGGGTTACCACCGCGAGCCCGCCGATCAGGCCGCCGAGTCCGAGCGCGCCCACGTCACCCATGAAGATCCGCGCCGGGGACGTGTTCCACCACAGGAAGCCCACGCAGGCGGCGGCCGCCGCCGCCGCGATTATGGCGATCTCCAGGGGATCCCGGACCTGGTAGCAGTAGTCGTTCACGCGGCCGTACGCGTCGTCGGCGCACCAGTGCCGGTACTGCCAGAAGCCGATCAGCGCGTACGCGCCGAGCACCAGGATCGACGCGCCGGTGGCCAGGCCGTCAAGGCCGTCGGTGAGGTTCACGCCGTTCGACATCGCCGTAATCACGAAGACGATGACCATGACCGAGCCGACCTTGCCGACGTCGAGCCAGCTGATGTCGCGGATGAGCGAGATGTGCTCGCTAGCCACGGTCTGGCCGTTGGTGCTCGGCACGTAGAGCGCGGCGATGCCGAAGCCTGCGCTGACGATCGCCTGGCCGAGCAGCTTGCCTTTGGCGGACAGTCCGTCGGAGTTGCGCTGGCGCACCTTGAGGAAGTCGTCGAAGAAGCCGACCGCGCCGCAGAAGACGAACAGGCCGAGCAGCACCAGGGCCGTCATTGTCGGGCCCTCCTGCGCGATCTGCCGCTCGGGCAGGGTGGTCAGGGCGATGTGCCCGGCGACGTAGGCGAAGACGGTCGCCACGATGAAGACGACGCCGCCCATCGTGGGCGTGCCCTTCTTGCCCTGGTTGCTGGCAAGCCCGATGGATCGGATCGGCTGACCGGCCTTGAGCGCGGTGAAGACGCGAATCGCCACCGGCGTGCCGAACAGGGAGATGATGAACGCGACCGCAGCCGCGACGATGACCGCCCTCACGGGCGAACCTCTACGCGATCCGGACTTCTCACGGCGTCCCCACCGAGCTTCCAGATCAGCGCCTGACGTCTCGACCTGAGCTGGCGGTGCAGATAGTCCTTAGCGAAGTCATGGATCATGAGGCACGAGCTTGCCATCCGACGGCGAGCGGAGCAGCCCGGGACCTCACAGCGCCGTGGTCGGTAACTCGCCGACGCGCATCCGACGACGATCTTGCAGACCAAGTCTGCTTGACGCGCTGGAGGAGTCCGGAGGTGCTGCTTGGGGCCCTGAGCTGCGACCCAGAGCCCTCATGTACGACCGTTATCCAGTCCACGCGTTGAGCCAAGCAAGCGGTCCCCGCTGGCGGCTCACCGTCGACACCGCCGAAAAGAACGCCCTGACCAGCCGCCTCTATCTCGGTGTCCGAGTCGATCAGCTTCGCCGGCGTCCGGGCCTTTTGCTTGTTGACGTACGCGGCCATGTACTGCCCTCTGGCGTCGTAAACGGCCACGCGTTTGGGTCGTAGGGGTTTTCCGGCTCACGGACGAGCCTTACAGGCTCGCCGGGGTGGAAGTTGCCCGCAGGACGTACCCGCCGCCCGTGTCCCGGGAGGGGATCAGACGCAGCGTCGGGAGGCCGTCCGCACCGACAAACCGATCACGGTTGCCGTCCTGCGGCGTATACCACCGGTCCGGTAGGCCGTCGCCCTCTCCCGTCCGACTCGGCTTGGACTGGCGTCGTCCGCTGCGCGGCTTCCACGCTCGCCTCGTCCAGCCGGCTTGTCCTCCGGAGCAGCCTGTCCATGAAACCCACCGGCACACATTGTCAGCCGAGGCGCCGGTCCTACGGCACACCGTTGTGTCACTGCCGATGGAGCTGGGCGTCCCGCCACACGTCGTCCAGGCCATCGCCCGGCACGCCGGCGTCAAGATCACGCTCAGGGTCTACGCTCACGCCAACCTCGACGCGTTGCGTCAGGCGCTCGGCAATCTCGACGGGAAGCTCTCGTGAGTGCCGTTGCTGTCAGCGTTGCTGTCAACCGATCGACTCGTGGCAGTGCCCATCGGGAAATGCCTGATTGAATTGGAGCCCCCGGCCGGGATCGAACCGGCGACATCTCGCTTACAAGGCGAGTGCTCTGGCCAGCTGAGCTACAGGGGCGCGTGCGTCGAGGCCAGCATAGCGACTGACGTCTGGTTATCCCGATCGCGAGGCCTCCCGAGCATGGGATTCGTCAACAACCCGACGCATGCCGGCTCGATGTGGTGTCGATTGATGTCTGACCGTGCCCGAGTGACCGGAATGCGTAGGCCGCCTGTCGGGATCGGTGGCCCCCCGCCTTGGCAGCACGGTTAAACGCGTTTACGGTTCACTGACAGGACGACGACCGGGCGCCCCCGCGACCGGGCCGCCGTCCGCTGGCCGGCACGGACACGTGCCGGTTGCTCCTTCACTCGGATCGTCCGGCACGTTCCTGCCGGTGAAAGGAAGCGCTTCACCATGGCTACGGTCACCTATTCCAAGGCGTCCCGGGTCTACCCGGGCCAAGAGCGTCCCGCCGTCAACGAGCTGGACCTCGAGATCGGCGACGGGGAGTTCCTCGTCCTGGTCGGCCCCTCCGGTTGCGGTAAGTCCACCAGCCTGCGGATGCTCGCCGGTCTGGAGGACGTGGACGCCGGTTCGATCTACATCGACCAGCGTGACGTCACCCACCTCCCCCCGAAGGCCCGCGACATCGCGATGGTCTTCCAGAACTACGCCCTCTACCCGCACATGACGGTGTACGAGAACATGGCGTTCGCCCTCAAGCTGCGCAAGACCTCCAAGTCGGAGATCGACCGGCGGGTCAAGGAAGCGGCCGGGCTGCTCCAGCTGGAGGAGTACCTCAGCCGTAAGCCGAAGGCGCTCTCCGGTGGTCAGCGTCAGCGTGTCGCGATGGGCCGGGCGATCGTCCGCGAGCCGCAGGTCTTCCTCATGGACGAGCCGCTGTCGAACCTCGACGCCAAGCTCCGTGTGCAGACCCGTACCCAGATCGCATCCCTGCAGGCCAAGCTGGGTGTCACCACTGTTTACGTCACGCACGACCAGGTCGAGGCCATGACGATGGGTCACCGGGTCGCGGTGCTCCTCGACGGTGTTCTCCAGCAGGTGGACACCCCGCGGGCGCTCTACGACACCCCGTCCAACGTGTTCGTCGCCGGCTTCATGGGCTCTCCCGCCATGAACATCAAGACCGTTCCGCTGAACGAGCGGGGCGCCGAGTTCGCCGAGCTGAACATCCCGCTGACCCGGGAGCAGGTCGAGGCGGCCCGCGCCCAGGGTGGCGACGGCAAGGTCACCGTGGGCTTCCGCCCGGAGGACTGCGAGCTGGTCAGCCCGACCGAGGGCGGCATGCCGGTCGTGGTCGAGCTGGTCGAGGACCTCGGTTCGGACGCCAACGTCTACGGCCACGCCGCGCTTGGTGGCAACTCGGAGCGCTTCGTCGTCCGCACCGACCGGCGCAACATGCCGAACATGGGTGACACCGTGTTCGTCAAGCCGGTCGCCGGTCGCAGCCACGTCTTCCACGCCTCCACTGGCAGCCGGATCTGACGTAACGCCGTACCGACAGGGGCGGTCCGCTTCGGCGGGCCGCCCCTTCGTCGTACCGGCGGTGGCTTTTCACCGTGGGCAGCCAGCGCCGAGGTGGCTCTCCGGGGGCGACCCGGGCCGGCGCGGCGCACTTTTTGGGTCAGCCTGCCGATGGCCGCCGTCAGGTCTGCGCACGAAGGCCCCCTCCCGCACTCGGCGGGAGGGGGCCTTCGTGGACGTGCGCTACAGCTCGACGGAGCGTCGGCGGGCGACCTCGGCCAGGGCGACCGCCGCCGCCACGCTGGCGTTGAGCGACTCGACCTCGGAGATCATCGGGATGCTGACGGTCAGGTCGCAGGTCTCCCCGACCAGGCGGGAAAGGCCGCGCCCCTCGGAACCGACCACCACCACCAGGGGACCGACAGCGGCCTCCAGGTTGTAGAGGTCGGTGTCGCCGTCGGCATCCAGGCCGACGACCATGAAGCCGGCGTCGCGGCACGCCTTCAGCGACCGGGTCAGGTTGGTCACCTGCGCCACGGGCACCCGCGCGGCCGCGCCGGCACTGGTCCGCCAGGCGGTCGCGGTGATGCCGGCGGCACGACGCTCGGGTACGAAGACACCCTGCGCGCCGAACGCGGCAGCCGACCGGATCACGGCGCCCAGGTTGCGCGGGTCGGTGACACCGTCCAGCGCGACCAGCAGCGGGGCCTGCTGCTCCAACGCAGCGGCGACCATGTCCTCGAACGGCTGGTACGCGAACGGCGGCACCTGCAAGCCGACGCCCTGGTGCAGCACCCCGCCGGTCATCCGGTCCAACTCGGCGCGGCTGATCTCCAGGTTGGCGATGCCCCGGTCGGCGGCGGTCCGGATGATCTCGTTGATCCGGTCGTCCATGTCGATGCCCTGGGCGGTGTAGAGCGCCGTCGCCGGCACGTTGGCGCGCAGCGCCTCCAGCACCGGGTTGCGCCCGACCAGCAGCTCAGGGGTGTCCTTGGACGGGTTGGACTTGCGCCCCGGCGTCACCCGGGGACCGGACCGCCCGGTGGGCTTGCCGCCCCGTCCGCCGGCAGCACCCCGACCGACCGGTACGCCCCGACCGCCGCCCCGACCCCAGGTGGTGTCCTTGCTGCCCGGCTGACCGATCTTGGGGGCGCGCCCCTCCTCGGCCGCCACGCGGCGCTCCTTGTCCTGCTTCCAGGCGGTGCGCTGGGGCAGCTTCTCGGTGCCCGAGTAGCCCTTGTGCCACGGCCGCTCGTCCGCGGGCAGGGTGCGACCGCGCCCAGCCAACGAGTCCTTGTTCTTGCCACCGGAGCCCTTGGGGGCGCTCGCCTTCGACGTCAGTCGCCGGCCACGGCGCTGCGAGTTGCCGGCCATCAGTCCTGCTCTCCAATAGTCCAACGGGGGCCCTGGGGGGTGTCCTCGACCACCACGCCGGCCAGCTTGAGCTGGTCACGCACCGCGTCAGCGGAGGCCCAGTCCTTGCGGCCCCGCGCCTGTGCACGCTGCTCCAGGGCCAGCGCGATCAGGGAATCCACCACGGCACGAAGATCGTCCGATCGGCCACCACCGGTCCAGGCCGGGTCGAGGGGGTCGATCCCGAGAATATCCAGCATTGCCCGCACCACGGCCAGCGTGGTGCGGACGGTCACATCATCGCTGACGCTCAGCGCGGTGTTGCCGTCCCGAATGTGCTGTTGCAGCACGGCCAGCGCGGCGGACGTGTTGAGGTCGTCATCCATCGCCGCGACGAAGCCGGCCGGCAGCTCACCAAGCTGCTCAGCACCGACCCGCTCGGCGGCCCGCAGCACGAAACCCTCGATCCGCCGGTACGCGGTGGCCGCGTCGCGCAGCGAATCCTCCGAGTAGTCGATCACCGAGCGGTAGTGCGCGGCGGCGTAGTAGTAGCGCAGCTCCACCGGCCGCACCCCGAGCGAGTCCACGTACGCCAAGCCCAGCGCGTTGCCAGCGGACTTGCCCATCTTGGCCCCGCCGATGCTCAACAGCCCGTGGTGCACCCAGTAGCGGGCGAACGGCAACCCGGCCGCCTGGGACTGGGCGATCTCGTTCTCGTGGTGCGGGAACGTCAGATCCAGGCCACCGCCGTGAATGTCGAACTCCGGGCCGAGATAGCGCCAGCACATCGCTGAGCACTCGATGTGCCAGCCCGGCCGACCCAACCCCCACGGCGACGGCCAGTAGGCGTCCGCCGGCTCGTCCGGTTTGGCGCCCTTCCACAACGCGAAGTCGCGTGGGTCCCGCTTGCCCCGGTCCGGGGCGTCCCCGGCGGACTGCATGGCGTCCGGAGACTGACCCGACAGCGACCCGTACGCCGGCCAGGACGCCACGTCGAAGTAGACGTCGCCCGAACCGTCACTCGCCCGGTACGCATGCCCGTCGGCGATCAACTTCGTGATCAGCTCGTGCATCTCGGGGATGTGCCCGGTGGCGCGCGGCTCATAGGTGGGCGGCAGCACGTTCAACGCCCGGTAAGACTGGGCGAGCAGCAGCTCGTTGGCGTACGCGATCGACCAGAACGGACGACCCTGCTCACCCGCCTTGACCAGAATCTTGTCGTCGATGTCGGTCAGATTGCGGATGAAGGTGACCTCGTAGCCGGCGGCCATCAGCCAACGGCGCAGCACGTCATAGTTGACGCCGGAGCGAAGATGACCGATGTGCGGCGGGGATTGGAGGGTGAGACCACACAGGTAGACCCCCACCTTGCCGGCTTCCCGCGGGACGAAGTCCCGCACCGATCGGGTGGCGGTGTCATACAGGCGTAGCGTCACCGTACAAGGGTAGCTGTCCGTGCCTGTCCGGGTCCGCCGGTGCCGGGTCGTACGCTGCCAGGCGTGGATGCGACCGCACGCTCCGGTGGCTCCGGTGACCCGCCAGCCAACCCCACCACCCCTGCCGACCCGGCCTCCGGGCCGGCTGTCGCCGGTGCGGAACGGGCTGACGCGGCCTCCGGGCCGGCCGACGCCGGTGTGAGGCGGGCTGGCGCGGCCTCCGGGCCGGTCGGCGCTGGTGCACGGCGGGTCGACGCGGTTGCCGGGCGGGGCGGGGAGACGTCGCAGACGTTGGACCGGGGGTTGCGGCTGCTGCACCTGGTCGCCGACGCCGCTGGCGGGCTTACCGTCACCGAGGCCGCGAATCGGCTCGGCATCGGCCGGGCCGCCGTCTACCGGCTGGTCAGCGCGCTGACCGGACACGGCATGCTGCGCCGCGACGGAGAAGGGCGGCTGCGCCTCGGTGCCGGGTTGCTGCACCTGGCCCGGCGGGCCCAGCCGCTACTCGCCGAGGGTGCGCTGCCCGCACTGCGCCGCCTCGCCGAGCAGGCCGGCGCCACCGCGCATCTGACCGTCGTCGAAGGTGGAGAGGGCGTTGCCCTGGCCGTGGTCGAGCCGAGCTGGACGTCGTTCCACGTCGCGTACCGGGCCGGGGCACGGCATCCACTGGACCGGGGAGCGGCCGGCCGGGCGATCCTGGCCGGTCGAGCCGGGGTGGCAGAGGCGGTCAGTAGCAGCGGAGAGTTACAGGCCGGGGCGTACGGGGTGGCGGCACCGGTTCTCGACGTACCCGGGCTGGAAGCCAGCGTCGGCGTGGTCGCGCTCGCCCCGCTGGACGTCGACACGATCGGCCCCCAGGTCCTGGCCGCCGCCCGAGCCATCACCACCGCCCTCAGCTGACCGCCGGCCGCGCCACCTCACCGCCGCGCCCCGCCCGACCTGACGGCCGCGCGGGGAACCTCGCCGCCGCCCATGGCTTGATCGACTCGGGTTCACGGAAGTCGCGGTGTCCCAAGGCCAGCGGCCGCGCGACTTTCAGAAACGCGAGTGGATCACCGCCGGCCGGCAGCCCGAATGCCCGGTTAGTCGGTTGCTCCGGGCCGGTGACATAGCACGATCGGCAGGCGGATTCGTGGTTGTCCACAGGTCCGGCGGCGTGTGCGGAGGAGGCTTGTCCACAGGGGTTTCGGTGGCCAGTCGGTGGTCGGCAGGCTGCTCGGTATGCCACCACGTCCGCATCGCCCCGATGCCCTGACCTGGCAGGTCTTCCGCGGCTCCGACGCTGTCCGGGGCGGCCTGCTCACCGAACATCAGCTGCGCAGCTCCGCCTGGATGCGGTTGCGGCACGACATTTACGCCGATGCGCGGCTGGACCGGGACCACGCCCTCGCGTGCCGCGCCGCCCTCCTCCGGCTACCGCCCGGAGTCGTGGTCGGCGGCCCGTCGGCCGCCTATCTGCACGGCGTCCAACACGCCGCGAGCTTCACCGACGATGTGCACGTCCTCGTGCCCCGATCGCTGCGGGTCGGCCCGCAGCGCGGCCTCAGCGTGCACGTCAACGCCATCACCCCGGTCATGGTGAGCGGCGCCCCGGAGCTGGCCGCGCCCCCACCGACCGCACCACGACCGCCAGGCGCTGGACGAATGCCAGACGAAGGGGGCCCGTCGGGCGACGGACGAATGCCGGCCCCAGGACGACCGCCGGGCGAGGGACGTCCACGTGATGCAGCGCGACCTACGGGAGCACGGCGCCCGCCTGTCGGCCTAATGTCGCCGCGCCCAGCTCCGCAGCTGTCCCGCCCGGCCACGGTGTCCGTCAGAGCAGGGGGCATCGTGACGGCCCGCCCTGGCGATGGGTGGGTGGCGGCCAGCCCGCCCAGGCCCAGCGAGCGGGACCTCCCGATCCCCCGGTCGGACCCGGGGCGGGCTGCCTGGGAAACGGCTGTCTGGCTCGACCCGGTCCGGGCGGTCGCCATCGTCGACTCGCTGCTCGGGCAGGGGCTGGCCGAGCGCGACACGCTGGCCGCCCTGGCCGCCCGCAACGCGGACCGGCCTGGTGGGCGACGAGCGCGCTGGGTCTTCGACCTGGCCGACGGCAGAGCAGAGTCTCCGTCAGAGTCGCACCTACGCGTGCGGCTGGTGCTGGGTGGGCTGCCCCGCCCAGCCGTTCAACACCCGGTACGCCTGCCCACCGGCCTTGTCCTGCACCCCGATCTGGCCTGGCCGCAGTATCGGGTAGCGGTGGAGTACGACGGGAAGTGGCACTCCGACGCAGAGCAGCTGCACCGCGATCGCCGTCGGCTGAATCAGCTGGTCGTTGCGGGTTGGCTGGTCCTGCACGTGACCAGTCGACGGCTGCACGGCGAGTTCCCCGCGGTGCTTCGAGAGGTGGGCGACGCGCTGGTCAGCCGCGGGTGGCGGCGGGGATCGTCCACATGACCAGGATCATCTCGGGTTCCTGGAAACCGCGCCATCCCTCAGCCGCCGACACCGCGCTTTCCAGAAACCCGAGTCGATCATGACCGAGGTCAGACACCGAGCCCCGGACGACCGCAGGCCCCGGACGACCGAGGGGCCCGGACGACCGAGGGGCCCGGACGACCGAGGGGCCCGGACGACAAGCGTCGTCCGGGCCCCGGGTGGTGGTGGTTGGGCCACCTCCGCAGTGCGATGTGCGCTACGGGCGGGCGTTCGGCTTGAGCGGGGTCTTCACCGCCGCGTAGGCGTCGACGATCCCGTAGCCATAGAAGCCGTTGAAGTTGACCCCGCCGGCGCAGTACGCGTCGTAGGTCTCGTCCCGGCCCTCGTTGCGGTACTGCTGGAGACGCGGCTCCGGGCAGGCGTGCTCGGCGGCCGTGCGGTAGAGATGCTGCTCGACCTGGTCCGGCGACATCCCGAAGCCAGTCCGACCCTGCGCCTTGCCGTGCCGGCTGACGATCAGCGCGGCGACGCCGGCGGCGTGCGGGGACGCCATCGAGGTGCCCTGGAGGTAGGTGTAGTAGCCGCACTCACCGTTGGCCTTGCACTGCTTGAAGACCGAATTCTCGAAGCCCGCGACGATGTTGCCGTCGGCGTCGACCGAGCCCTCCTCCTGAAGCACATGCTTCGGGTACGTCGAGAGGATCATGTTGGCGTCGGTACGGAAGGTGTCGGTGCCGAAGCCGTCCCGGAACCAACCACCCGGCGCGGCGACCGAAATCTGCTCGGTGCCGTAGTTGGAGAAGTCCGACTTCTTGCCGGACGGGCCGACCGACGACACACCGATCACGTGCGGGCCCTCGGTGGGCAGGTCCCAGCAGCTCTCGTTGTCGATCGGCCGGGGGTACGGGTCAGCGCCGTAGTCGGGGCTCGTGACGTCGGTACGCGGTGCGCCCAGGTCTTCGTTGTTGTTGCCGAGCGCACCGACGAGGGAAACGCCCTTGTTGTGCGCGAAGACCAGAGCCCGCTTCATCGCCTTGATGATGGCCCGCTGCTCGGCCTGGTCCTCGGGCGAGTCGGCCGGGTTGGCGGTGCAGTTGTAGAGCCACGGGTCGACGTAGAACGACATGTTGACCACGTCGATCCCGGACCGGCCGGCGTGGAGCAGGGCGTTGACCACCGGCTCAAGGAAGAAGTAGCCGGAGTCCTGGCCGCCCTTGAGCTCGACCAGCGAGACGTTCGGGGCGACGCCGGAGAGGCCGAAGCCGTTCGCCGCGGCGCCAATCGTGCCGGCCACGTGGGTGCCGTGCCCGCCGTCGTCGGTGCCAACCGGGTCGAGGCAACTCGGCACCTCGCAGGGGCCGTCCACGTCGGTCAGGTCGGGCGCGAAGTTGCGCGACAGCGACCAGTTGAAGTTCGGCGCGATGTCCGGGTTGCTGGCGTCGACGCCGGTGTCCAGTACGCCGACGGTCACCCGACGGTCGCCCGGCTCGATCTTGCGGGCCTTGTCGGCCCGGATCATCTCCAGGCCCCACAGCTTGTCATCGAGCGGATCGAGCTTGGCGCCCTTCTTGGCACCGGCACCGGCACCGGCACGAGCACCGGCAGCGGCCAGCAGGTGCTCCTGCTCGACCCGGTCCAGCTTCGGCTTGCGGCCGATGGCCTTCTGCTCGGCGGCCCCGATCAGCGTCGGCGCGGCGGTCGCCCTGGCCGCGAAGTCGGCCCGGTCGCTGCTGACCTGGAACATGCCGACCTCGTCGGACCGGGACACCACAGTGCCGCCAGCCGCCTTGATCGCGGCGACCGCCGTGTCAACGGCGACGCCGTCCTCGGCGACGACGGTGAAGGTGCGGGAGTCGCTCGGCGCGGCGTTGGCCGGCACACCCAACCCCGTAGCCGTAAGTGCCAGCACTGCCGCAGTCGCGACCGTACGGGCGGTGAAGCGCTTGCTCACCACATCGGATCCTCTCGTTGAGGGACGTGGCAGCCATCACACAATACCGTGTCGGATTACGCCAGCTGAACGCCCGTTATGGCCGTGAATTTCTCCACCTAGGCCCGAGCACCGAGAGCATCGACGCCGGCCACGTCCACCCGAGCACCGAGAGCAGCTGGAGCATCGAGAGTGCCGGCACTGTTCGACCCGACGGCCAGACCTGCGAGCGCGGCCGGCAGGTCGGCCATGCTCGACACCTCGGCGTCGGGCTGGCCACCGGGTGGGCGAGGCAGACCAAGCCGGTTCAGCCACACCGATCGCAGGCCGGCCCGCCGAGGTGCCACCACGTCGTGCTCCCAGGAGTCACCGACGTACACGATCTGCCCGGCTGGCACGCCGGCCGCTGCGATCACGGCTGCGTAGAACTCCGGGGCCGGCTTCTTGGGCAGACCGTTCTCGTGCGCGTACAGCTCGAAAGCGAACTCGCCGGTGAGCCCGCACCGTTCGGCGCGGCTGTTGCCGTTGGTGGCGAAACCCAGGGCGTACCGGCGACGCAGCATGGCCAGCGCCGGTGGCACGTCCGGGAACGGTCGGGTGAGGGCGAACCGGCGGGCGAAGAAGAGATCCGCGATCTCGTCCAGGTGGTCGGCCAACGCGGCGCGGGTCAGCGACCGGGCCAGCGCGGCGCGCCGGATCTCCATCGCCGGGGCGGCCGTCAGATCGCCGAAGACCGCGTCCCAATCGGACTCCAGCTCGGCGAGCGTCACACCGGCTGCCGCCGGGGTGCGCCGCCGCATCTCGTCGAGGACGGCTACCAACCCGCCAGTCACGGCGGGTCGCAGGTCCAGCAGCGTCTCGTCAGCGTCGAACACCACAGTCGTCAGCACCACACCACTTTCTCACCGACCGCCAGCCGCCCCGCACCACGTGCCGACGAACCCACCGCCAGCCCTCCCGCACAGCGCGCGGACGAACCGCAGGACCGCCTGGCAACCTCACCGACCGTCAAGCGCCAGCTCGGGCTCGGGCATGACTGGCGCCGGCGTCGCTCGCAGCTCGTCGAGGCGTACCAGGGCGACGCCGGCGACGATCAGCGCACCGCCGAACAGCTGCCAGCCGGTGGGCAGCTCGTTCAGGAAGAGCCAGGCGATCAGCACCGCGAAGAGGACCTCGGTCAGCCCGACGAACGACGACAGTCGGGGTCCGAGGATCCGGGTGCCGGCGATGCCGGCGAGGTACGCGATGACGGCGGCCACCAGCGAGAGCCCGGCGATGGGCACCAACCAGCTGGTGGGCTGCCCGGCGAAGGTGACCTCGCCGAAGGTCGCCTGCAGCGGCAGCAGGCCGGTCAGCCCGATGAGGAGCAGCACGGCGGCGCCGACGGCCATCCCACCGCTGGCCATGGCGACCGAGGGCAGCCGGGGGTCGACCCGGCCGGCGAGCACGAAGTAGCCGGCCAGGCCGAACGCCGCGCCCAGTCCCCAGAGCACGCCCACCGGGTGGAAATCGGCGGTGCCGGCGAGGTCGAGCACGAACGCCAGCCCGACCAGCGCGGACACCGACCCGGCGACGGTGAGCCGGCGGGGTGGCTGCCCGTGCCGCAGCCACATCCAGACGACCACGAGGATGATGCCCAGGTATTCCAGCAGCAGCGCGACACCGACGGGCAGGTAGCGCACGGCGTTGAAGAAGCACACCTGGGCCAATGCCACCCCGAGGAGCCCGAACAGCCCGATGGCTGTGGCGTTGCTCCGTAACACGTGCCATCTGCCCCGCAGTGACAGGAGGGCGGGGATCGCCAGCACCAGGGCGGCCACGCCGACGCGGGCGATCACCGCGGACTCGGCTGACCAGCCGGCGTCGATGAGCGATCGCGCGAAGGTGCCGGAGGTGGCGAAGGTGACTGCGGAGAGCAGCGCCAACCCGACGCCGGCAGCAGGTCGTGAGTGCATGTCGCGCTCCTCGCAATCGGCATCGTGTCATGAGCAAACTATCCTTGTGCTAATGACGCTAGGCGGAAGCCATGACAGGAGTCAAGTTGCTATTCGCTCATGACACCGAGTGTTCGCTGATCGCTGCCGCGGCGCTGGTCAACACCGCAGGTCGAGACGGTGAGCTGCTGCCCGACATCGCGGCGCTGGACGCGTTCTTCGTGCGCCACTCCTACAGCGGCCGGCACGAGCACACCGACGCGGAACTGCAGGCCGTCCGGGAGCTACGGCCCCAACTGCGCCGCATCTGGCACGCCGAGCCGGCCGAGATCGTCGCGGTGGTCAACGGCCTACTGCTGGAACACAAAGCGTTACCCCAGCTCATCGAGCACGACGACGAGCCGTACCACCTGCACGCCGTGCCCCGCGACGCGCCGCTGGCCACCCGCATCGCGGTGGAGGCCGCCATGGCGATGGCCGACCTGGTTCGTACCGGTGAGCTGAGCCGGCTGCGGATCTGCGAATACCCGGACTGCGACAACGTGGTCGTCGACCTGTCCCGCAACCGGTCCCGACGGTTCTGCGAGGCCGGCTGCGGCAACCGCGCGGCGGTGACCGCCTACCGCGCCCGACGGGCCGCCAGCCGCTCCTGACCGACGGTCGCCCATTCCTCGGCCCGCACCTCGTACTCCACCTCGCCCTGCTCGGTACCCGGAATCGGGTCGTCCCACTGGAGGTGGAAGGTCCGCACGTAGTGCAGCTTGGCCTTCACCATCACCCGCCGGGACCGTTCGTTGACCGCCATCGTCTCGGCCCAGACCCGACGCACCCCGACGCTGTCGAAGGCGTACCGGACCAGCGCCCGCGCCCCCTCGGTGGCCAGCCCCCGCCCCCACGTCGCGCGGCGCAGCCGGTAACCCAACTCGGCCTCGGTGCCGTCCTCCGACGGGTCCAACGCGAACCAACCGAGGAACTCGCCGGACTCCCGATCATGTGCCGCCCACCGACCCAGCCCGGGATGCCTGTCGTACTGGGCCAGCAGCCTCGGCAACTGCTCGTCGCGCACGGTGGCCACCGGAGTCGCGACACCACCGGTGAGGAAGCGCATCACCTCGGGGTCGCTGTCCAACTCGACCAGCACATCCACGTCAGCCATGGTCAGCCGCCGCAACCGCAGCCGCTCGGTCCCCGCCGGCACCGCCGCCCCATCGTCACCCATGGCCGGATCATCCGCCGCCCCGGTGACACCGTCGAGCCGTTTACCCAGGCCACCCCAACAACCGCGCCGGCGACGTAGCGCGGGGAACCCCGACCGCCGTCGCGGGCGAGGCGGTCGCGTCAGCGCGGCGGCGCGGCCACGAAGAGCCGCCAGGAGTACGCGTCGACAACGAGCACGGGTCCGTCCGAGTCCTTACTGTCTCGCACCCCGACCACGTCCCCCAGATTCGTAGCCACCTCGACGCAGTTGGCGTCCTGGTTGCTACGGCTGCTCTTGCGCCACTCAGCGCCGATCAGCTCCATGACTCGGCCACCTCGTTCATCAGCTCGATGGAAGCCTGCGGGGGCAGGGCTTCGCCCAAGGTAGCCTCCCAGACCCGTTGCAACCGCAAGAGATCCTGCGGCTGGTCCAGCTCCTGGCCGCGAACCTGACAGTCCAGATACGCCAGCTCGGCGCCGTCCGGCAGGGCGGCGAGCGCGAACTGCCCGCCCAGCCCTGGATACTCCTCGGCGGATCTCGGAACCACGTGCAGCCGGACCCGAGGGTGCTCAGTGGCGATGCGTGCCAGGTGCAGCGTCTGGTCGTGCATCACCTTTCGCCCGCCCACCCGTCGACGCAGCACCGCCTCGTCCAGCACCGCTACGATCCGCGGGGCACGCTCGCTGTGCAGCACATCCTGGCGATTCATCCGGTCGGTCAGTCGCCGGTCGACCTCGTCGGGAGCGAGCAGACCGCCAGCCTCGAAGACCGCCCGGGCGTAGTCCTCCGTCTGGAAGAGCCCGGGCACGTAGCGAGGCTCGTACCACCGGAGTGTGCGCGCCTGCGCGAAGATCGCCTGCCAGCCTCGTAGCCAGGGCTGCGCCCGGTCCAGGCTGACCAGTTCGGTGGACATGCGGCCGAAGAGGCCGCCGGTGTCCAGGGCGCGGTCGACGAGTTCCAGGTACTTGGCGGTGGGCGGCTGCTGACCCAGCTCGACGGCGCTGACCATCGACGCCGAGTAGTTGACCGCCTTGGCCAGCTCGTCCTGACTCCAGCCGCGCCGTGCCCGCGCCCGGCGCAGCTCCGCGACCAGGAACGCCGCCGCCGTCATCTGTCCATCGGCCATGCCCAGCCACTCTCCAACCCGCCGACGATCAACTCCAGCCGACCACCAGAGCCGGCGCGGCCTGCGAACAGGGCAGCTACGACAGGTGGGCTGAACCCTTCCGACCGTAGTCGTCCGATCACCAGACTGTGAAGTGCGGCACCGCTCCCCGTCCCCCGGGGCCCGGCGGCGTCGTACGGGGCCGCCCGATCTCCCGTGCCGGGCGGCCCCACCCCCAGACCAAACCGACCGACCGCACAAGATCGTGCTCGATCGTGGACGCAGTGGGTCCTGACGTGCGAAACCACTACACCTAGGGCAACGCCTTTGCGTCAGTGCGGCGGCTGGCCAACCAAGTCCTTGATCACCAACCGCCCCCTCACCGTGGTGATGGGCACAGGCCATCCCCCTTTGCTCTGCACCCCAATAGGCACCAGTCGCGGACCGTAGCCGTCGCACCCGCGGGTGCAGAGCAAAGGGCAACCGGCCGTCCCTCACCCCCCCCGGCCGCCTCAGGCACCCGCCAGGGCGCGAGGGCGCGCAGTGATGCCACAAGCGAGTCAGCTCGAAAGGACCGCAACACCATGCCCCGGACCGCCCTGCCCGACCGCGCGACCACACCGAGCCGACCGCACCTGCCGCTGCGTCCGCTCTGGCTCTGTCGGGTCTGCGCCGCTCCCTGGCCGTGCTCGGTCGCCCGACTGGCTCTCCGCCAGGAGTACGCGCACGATCGGATCGGTTTGAGCGTCTACCTGTGCGCGGTCCTGCACGAGGCAGCCGCCGACCTGTACCGGCTCAACCCGCACGATGGCCCCGACCCGGCGGCGCTCTTCACCCGCTTCCTCGGCTGGGCGAGACCACGGCACCTGCCCTGACCAGGGCCGGCAGGCACGGCAGGCACGGCAGCACGGGCAGGGCGGGCCGGCTCAGGGGTGGGTCATTCGGAGCAGATCCAACGTCTCGTCGAGCTGGGTGTCGGTGAGCTTGCCGGAGTCGACGTGACCCCGGGCGATCACCACCTCACGGATCGACGTCTGCTTGGCCAGCGCCTCCTTGGCGATCGACGCAGCCTCGTCGTACCCCAGGTAGCGGTTGAGTGGGGTGACGATCGACGGTGAGCCCTCGGCGTACGCCAGGCAGACCTCGGCGTCCGCGACCAGGCCGACCACCAGCCGGTCGGCGAAGAGCCGGCTCACCGCGGAGAGCAACCGGATCGATTCCAGCAGGTTGCGGCCCATCACGGGAAGCATCACGTTCAGCTCGAAGTCGCCCTGCGAGCCGGCGAACCCAACTGTCGCGTCGTTGCCGATCACCTGGGCGCAGACCTGCCGCATCGCCTCGGCGACCACCGGATTGACCTTGCCCGGCATGATCGACGAGCCGGGCTGGAGGTCGGGGATGCGCAGCTCCCGCAGACCGGCGCGCGGGCCGGAGCCCATCCAGCGGATGTCGTTCGCGATCTTGTAGAGGCCGATGGCGATGGTGCGCAGTTGCCCCGACGTCTCCACCAGCGCGTCGCGCGCGCCCTGCGCCTCGAAATGGTTGCGCGCCTCGGACAGCGGCAACCCGGTCGACTCACGCAGCTTGTCGATCACGGCGGCGGCGAAACCGAGCGGCGTGTTGATCCCGGTGCCCACGGCGGTGCCACCCAGGGGCAGCTCGGCCAGTCGGGGCACCGCGCCCTCCAGGCGTTCGATGCCGTAGCGGACCTGGGCGGCGTACCCGCCGAACTCCTGACCAAGAGTGACCGGCGTGGCGTCCATCAGGTGCGTACGCCCCGCCTTGACCACCGTCTCGAACTCCGCCGCCTTGGCCTCCAGCGCGGCAGCAAGGTGCCCCAGCGACGGCAGCAGGTCCTCCACGATGAACTGGGTGGCCGCCAGGTGGATCGACGAGGGGAAGACGTCGTTGCTGGACTGGGAGGCGTTGACGTGGTCGTTCGGGTGCACCGGTGAGCCCAGCTCACGGCTCGCCAGTGTGGCGATCACCTCGTTGGTGTTCATGTTCGACGACGTGCCGGAGCCGGTCTGGAACACGTCCACCGGGAACTGGTCGTCGTAACCGCCGTCGGCCACGTGCGCGGCGGCGGCCGCGATGGCGGCCGCCACGTTCGCGTCGATCACGCCCAATTCGCCGTTGACCTCGGCCGCCGCGCCCTTGATCTGAGCGAGAGCCTTGATCTGGGCCGGCTCGATGCCCCGGCCGGAGATCGGGAAGTTTTGCACCGCACGCTGGGTCTGTGCCCGCCACAGCGCGTCGGCGGGCACCTCCACCTCGCCCATCGAGTCGCGTTCGATGCGGTAACCGGTCGCTTCTGGAGTCGTCACGCGTACCATCCTGCCGCGCCCGTGGCCGACTCGCAGATGATCCGTCAGCCCAACTCGGCGAGCAACCGTTCCACCTCGTGCTGGTCCGGCGACTCGATCTGCCGGAACAGGGCCAGCGCCCGGGTCAGGTGCGCCCGCGCCGCCGCCGGATCGGTCGCCAGCAAACAGCGGGCGATGCCCTCCAGCGCCCGACCCTGCTCGTGTGGGGAACCCAGCCCGGTGGCGTCGACGAGCACCCGACGATGCAGGTCGAGCGCGCTGCTCGCGTCCCCCTGATCCAGGATGGCTCGGGCCAGCAGGTTGCGCGAGCCGCACTGGCCGACGCGATCCCCCGCCTCGGTCATCGCGACCAGCGCCGCACGGTGCAGGTCAGCGGCCTCTTCCGGACGGCCGGCCTCCCGTTCCATCATCCCGATCTCGTTGAGCACCTCACCCTCACCGAATCGGGCGCCCATCTGGCGCTTGATGCGCAGCGCCACCCGCAACAACCGTGCGGCCGGCACCACGTCGCCCATCCGATGTCGGACCATCCCGAGGTGCCCGAGGGCGTTGCCGATCCGCCGCGTGTCGCCGACCTCGCGGGCGATCCCCAGGTGCCGCCGAGCGTTGCGCAGCGCCTCGTCGTGTCGCCCCCAGAGGAGCAGGGTGATCGTCAGGTTGTTGAGTTCGTTCGCCAGCGCCGTCGTGTCGCCCATCCGCGTCGCCAACGCCCGAGCGGCGTCGTAGGACTCGCGAGCCTGGCGGAACTGAAAGTTGGCCGCGTAGGCGGTGCCCAGGTTGCCCAGGGTGTTGCGGTATTCGTAGCGCAGATCCAGGCGGCGGAAGATGTCGCGTGACCTCTCCATCACCCGGATCGCCGTGGGGAAATCACCCAGCCGGTAATGGGCCGAGGCGAGATAGTTGAGCATCATCCCCGCCGCCCTGTCGTCACCCAACTGCTCGGCGGCGCGCAGGCCGATGCTGTGTGTCTCAACCAGTTCATCCAGGCGACCGCCCTCGAACTGGGCGTGCCAGCAGGCTCTCGCCAACTGCCAGCAGTAGCGGAGAAACCCCTCGGTCTCCGCCAACCGGACCAGGGCTGTCCATGCGGCCAGGTTCTCGTCGAGCCAGGCTCGACCCTGCTCGGCGACGAGCATGACCAGGTCAGGGCGGAGCGGCTCCCCCACCACGATCAGCGAGCGGAGCGCGGAGAGTTCCCTCTCGCGGGCAATCGTGGTGGCGACCTGCAGGTGGTGATCGAGCAGACGTTCGATAGCGCCGCGACGCTCGACCGTCCGCTCCGGCTCGGCCACCAGCGTCCGCGCGTACTCCCGGACCAGGTCGTGCAACTGGTACCGGCCCGGCTCCGCCTCCTCCACCAGGTGCGCGTCGACCAACTCGTCCAGCAGGTCCTGGGCCTCGGGTAGGGACAGCTCGGCCAGTACGGCGGTGACCGCGTTGTCGAACCGTACTCCCGGGTGCACGCCCAGCAGCCGGAACGCGCGCTGCGCCGCCGGCGACACCTGGGCGTACGACAGGGCGAAGGCCCGACCGACGGACCGTTCGCCCGCCTCGAACTCGGCCAGTGGATCCGGCCGGGTGCTCAGCCGCTCGGCCAGGTCGGCGATGCGCCAACGGGGTCGGTGCGCCAGTCGGGCACCGGCCAGCCGGATGGCGAGTGGCAGGTGACCACAGCGCCGGACCACCTCGGTGGCGGCCTCCGGCTCGGCAGCCACCCGGTTCATACCGACCACCCGCCCCAGCAACTCGACCCCCTCGTCGGTGTCGAGCACGGGCAGCGACGACGGCCGTCCCTCGTCCACCCCGACCAGCCGGCGGCGGCTGGTGATCAGAATCAGGCAGTGCGAGCCGTTGGGCAGCAGCGGCGTCACCTGGTCGGCGGTCGCCGCGTTGTCGAGCACCAGCAGGGCCCGCCGACCGGCAAGCTCGCTACGCCAGAGCGCCAACCGGTCGTCCTGGCTCGTCGGCACCCTCTCGGCGGGCACACCGAGCTGCCGCAGCAGCGTGGCGACCGCCGCGGCCGGCGTCAATGGGGTGCCCTCGCTGTGCCCGTGCAGGTCGATGTAGAGCTGGGCGTCCGGGTAGTCGTCTGCGAGAGCGGTGGCGAGATGCACCGCGAGGGTGGTCTTGCCGCTGCCCGCCATGCCGTCGATGAGCTGGATCCGGGCACCGGCCTCCACCTCCTTGACCAGCCGGGCCAGCGTCTGCTGCCGGCCGGTGAAGTCGCCGATCGCCCGGGGCAGCGCACGAACCGGGCCGACGGGTAGGGCCGGTCGGCCGGCCAGGGCGAGGTCGCCGGCGAGCACCCGCTGGTGCAGTTCCTGCAGAGCGGCCCCCGGCTCGATGCCCAACTCCTCGGCGTACGTCCGCCGGCCCTCGCGGTACACGGCGAGTGCGTCGGCCTGCCGCCCGACCGAGGAAAGCGCCAACATCAGCTGGCCTCGCAGGCGCTCCCGCAACGGATGCCGGTCGACGCTCTCCGCCAGTTCCTCGATCAGCTCGGCTGCCCGACCAAGGCGCAGCTCGACGTCGACGCACTCCTCCAACGCGGTGAGGCGTTGCTCGTCGAGTGCCTGGGCGCGGCGACGGACGCTCCTACTTGCGATGCCGCCGAGTGTCGGTCCGCGCCACAGCGCCAGCGCGGCGCGGAATTCCGTGCCCGCCTCGGCCAGTCGGCCGGCGACGACCAGGGCACGGGCCGCCTCCACGCCCCGGCTGAAGACCTCGACGTCGAGGTCGTTCGGTGCGGTACGCAGGCCGTACCCCGCCGGATCGGTGACGATGAGCTCCGGTGCCAGCCCGAGTTCGGTGAACCGGCGACGCAACCGCGACACGCAGGTCTGCAACTGCCCGCGGGCGGTGGCCGGCGGGCGGTCCTCCCACACCGCGTCGACCAGTTCATCGACCGGCACGAGCCGGCCGGCCCGCAACAGCAGCATGGCGAGCACGGTCCGGTCGCGTCCCGCGGTGACTGTGGACTCGCCACCGCCCACCCGCAGAGGCCCCAGGATCCCGAACCGCATCTGCTCTCCCGCGTCAGTGGTGCAACTTCCAGCAGAGTAGTCCGGTGGTGACAGATCGCCTTGGTCAGGCGAGAGTGATCTGAGAGCGGATCGGCAGCGGTGCGCAGCAGACTCGTTCCGGGTTGTCGGTGACGGCATCCGACGGGGGCGGCGCGCCCGTCCCACCCCAGCGGGGCGGGCGTGCCGGGTTTTCAGCAACACAGGGGCGACAGCACGGGCGCCGGACGGAACTCGCCCGGCGCCCGTTCGCTCATCGGTCGGGTCAGCGGCGACCGACGGTGAGCACCGGCTTGGTGACCTCGGCGAAGAAGTCGTTGCCCTTGTCGTCGACCACGATGAAGGCGGGGAAGTCCTCGACCTCGATCTTCCAGACCGCCTCCATGCCCAGCTCCGCGTACTCGAGCACCTCGACGTGCTTGATGCAGTCCTGGGCGAGGCGGGCCGCGGGGCCGCCGATCGAGCCGAGGTAGAAGCCGCCGTGCTGCTGGCAGGAGCGGGTCACCTGACGGGAACGGTTGCCCTTGGCCAGCATCACCTGCGAGCCACCGGCGGCCTGGAACTTCTCCACGTACGCGTCCATCCGGCCGGCGGTGGTCGGGCCGAACGAGCCGGACGCGTACCCCTCTGGGGTTTTCGCCGGGCCGGCGTAGTACACCGCGTGGTCGCGCAGGTACTGCGGCATCGGCTCACCGGCGTCCAACCGCTCGGCGATCTTGGCGTGGGCGATGTCCCGGGCGACCACGAGCGGCCCGGAGAGCGAGAGGCGGGTCTTCACCGGGTACTTCGACAGCTCCGCGCGGATCTCGTCCATCGGCCGGTTCAGGTCGACCCGGACGACCAGCTCGGCGTCGAGCGAATCGTCGGTGACGTCGGGCAGGAACCGCGCCGGGTCGGTTTCGAGGCGCTCCAGCCACACCCCCGACGGGGTGATCTTGGCGACGGCCTGCCGGTCCGCCGAGCAGGAGACGGCGATCGCCACCGGGCAGGACGCGCCGTGCCGAGGCAGCCGGACCACCCGCACGTCGTGGCAGAAGTACCGCCCACCGAACTGCGCGCCGATGCCGAAGTTGCGGGTCAGCTCCAGCACCTCCGCCTCCAGCTCCAGGTCACGGAAGCCGTGCGCGCTCATCGAGCCCGAGGTCGGCAGCGCGTCGAGGTACTTGGCGCTGGCGTACTTCGCGGTCTTCAGCGCGTACTCGGCGGACGTGCCGCCGATGACGATGGCCAGGTGGTACGGCGGGCAGGCGGCGGTGCCGATCAGCCGCAGCTTCTCCTCCAGGAACTGCATCATCCGCGTGGGGTTGAGCAGCGCCTTCGTCTCCTGGTAGAGGTACGACTTGTTGGCCGAGCCACCGCCCTTGGCCATGAACAGGAACTTGTACGCGTCGGGGTGCCCGTCCGGGTCCTCGGCGTACAGGTCCACCTGGGCGGGGAGGTTGCTGCCGGTGTTCCGCTCGTCCCACATGGTCAGCGGGGCGAGTTGGGAGTAGCGCAGGTTGAGCTTGGTGTACGCCTGGTAGACGCCCCGGGAAATGGCCTCGGCGTCGGCGCCGTCGGTCAGCACGTGCCGGCCGCGTTTGCCCATCACGATGGCGGTGCCGGTGTCCTGGCACATGGGCAGGACACCGCCGGCGGCGATGTTGGCGTTGCGCAGCAGATCCAGCGCGACGAACCTGTCGTTCGGCGAGGCGGCCGGGTCGTCGATGATCGCCCGGAGCTGCGCCAGGTGCGCGGGGCGCAGGAAGTGCGCGATGTCGTGCATCGCCTCGGCGGTCAGCGCGGTGAGCGCGGCCGGTTCCACGGTGAGGAAACGGCGGCCTCCCGGGCCGTGTACGACGTCCACGCCCTCGTCGGTGACCAGGCGATAGTCCGTCTGATCGGGGCCGGTTGGCAGCAGGGGGGCGTACGAGAATGCGGCGGCACTGCTCATGAGCGGCAAGCCTAGGGCAGACCGGTCGATCACTCCCACCCGCCGGGCGGGTCCTGGGACGCCGCTCTCATCCACCAGGTGTGCCGGGCCCGGCACACCGCCCCGGATCGTCGTGCGAGTCGCCGGCTCAGCCGTCCTTGCCGCCGCCCGGTTCGGCGCAGAGTTCCCCCTTCGGCCCGCAGTCGCCGTTGTTCGGCCGGCCGGGGTCGGGGCCGGGGCCGCCGGGCCCGGGATTCCCACCGTCGCCGGGTGGTCGGGTGGGCGAGGTTCCGGACGCGCCGAAGCGGACGTACCCGATCTCCCGCCCCTCGCCAATGATCATGCCCTGTGACCCGACGGCGAGCGCGTTCGCCGAGGTGCGCAGGGCGGCCAACTCCCGGCCGGTGCGCGGGTCCAGTGCCGCCAGCCGCGACGGCTTCTCATCGACCACCACCACCGCGTACGGGGTGAGCGCGGCCCCGGCCTTGCCGCTGGCCGGTCGCCTCCAGAGCACCTTCTCGGTGCCCAGCTCACGGGCGACCACGGAGCGCTTGTCGGCGGCCCGGAACACCGCCGAACGGTCGTCCACCGCGATCAACTTGGTGCCCGAATCACCGACCCAGAGCAGCCGTCCGTCGTACCCGTCGATGACTGCCTCCCGGCCGTCCGGAGCGACGCCGATCAGCACGTTCCGCGCACCCTGCGGGTCCTCGCGTTGCACGCAGCCGGCGGAGTCGGCGGTGCGCAGGTTGACGCCGGCCTGGTGCCAGGCCTCCTGCCCGGTCGCCGAGTCCCGGGCGGAGATGGCGAAGTAACAGCTGCCGTCCTGGGATCGGGCGGCGATCCGCAGCAGTCGACCGCCCACCACGGAGAGCCGCTCGTCCCGGGTCGGTTCGACGTTCTGCAACACCCGGCCGGTGGCGGTGTCGACCACGTGGACCCGACCGTCGACCGGGAAGCCGAGCAGCGGTGGCGCGGCCTCGGCCCCGGCCACCCCGTCGTCGATCCGGTTGGCGGTGAGCCGGCGGGTGCCGCGCAGACCCGGGTTGTCGGCGAGCAGACCGCTGTGCACCCCGGGCAGGAAGGCCGTCCAGAGCGGCGCGGTGCCACGCGGGTCCCAGGCGCTCAGGGTGCAGTCGGTGGCGTCGGTGCAGCGGGCGTCGAGGAGCAGATTGCGGTACGTCCAGACGGCCACCGCGTCGTCGTCACGTCGCCGGGTCACCCCGGTCGTCGGGTCGAGCAGCTCGTACCCGTTGACCAGGAGCTTGCCCACGGCCACCACCGGGTCGCGGTCACCGCCGGCGACCGCCGCCCAGTCCGCCTTGCGCTCCCAGAGTTGGGCGCCGGTGGCCAGGCTGCGCGCCTCGACCCGGGTGCGCTGCTCGACCACGACGGTGTCGCCGGCGATGGTCACGCTGCGCGGCGTGCCGCCGACCCGTTGCTGCCAGACCACGTCGGGCTCGGAGATGGGTTCGCTGCGGTCCACCCAGTCCCACAGACCGGGGAACGGATTCCACACGCCGGTCGCGGCGAGCGCGACGACCACGGCAAGGCCGAGCAGCAGCCCACCGCGTACGCTCCCCTTCGCCACACCGCACACCGTAGCCACGATCACGGATCTTCCGTACGCCCGCGTCGCCGTGTCGCCGCGCTTTCTGGGCTCGGAGGTGTTACAGCACCTTTCCCTCGGCCCGAACAGCGCTGCGCACCAACGGAAGCGTGCGGTAGGGAATCTGCTCGGCCAACGCGATGATCGTGGAGGCCCGGGTGATGCCCGCGGACGAGACGATCTGGTCGATGACCCGTTGCAGGTCCGTGTTGGAGCGGGCCACGATCCGGCAGAGCAGGTCGCTGGAGCCGGTGATGGTGTGCGCCTCCAGCACCTCGGGGATGGCGGCGAGGTGAGCGGTGACCGGGTCGTGGCCGTGCCGCTGACTGATCTCCAGGGTGACGAAGCTGGTCACTCCGAACCCGATCGCGGCCGGCGCGATCTCGGGGCCGAAGCCCTCGATGACCCGCCGCTCGATGAGCTTGTCCAGCCGGGCCTGCACGGTGCCCCGGGCCACCCCGAGCCGCCGGGAGCACTCCAGCACCCCGATCCGCGGCTCCTCGGTGAGCAGTTCGATCAAGCGCACGTCGAGCGGATCGAGCTGTACATTCTGCTCACCATTCATGAGTGCAGACCATACCGAATGTGCAACCTGACCAGCATTTCTTGCAACAGTTGCCCAGCCGACACCGGGCCAGCGATCCTCGCCACAAGAACCGACCACGGCGGCCCACAAGGCCGGCCGGTACGCGAGGGAGCCCACCATGACCCAGGCGATCGACCGACCCCAGTCGACCGAGGACGTCGACACCGACCGGCTCGTCGGCGCTGTCGACCACGACATCAGCCACGACCCGTTCCCGGTCCGGGGCCTCGACCACGTGCACTTCCTGGTCGGCAACGCCAAGCAGGCCGCCCACTACTACTCCACCGCCTTCGGCATGACCTGCGTGGCGTACCGCGGCCCCGAGCAGGGCTACCGGGACCACGCCCAGTACGTGCTGACCAGCGGCTCGGCCCGGTTCGTGCTGACCGGTGCGGTGCGCCCGGACGCCGACGGCGCCGAGCACGTGGCCCGGCACAGCGACGGCATCAGCGACATCGCGCTGGAGGTGCCGAACGTGGACACCGCGTACGCGCACGCCATCGCCCAGGGCGCCACCAGCGTCGTCGAGCCGCACGAGGTGAGCGACGAGCACGGCACCGTCCGGATGGCCGCCATCGCCGCGTACGGCGACACCCGACACACGTTGGTCGACCGGTCCCGCTACACCGGCCCGTTCCTGCCCGGCTTCGTGGCCCGGGGCCCGATCGTGGACCGGCAGCCGATGATCGACGCCGGTATCCAGCCGAAGCGCTTCTTCCAGGCCGTCGACCACGTGGTCGGCAACGTGGAGCTGGGCCGGATGGACGAGTGGGTCGAGTTCTACAAGCGGGTGATGGGCTTCTCAAACATGGCGGAGTTCATCGGCGACGACATCGCCACCGACTACTCGGCGCTGATGAGCAAGGTCGTGGCGAACGGCACCCGCAAGGTGAAGTTCCCGCTCAACGAGCCGGCGATCGCGCGCAAGAAGTCCCAGATCGACGAGTACCTGGAGTTCTACCAGGGCCCGGGCGCGCAGCACATCGCCGTCGCCACCAACGACATCCTCGCCAGCGTCGACGCGATGCGCGCTGCCGGTGTGGAGTTCCTGGACACCCCGGACTCGTACTACGAGGACCCGGAACTGCGCGCCCGCATCGGCAACGTGCGGGTGCCGATCGAGGAGCTGAAGGCCCGCAAGATCCTGGTCGACCGGGACGAGGACGGCTACCTGCTCCAGATCTTCACCAAGCCGGTGCAGGACCGACCCACTGTCTTCTTCGAGCTGATCGAACGGCACGGCTCGCTGGGCTTCGGCAAGGGCAACTTCAAGGCGCTGTTCCAGGCGATCGAGCGGGAGCAGGAAGCCCGCGGCAACCTGTAACACTTGCGAGCGTGACGCAACCTCTGTCGTACCCGACGCCGCCGGCCGGTGGGCCCCAACCCACCACCGGCGGCGTCGCGCCGCAGCCCGGACCACACCCCCAGGGGTACGCCCCGCGACACCTCCGTGCCGAGTTCGCCGGGACGGTCGTCGTTAAGGTGTCCTCGTGAGTGAGCGAAGCGGAACGGCCGCGTGAGCGTTCAACCTGGTTGGTACGTCGACCCCGCCGATACCGAGACCCGGCGTTACTGGGACGGCGAGGGTTGGCTCGGCGCGCCAATTCCCGTCGACGCGACCCCGCCGGACGGCCCGCCGCCGCCCGAGCCGTCGCCCGCACCGGTCACACCGGCCGCGCCCGCGGCGTCGGCGACCCCCGACGCGGTGACCGCCCCGCCGGGTTGGCCGCCGCACCCGGGCCCACCCCAGGGGTACGGCCCGCAGCCGGGCCCACCACCGGGGTACGGCACAGCCCCGGGGTACGGCCAGCAGCCGGGACACGGCCCGGGTTGGGGCCCACAGGCCGGCCCGCCCGGCTGGGGACCACAGGCCGGCCAACCCGCCTGGGCACCACCGCCCGGTCACCCTGGCTGGCCCGGCCGACCGCCCGAGCCGCGACCGCACGGCCTCAGACTGGCTGGTTACGGTCGTAGGCTCGTCGCCCGGCTGATCGACTTCGGCCTTGTCTTCGCGCTGAACGTGGTCGTCAACGGCTGGTTCGTCTGGCGCTGGGCGCAGGAGTGGGCGCCGTACTGGCAGGAGGTCTTCCGGCGCGCGGCGCGGGGCGACAACTCCGCCGACGGCCTGCCGATGCCCAGCGAACAGGCCAGCTCCCTGTTGGTGGCGATCCTGCTGATCGCCACCGCACTCTGGCTGGCCTACGAGGTGCCCGCCATGGCCGCCGGTGGGCAGACCATCGGCAAGCGGGTGATGCGGATCCGGGCGGTGCCGATGGCCGCCGACCAGCCGCTGGGCGTACGCCGGGCGCTGAGCCGGTGGAGCACCCTGGGCCTGCCGACTCTGCTCTGGTACTGCGCCGGGCTCGGCCTGGTGCTGCAACTGGTCGATGCTCTCTCCCCGCTCTTCGACCACCCCCTGCGCCAGGCGCTGCACGACAAGCGCGCGCAGACGGTGGTCGTCGAAGTCCCCGACCGCCCCGATTCCGCCCCCGCGAACGACCGCGACCAGCCCCCGGGAGACACCCTATGACCGACTCCGGACGTCACCAGCCGGCGCTGCGGCTGACCCGCGCCGACCTGGACGCGCTGCCCAGCTACGTGCCGGGGCGCAGTCCTGCCGACCTGGCCCGTGAATTGGGCCTGCCGGAGGCCATCAAGCTGGCCAGCAACGAGGTGCCGTACGGGCCGCTGCCCGGCGTGGTGGAGGCGGTCACCGAGGCGATCGCCACGTCGCACCGCTACCCGGACATGGGCGTGGTCGCGCTGCGTGACGCGCTGGCCCAGCGGTACGGCGTGGACGCCGACCGGGTCGCCACCGGCTGCGGCTCGGTGGCGCTCGCCGAGCACCTGGTGCGGGCCACCTGCCTGCCGGGCGACGAGGTGCTCTACTCGTGGCGGTCCTTCGAGGCGTACCCGATCATCGTGGCGACCAGCGGCGCGACCAGCGTGCGGGTGCCCAACGACGCCGGGCACGGGCACGACCTGGCGGCGATGGCCGCGGCGGTGACCGACCGAACCAGGGTGATCTTCGTCTGCAACCCGAACAACCCCACGGGTACGGCGCTGCGCCGGGCCGAGTTGGACCGGTTCCTCGACGCGGTGCCGGACGACGTGCTGGTGGTGATCGACGAGGCGTACCGGGAGTTCGTCACCGACCCGGAGGTGCCGGACGGGCTCGACTACCTGGACCGACCCAACGTGGCGGTGTTGCGCACCCTGTCGAAGGCGTGGGGGCTCGCCGGGTTGCGAATGGGCTGGCTGGTTGCCCAGCCGGTGGTGGCCGCCGCCATCCGCAAGGTGGCGACCCCGTTCTCCAGCAGCACCGCGGCCCAGGCCGGTGCTCTCGCCGCGCTGACCCAGGTGGCGGAGATGGAGCGCCGTTGCGCCCTGGTCGTCGCCGAGCGGGACCGGGTCACCGAGGCGCTGCGCAAGTTCGTGCCCGAGGTGCCGACGAGCCAGGCCAACTTCGTCTGGCTGCCGTTGGGCGAGCGGGCCGTGGCGTTCGGCAAGGCGTGCGAGGCGCGCGGGGTGATCGTGCGGCCGTTCGCCGGGGATGGCGTTCGGGTCACCATCGGTACCCCGGCCGAGAACGACGCGTTCCTGACTTCGGCCGAGGCCGCCCTGGCCTGAGCGACAACTCGCCGTCGCGGCCGTAGCGCACCGGCGCACAGGCAGGGAGCGAACGACAGGGCGGGCGGGGCGGAACGTAGCTACTCCGTCCGCCAGGCCCGGCTAGGGCGCTCCGTCGACTACCGCCAGTCGCCACTGCGCCGCACCCTCGACCCCGACGGCAAGATCGGTCGAGACGCCTTTGTCGACGAAGACCTGCGACAGGTTGGGCACCCCGTCGCAGGGGTATCGCAGCGGAGCGGCGCTCGTCACGTTCAGTGCGATCCGGCCTCCTCCGGTGCAGATGAAATAGACGGTGAAGCTGGCCCCGCTGGGAACCACATCAGCGATCGTGGCTTCCTTCTGCTCTGTCAGCGGGCCGGCCAGCAGCACCCGGCCGGCCGGAAACCATCCCGTCGGCGCCTCGGGAGTAGGGGAAGGCCGGCTCAGCCCGGCGGGTGACGGGGGTTCGGGCGGTGGCCCCGATCGTCTCGCCGGGTCACCGGTGCAGCCGCTGGCCATCAGCAGCGGGACGACCAGGCCGATGGCCAGGCACAAGGCGGAACGACCAGCACGCATCTCGCGTCTCCAATCCGGGCCGGACGAGCCTGACGAAACTCACCCCGGTCGTCAAGCTGCCCGGGGGGCCATCAACATCAATCGTGAACTACGGGCGGTTTGTCCAACTTCGCGTGGTTTCTGCCCTATCTTCCGAAGTGGCCGGTTGTGTCGAGGACTCACGCCGGCTCACTTCGAGAAAACGGGGTAACGAACAGTGCGTACTGCCAAGATCTGTCTGGCCGGGGCGGCTGCCGCGGCGATGGTGGGCTTCCTCGCCACACCGGCCGCCGCCGCGCCCACCGACACCACGACCGCCACCTTCGAGGTGCTCGTCGGCACCCTCGACGTCGACGCACCGGCCACCGCCGACCTCGGCACTGGCGCCACCGGTGGCACCATCACCGGGCAGCTCGGCACCGTGACGGTCGACGACTCCCGGGGCGCCGCCGACGCCTCCTGGGTCGCCTCGGTGACCGCGTCGGTCTTCCAGACCGGCGGTGGCTCGCCGGCCGAGACGGTCCTGCCGTCTGAGATCGACTACTGGTCGGGCCCGGCAACGGCGACCACCGGCGACGGCACCTTCACACCGGGGCAGCTCACCGCCGGCGATGCCGCACCGCTGGACAGCGTCACCCCGCTCACCGTGTTCACCCACGCCGGTGGCACCGGCGGCAACACCGTCAGCTGGAATCCCACCCTGGTGGTGAACGTCCCGCTGGACAGCATCGCGGGCGTCTACACGGGCACGGTGACACATTCCGTGGCGTAGCCGCCGGGGGTGGTCGACCATCGCGGTCGCGCTCGCCCTGTTCTGCCTCGCCGGTCCGGGTCTGTCGACCCGGGCCGGCGCGGCCGAACCGGACGTGGGATCGGACGACGGCACCATCGGGATCCGGTTGCTGGAGGCCCCGACCGAGCGCCGCAGCGACCCCCGGGCGCTGCGCTACATCGTCGACCACCTACCGCCGGGCACCACCATCAAGCGGCAACTGCTGATCGTCAACCGCACCGACCAGACCCGTCGGGTCGACGTGTACCCGGCGGCCGCGACCCTGGAGGGGGCGGCGTTCCGCTTCGGCGAGGGTCGCGCCGAGAACGAGCTGACCTCCTGGATCACCCTCGACGAGCGCTCCGTCCAGTTGGAGCCGTGGGCCGAGGCCCGGGTCCGCGCAACCATCACGGTGCCGCCGACCGCCTCCCGGGGTGAGCGGTACGGGGTGGTCTGGGCGTCCACGGCCTCGACACCCCGGGCCGGCGGTGAGATCACTCAGGTCCACCGGGTCGGAGTCCGGATGTACCTCGACATCGGGCCCGGCGGCGAACCCGCCTCCGACTTCTCGATCGGCGAGGTGCGCCCGGCCCGCAGCCCCGAGGGCGAACCGTCGTTGACCGTCCAGGTCAACAACACCGGAGGCCGGGCCATCGACCTGACCGGCGCGGTCACCCTGACCGATGGCCCGGCGGGCAGCCGGGCGGGCCCGTTTCCGGTCGGGCAGGGCGTCACGCTCGCACCGGGCGCGTCCGGGCAGGTCGTCGCCCGACTCCCGGCCGCGCTGCCGAACGGCCCCTGGAAGGCGGAGGTGAACCTGGAGAGCGGCCTGGTGAAGCGGAGCGTCACCGCGCAGATCACGTTCCCCGACCCTGGCCAGGTCGGGAAACGGGGCAGTGTCGTCTCCCGGATCCTCTCCGGGTGGACAGTGGCGGCGGCCGTCGCGGGCCTGCTGCTGGTCGTCGGCCTCGCCCTGCTGGCCCGCCGGTCCCGTCGGTCTGGTCGGCCACCCACCGGTCGGCCGCTGCCGAGCCGGCCGGTCAGCTCGACCGCCGCCGGCGGACGGCGAACCACCCGATGACGACCAGGGCTGCGCCCAGCACGGCGAGCAGCAGCGCCGGCCCGCCCGAACCGGTGACCGGCAGCTCACCACCGTGACTGGGGGTGGGTTGGGGTGGTGCCGTCGGCGTGGACGTGGGTGGCGGCTGGGTCGGGGTCGGCGACGCCGGCAGGATCTCGAAGGTGACGCCGCCGCCCGCCGACGGCTCGGGCCGGACGGCGCTGAACCCGCGCACCGAGGCGGGGTCGGCGGCCAGCACCGGCGACACCGCCAGCGTCAGACTCGCGGTGGCGGCGAGCGCGCCGCCCACGAGGTAGTTGGCTGCTGTCCTGGCCATGCGCCGACCCCTTCCACCGGAAACCTGAACCGTGAAAAACATACCCTTTTAGGACAAAGGGCCAGAGACGGTTCGGTGTTCCGAGGTCGAAGACACCACCATCAGGTGGCGGCCAGAATCACCGCCTCGCCGGTGTAGTAGTAGCGCCGGTCGTCGCCGGCGGGGTCGACCGGCTCACGGAGCCGCTCGACCGCGACGAACCCGTCCTCGGCCGTCACGGCCCCGGGTGCCCAGCCCGTCCCGTCCGAGCCGACGTTGAGCGCGAAGCGGGACAACTGCCTACCGGTCACCGGATCCAGCGTCACCAGATCGTTCGCCTCGGTCAGCAGGTGCACCCGGCCCGGCTGCCCGGCCAACACCCGGGCCGCGCCCAGGCCCGCGGACCGCCACAGCTCGGTGCCCATACGCGCCGATCGACCCACCACCACCCCGTCGAGCACGGCGACGGACTGCTCACCGACCAGCGCGGCACCGGCCGAATCCAGCGCGGGGGCGGCGACCGGCGGACCGGCGCCCAACAGCCAACCCCGACCACCATCGTCACCCGGCGCGGCGGTCCGCAACCCCAGACAGTCCGACCGGCCGGTACGGCAACCGAGCGGCGTCAGCACCAACCCGTCCGGGCCGTTCGGCGGTCGCCAACGCTCCCGTACCGCACCCGTCGCCGCGTCCCGGAACTCGACAGTCGCCGCCCCGGCGCAGGTGTCCAGACCGATCAGCTGCCCCGCAGCGGTGCCGACATCACTCCAGCACCTGCCGGGCAGCTCGACCCGCCACAGCTCCTGACCACCGCTCAGCTCGACCCCACGCGCCTGGGCACCCCCGGTCACCACCAGCACGATCCGCCCGTCGGGGAGGTCGGTGAGCTGGAGCCCGGGCGCATCCCAGACGGTCGTCGCCCCGGTACGCCGCACCAGCGCCGCACTCTCGGCGGGCTCCGGGCCGTCGGTTCGCCAGAGCACCCCGCCGGTCCGGGCGTCGAGTGCGACAAGTCGCCCGTCGGACCAGCGGCTGACCACAGTGCTGCCGCTGGCCACCACCCCGGTCAGCTCCGCCGGCCACCGCCGGTACGACCAGTAGGGGGTGGTCCGGTAGCGTCCGTCGACCGGCCGGTCGGCGTAGACCTGACGGTGCGCGGCGTACACCCGCAGTCGCCCGTCGACGATCAACGGGGCTGCGGGCAACCGACCGATCACCCCGGCCGCCGGTCGGGCCGGCGCCGGGTAGTCGGCGCGCGCCACCGTGCTCACCTCTGCGGGTGCGAGGACCCGGTGCACGATGACCACGACCGCCGCCGTCGCGAGCAGCGCCACGACGGCGGTCACGAGCAGCCGCCGGCCTCTCGGGAACCTCATGCCGCACCTCCGCCCGGCACCCTACCCAGCGGAGAGCGCCGGACCCCGCTCAGGTCGTGGCGACCGCGCGCGGACGACGGCGAGGGGTGACCGGCTGACGCTCAGGCGGCTTCGACAGCGCCGGTGGCACCGGCCGCCACGGCCAGGTCGGCGAGATCACGCCAGAGTGCCGCCTCGACCGCTCGCGCGGCCAGCCCGCCGAGCAGCAGCGCCACCACCCGACCGTACGGGGCGGTGGGCACCGCCTCCTGGCTCACGGTGATCGCCGTGCAACCCCGACGGCGGCGGCGGACCGGCCGCAGGCTCCAGGTGATGCGGTAGTCAGCGCCGGCACCGGAGGAACAGAGCACCAGTCGCTGCGGCGCGAGCGCCTCCACCACCAGAAACTCCTCGGTGAGCGTGCCGCCGCCCGGCTGGACGCGCTCCTCACGCCAGGAGGTGCCCGGCCCGAACGGGCCCGGGGTGAGCACCTCGATCGGCCCGGCGGCGGTCAGCCGGGCCGCGCGGCCGGGCAGGTCGATCAGCAGACGCCAGACATCGACAGCGCTGGCCTCGATGATCCCGGTAATCGCCACCGTCGACATGCCACCCTCCCGTGTCCCCGACGGTACGCGGAGTGAGGGCCGGACGGGGCCCCCGGGACGGAATTTCCACCACCCGGAGGCCATCCTGTCCGATTGGGCGGTCGCTTCGGCACCGGTCCTCGTCGACCGGTGCCGAAGCGCCGGTCAGCGCTCGAAGCGACCGGCCCGAATCGCGCCGATGAACGCTGTCCACCCCGGCGGGCTGACGGCGAGTGTGGGACCGGCCTGATCCTTGGAGTCGCGGACCCCGACCAGACCATGGACATCGACCAGGTTGTCCGCCACTTCCACGCAGAGCCCCTGATCGTTTGAGCGGCTGCTGGTACGCCAGACCGCGCCCGCAAGATCGTGCATCGTCGTTACCTCCGTGTGCGTCGGGAAGCCCCACCGCTGCCGGCCGGTCAGAGGCCGGCTCGGATCACGCGGTGTGGCAACGGAATCCGGACGATCAACGGGTCAACCAGGGCCGGTGATCGCACAGCCGGTGCGATCACCGGTCCCGTGCACGAGACGGATGCCGGGTGCCCGCTCAGCGGGCCGGACGAACCGTGCCGGATACCTCACCGAGGGCGATGGTGGTGCCGTCCGGGCCGGGGGCGGTGGCCGTGATGGTCACCGTGTCGCCGTCGTTGAGGAAGGTGCGGCTCTCGTCGCCCACCTTGACCGGCTCGGCCCCTCCCCAGGTCAGTTCCAGGAAGGACCCGACCTGTCCCCGCTGCGGCCCGGAGACGGTGCCGGAGGCGTACAGGTCACCGGTACGCAGCGAGGCGCCGTTGACGGTGAGGTGCGCCAACTGCTGGGCGGGGGTCCAGTACATGGTGGCGAACGGGGGCTCGCTGACCTGCTCGCCGTTCCACTCGACCGCCAGGCGGAGGTCCAGGCCCAGGTGCGGCACGGCCCGCAGGTAGTCGAGGACCGGCGGGTCCTGCTCGGGGGCCGCCACGTTGGCGTCGCCGAGCGCGTCCAGTGGCGTCACCCAGGCCGAGACCGAGGTGGCGAAGGACTTGCCGAGGAACGGGCCGAGCGGCTGGTACTCCCAGGCCTGGATGTCCCGGGCCGACCAGTCGTTGACCAGCACCACCCCGAAGACGTGCTCGGCGAAGTCGTCAACGGAAACCCGGTCACCCAATGCGCTGGGTACGCCCACCACGAAGCCGACCTCGGCCTCGATGTCGAGGCGTACCGATGGGCCGGTGACCGGACCCTCGGCGGAGGCCCGCTGCCCGGTCGGCCGGGTCACCGGTGTGCCGGAGACGACCACCGTGCCGGCCCGGCCGTGGTAGCCGATCGGTAGGTGCTTCCAGTTGGGCAGCAGCGGCGGCTGGCCGGGGCGGAAGATCCGCCCGACGTTCGCCGCGTGATGTTCCGAGGAGTAGAAATCGACGTAGTCGGCAACCTCGATGGGGAGCAGCAGCTCCACGTCGTCGAGGGGCACCAGCAGCGGCTCCACCGCGGCCCGGTGCGCCGGGTCGGTCAGCAGCTCGGTGATCCGCTGGCGTACCGCCGTCCACTGCGGACGCCCCAGCGCCATGAAGTCGTTGAGCACGGGCCGGCACAGCGCGCCGGCGGCCAGCACCAGTTCGGCGGCCTCCGCCGCGGCGAGGTCGAAGACCCACGACCCGATCCGTACGCCGATCCGCGACGGACCCCCGTCTCGCCGGAACACCCCGTACGGCAGGTTCGTCACCCCGTACGGCGAACCATCCGCCCCGGTCACCCAGGTCATGCGTCGTAGCCCCCGTTCACCAGCCCAAGCCGGATCAGATCGGTCAGTGGTTCCAGAATGCTGCACGAGCCGAAGCCCACCCACAGGGGGCGCGGCGCGTCCAACCGTGCCGTCGCGCGCTCCACCAGGGGACGCGGGTCGACCACGGTCAGCAGCTCGGCGACCGAGCGCACCCCGTCACCGTCGGCGGCGGCCAGGGTCGCGGCCAGCACGTTGGCGTAGCCGTGGTGGGTGAACCCGGTCTCCGGGTCCAGGTGTCGGGTCGCCTGGTGCAGCCCGGCGGTGAGTTTGAACGGCAGGCCCCGGTCCCGGCAGGCGCAGATCACCGCGGCCAGTTCGGTCGGGGTGGGGAAGAGTTCGGCGGCCAGGCCGCCGGTGCGGAACTTGGCCGCGATCGGCACCCCGTCGGCCCGCGCGGCGACGAGCGCGTCCAGCGCGCCCATCAGCCCGAAGGTCAGCGGCAGTTCGGCGTAGACGGCCGCCACGCCCGGTAGCGCGTCGGTCAGCCGCAGCAACTCGGCGATGCCGGGCAGCGGGTCCTCGCCACGCTTGGCGACCGCCACCTCGACCTGACGCGCGGTGACGCCGTCCGGGGCGAGAGACGACACCGCGAACGGCAGGTTCCCGATCCCGGTGTCACCGATCACGCCGATCACCAGGTCTTCGCCCGGGTCGACCAGACCAGTCAGCTCGGCGGCCGTCACGGCCGAGGCGGGGATCAGCAGCGGCCCGACCAGGTCGGCGTACCAGGCGGCGCGGTGCTGGCGGTGGGCGGCCAGGGCGTCGGGCAGCGCGGCGCTGCCCGGCGGGAAGACGGCGGCGTCGTCCACCAGGCCATGGAGGAGTGCGGGCACCTGCGTTGACACGGAACAAGAATGTACGGGACGCTACGAGGAACGGACAACAGCGTCCGATTATCGGACGCCTTCGGCCGGTGAACGGGACATATCGGGAGGCGAGATGCCGTACTACCGCAGCGTCGGCGAGGTGCCACGCAAGCGCCACACCCAGTTCCGGCAGCCCGACGGCAGCCTCTACGCCGAGGAGCTGATGGGCCAGGAGGGCTTCTCCTCCGACTCGTCGCTGCTCTACCACCGGCACGCGCCCACCGCGATCCTGGCCGCTGACCAGTTCACCCCGCCCGCGTTCACCCGGGCCCCGAACCTGCCGCTCAAGCCCCGCCATCTGCGCACCCACAAACTGGACACCGGCGGCTCCGACCCCATCCTCGGCCGGCAGTACCTGCTCGCCAACGACGACGTACGGATCGGTTACGTCCTCGCCGACCAGCCCTCACCGCTGTTCCGCGACGCCACCGGCGACCACTGCCTCTACGTCGAGTCGGGCACCCTGCGGGTCGAGTCCCCGTTCGGGGTGCTGGACGCGGTCGCCGGCGACTACATCGTCATCCCCACCTCGACCATCCACCGGCTGGTGCCCACCGGCGACCAGCCCGTCCGGCTGCTCGCCGTCGAGGCGTCCGGGCACATCGGCCCACCCAAGCGCTACCTCTCCGTACGCGGCCAGTTCCTGGAACACTCGCCGTACTGCGAGCGCGACGTCCGCGGCCCCGACGCCCCGCTGCTCGTCGACGGCGAGGAGGCCGAGGTGCTGGTCCGGCACCGCCGTGGTTGGACCCGATACGTCTATGCCCAGCACCCGTTCGACGTCGTCGGCTGGGACGGGCACCTCTACCCGTGGGCATTCTCCATCCACGACTTCGAGCCGATCACCGGCCGCATCCACCAGCCCCCACCCGTGCACCAGACCTTCCAGGGGCCCAACTTCGTCATCTGCTCATTCGTGCCCCGCAAGGTCGACTACCACCCGCAGTCGATCCCGGTGCCGTACAACCACCACAACGTCGACTCCGACGAGATGCTCTTCTACACCGGGGGCAACTACGAGGCGCGGCGCGGCTCCGGCATCGAGCAGGGCTCGATCTCGCTGCACCCGTCCGGTTTCACCCACGGCCCCCAGCCGGGTGCCGCCGAGCGGTCCATCGGCGCTGACTACTTCGACGAACTGGCCGTCATGGTCGACACCTTCCGCCCGCTGGACCTCTGCGACGCCGCCAGCGCCTGCGAAGACGAGGCGTACGCCTGGACGTGGGCGCGTCGCGGTTAGCGGATCGCGGTACGCGTGAAGACCGCGAACTCGGCCACCGCGGTGACGGCGATGGCCAGCACCAGGGGCCACGGGGAGCCGACCATGGCGTACACCAGCAGCAGTAGCGGCGCGGCGGCCACGGCGTAGATCGCCAGGGCCATCGCGCGGTCCGCGTGCAGCAGGGCGGGCAGGACGGTCCGGGTCAGCCCCGGCAGCCGGGCCGCGAGCTGCCAGACGATGATCCCGCCGGTGAGCGCGGCGAGCACGGCGAGGATGCGGGAGAACCCGTCGCTCGCCGACGCCGCGAACGCGACCAGCACCGCCGCCACCAGCGACCAGCCCGCGCCGTAAAGCACCAGACGGTGCAGCCCGTACGCGAGGGTCCGTGGCGAGTCGATCCGGCTCGGGCTGACCGTCACCGCCTCGGCCACGTGTTCCAGCGCCTCCGACCAGCGGCGCTGCTCCAGCCGCATGACCCCCACGTCGTGACCTGCCTCGGCGATCCGCGGGTCGAGTCGCAGCGCCTCCCGGTAGGCCCGCTCGGCCAGGTCGAACAGGTCCAGGCGGGCGGCGACCAGGCTGAGCACCAGGTGCGCCTGCGGCTCCTGCGGGGCCAACTCGACACCGCGCCAGGCCGCGTTCAGCGCCGGCTGACCGTTGCGGGCGCCGGCCAGGATCGCCGCCGCGCTCCGCTGGGCGTACGCGTCGGCCGGGCCGAGGGCGAGAATCCGGTCGGCGGTGGCCGCCGACTCGGGGTAGCGCTCCAGGTCGGTCAGCGCCATGCCCCTGGCCACCAGCGGTGGCAGGGCCTCCGGTGCGACGGCCACCGCCGTGTCGGCGGCGGTGAGCGCCTCGGCCGGGCGGTCGGCGGCCAGGTGCACCCGGGCCAGCATGGTGAGCGCTTGCACGTCATCGGGCTGAAGGGCCAACCCGTAGGCCAGCTCCCCGGTCGCCTCGTCGTAGCGACCGAGCTCGGCCAGGAGTTGGGCCCGCTGGACGTAACCGTCGGCGGCGGACTGGTCGGGGGCGGGGTCGCTGGACATCGCGGCGAGCTTAGGCGGCCGGAGCGTCGTACACCAGGGCCACCGCGACCCCGGCCAACCCTTCCTCGCGGCCGGCGAAGCCGAGCCCGTCGGTGGTCGCCGCCGAGACGGTGACCGGGGCGCCGACCGCGGCGGAGAGGACCTCCTGCGCCTCCGCGCGACGTCGGCCGATCTTGGGACGGTTGCCGATCACCTGCACAGACACGTTGCCGATCTCCAGGCCGACGGCCCGCACCCGGCGGGCCGTCTCGGTCAGCAGCGCCACCCCGGACGCGCCGGCCCACTCCGGCTGGTCCACCCCGAAGGCGGAACCGAGATCACCGAGACCGGCGGCGGAGAGCAGTGCGTTGCAGGCGGCGTGCGCGACCACGTCGGCATCCGAGTGCCCGGCGAGGCCGTCCTGGTCGGGCCAGAGCAGCCCGGCCACCCAACACGGCCGGCCCGGCTCGAACGCGTGCACGTCGGTTCCGATGGCCACCCGGGGAACGATCATGACCAGAGGGTACGCGTCAATCGGCTGAGGCAAGCAGATGCTCTGCCAGAGCCAGGTCGAACGGTCGGGTGATTTTCACTGCGTACTCCGAGCCGGGCACGCAGCTCACCGCGACGCCCTGCTTCTCCACCAGCCCGGCGTCGTCGGTGAGGGAGTCACCGGCGGCGGCGTGTGCGGCGCTGAGCACGGACCGGCGGAAACCCTGCGGGGTCTGCACCGCGCGCAGAGCGGACCGGTCGACGGTGCCGAGCACCACCTCGCCGGCGTCGACCTCCTTGATCGTGTCGACGACCGGCAGGACCGGGATCACCGCGTCACGCCCGCCCCGGACGGCCGCAGCGACGGATTCGACCAACTCGGGCGGGGTGAGCGCCCGGGCGGCATCGTGCACCAGAACGATCGTCGGGCCGGCGGGCACCGCGGCCAGCGCGGCGGCGACCGACGCCTGCCGTTCCGCACCGCCGGGCACCACGATCACCGGTGCGACCGGGGCCAACAGCTCGCGGACCGCCTGCACCTCGGCGGTCGGCGCGGCCACCACGATGGTGTGCACCGAGGGCGCGGCGGCCAGTCGCCGCACGGCGTGCACCAGCAGCGGCTCACCGGCGAGCAGGCGCAGCGCCTTGGGCCGGCCGGGGCCGAGCCGTACGCCGGCACCCGCCGCAGGCACAAGGACCGCGACGTCACCGCGCGGATTGAGCTGCGCGGTCACGTCGCGGTCCTCGGTGGTTTCTTCACTACGAAGTGGGTACGACGATGCTGTGCGGACTAGGCCTCGGTGAGGACCTTGTCGAGCAGCGTCTCCGCCTCATCCTTGGTGCTCTTCTCGGCCAGCGCGACCTCGCCGACGAGAATGTCGCGGGCCTTGGCGAGCATCCGCTTCTCGCCCGCAGAGAGGCCCCGCTCCCGCTCCCGGCGCCACAGGTCACGCACGACCTCGGCGACCTTCAGCGGGTTGCCGGAAGCCAGCTTTTCCAGATTGGCCTTGTAACGCCGCGACCAGTTGGTCGGCTCCTCGGTGTGCGGAGCCCGCAGAACGTCGAAGACCTTACCGAGGCCCTCTTCGCCGACCACCTCGCGAACGCCCACGATCTCGGCGTTCTCGGCCGGCACCCGGACCGTCAGGTCACCCTGCGCGACCCTCAGGACGAGGTATTGCTTAGGCTCGCCCTTGATGACCCGAGTCTCGATTGCCTCGATGAGTGCGGCCCCGTGGTGGGGGTAAACAACGGTCTCGCCGACACTGAAAACCATAGGTTCGAAACCCCTTTCGCTGTGTCTAGGGTAACACGCTCAGGCACCGATGTCTCACCGATGTCCTGACCGTTGGCGCAGCTCAGGGGCCCTGTGAGAGGTCTTGCTTCAGCTTGACAGGCGGTCAAACCGATGGTTCGAACACGCTCCGTAACGCGCAAATGACTGCCCGGTACGGGTGAACAGAACGTCGAGATCAAGGGCTATGCGCTCCTCCCATGGTAGCCCGGCCAGCCGGACCGCGCCCAGATGTAGCGGGAGGAGCCCCTGGTGCGCGACCCTGGAGACCGAGCCGCACTCCGCTCTCGAGACGCTTCCAGGGGGTCCGATGGGCAAGCCGGACGCAGAGGGTCACGGGCCGGCCGACGGCCTGCCCGGCCTGCCACCCGAATGGGGGCGGGTGGTGGTCCCCGACGACGCCTCCGCGCTGGCCGCCGAGGCGGCCCGGGTCCGCCGTGAGCTACGTCGGGCCGACGCCCTCCCCGGCGGTCACCGAGGGCTGGGGCTGCCACTGCTGGTCCTGCTGGTGGCGGTCCTCACCACGCTGGCCGGTCTGCTGGCGGTCACCTGGCCCCGGGCCAACCGCGGCACCGACCGACCGACCCCGACCCCCTCCTCGCCACCGGCGATCCTGACCGGTCAGGCACTGCCCGCCCTGGACCTGGTCGACGCGCAGGACGCGCCCGTGCCACTGCGCGGCTTACTACCCGCCATGATCATCTTGTTGGACGGCTGCCCCTGCCCGGACCGGGTCACCGAGGCCCTGGCAGCCGCGCCCGCCGACGTCTCCGTTGTCACCGTCACCGGAGGGCGGACCGGCCCGGCCGGGCCGACCACTCAGCGGCAGGCGCACGCCCTGGCCGACCCGGCAGGCGGGCTGCGCTCGTTCCTGGGCCAACCGGCCCGCCCCGGCGCCGCGACCGCCCTGCTGGTCGACCGCGCCGGGCTGGTGACCCGGGTCCTGCCCGACCTGGGCACTGTCGAGTCCTACCGGAGCGACCTGAGCGCCCTGGCCGCCTGAGCGCCGCGCCTAGCCTGGCAGCGCGACGAGCTGCGCCTGGATGTCGATGGGCCGGTCGACGGCAGACATCGACACCCGGAACGGCCCGCTGCCGGGCAGCACCTCGGCGGTGGCGATCGTGCCGTCGCAGTCGATGCGCGGCTCGCCGACGATCTCGGCCCCGGCGCTCGTCACGACCATCGTGCCGGGCCGGGTGCACCGGTACTGGAGCAGGTAGCGGACATCGCGGGCACCATCGTTGCCGGCCTGCCGGCTCACTTCACGACCAGGAGCCAGCGCCCGATCCTCCCGCCAGATCGTCTCGTGGAACAGTGGCAGCTCACCCTCGGGGAAGAGCACCCCGGGATCGCCCTCGATGTCGATGATCAAGCCCGTCGCCGGGTCAATCACCGACCGCGCGCCGCTCCGCCACCTGGTGACCTCGCCAGAGTTGGCGTCCAGCCGCACCGTCACCCGCTCATCGGGCTCCGCCCCCGCCATGACCCGCTCCAACGCGGTGCTGACGCTCTGCTCGGCGCTCGGCGCCACCGTGGGAGCGGCAGCCGCCCCGGCCATCGACGTGGGCGCGGCAGCGTGCCACCACCAACCACCGACGCTCAGGGCGGCCACCGCAGCGCCGAAGAGAACCACCGAACGCAGCCGGTCGTCCGAGATCGCATCCACCTCCTGAGCGTACCGGCCGGAGGTTCAGTCCTGTCGATCGAGCAGGGCGGCGTAAAGGGTGAGGCCGGGGCCGAAGGCCAGCATGACGATGCGCCGGGCCGCCGGCGTCGCCCGGCCCAACCGATCCAGGATCAGCAGTACGGTCGGCGACGAGCAGTTGCCGTGCTCGTCCAGCGTCGCCCGGGAGGCGGCCAACCCCAGTGGGGGCAGCGCCAGCTCCCGCTCCACCACGTTGAGGATCCGGGGCCCACCCGGATGCACCGCCCAACCGTCCACCTCGGAGCTGTCGACGCCGTGCCTAGCCAACAGGTCGTCGACCAGCCCACGGACGTGCCTCGACAGCACCTGCGGCACCTTTGGCGACAGCCCCATCCGGAACCCCGCGTCGGTGACGTCCCAGGTCATGTGGTCGGCGGTCGAGGTGTCGGTGACGGCGGTGACCTCGCGCACCGCGTACCCCGGGCCGCCCGGCACGACCACGGCGGCGACCGCGGCGTCCGAGAAGAGCGCGTGGGAGACGATCTGCTGGGTGTCCACCCGGGCACTTGACGGCTGGATGTGCAGGCTGGTCAGCTCCGCGCAGAGCAGGAGCGCCGGACGCCCGCGGGCGGCGACGAAGTCACTCGCCGCGCCGAGCCCCGGCAACGCCGCGTAGCAGCCCATGTGGCCGATGAACATCCGCTGGGTGTCCGCGGCCATGCCCAGATCCCGGGCGAGCAGAATGTCCAGCCCCGGGGTGGCGTACCCGGTGCAGGAACAGACGATGAACAGCCCGACGTCGCCGGCGCTCAGCCCGGCCGCGGTCAACGCGCGGCCCACCGCCTCCTTGCCCAGCGGCAGCGCCTCCACCTGGTAGCGGCGCATCCGGCGCTCGGTCGGCCAGTCCGAGACGTCCTCCAGCAGCGGGTTGACCGCTGCCTGCCGCCGGGTCACCCCCGAGTTGGCGAAGATTCGCTGCGCCAACGACCGGGTGGTGCCGGAGAAGTGCCGGGAGAAGAAGCCCTCCCACAACTCGTCCTGCGAAGCGGACGGCGGCTGTGCTGTCCCGAGCCCCGCGATCACTGGTACGGACACGATCCCCACCTCTCGTCAGATGCTGTCCTCCCCCTGGCCGTCCCACCAGCCACCCTGGCTGGTCGTTCCTCCGTGTGAGTCCGGTGCGGCGGGCTCACCAACGTGGTGCCGATCCGTCACGATCCGGGTCGCCACCCAGCGCGGCGATGCCGAGCCAGTCGGCGCAGACATCCGACGTGGCCGGGTGCAGTGAGCCGCAGCGGGCGTCGCGGTAGAGCCGCTCCAACGGATGACCGCGACGGGTCGCCGAGGTGCCCGCCGCCTCCAACACCGACGCCGCCACCTCGGCGGCCGTGGTGCCGGCGAGCAGCTTCGCCCGCCACACCCAACGGTTGGTCTCCTCGTCACCGGGCGCCTCGTCCACCCGACGGGCCGCCTCCGCGACCACCAGCTGCGCGGCGGCCGTCGCCGCGTCCGCCCGACCCAGCCGGGCCCGCACCGCCGGCAGACCGGCCAGGTTGCGGGCGTTGAGGTGCTCGGCCGCCGCGTCGATGGCCGCACGGGCCACCCCCACGTAGACGGCCGCGTAGCTGGCCACCAGCCAGTGCGGCATCAGTTGGGCGACCACCAGCGCCAGCCCTTCCACCCCACCGAGCAGCCGGTCGGCGGGCACGCTGACGTCCAGGTGCAGGTCGTGGGAGGAGGTGGCGCGCATACCGAGCGAGTCCCAGGTCGGCTCCACGGTCAGCCCGTCACCGGCCGGCACCAGGAACTGCGACACCACCGACTGGTCGGCCGCGCTGCGCGCCGCCACCAGGTAGCCGTCCGCGTGCCCGGCACCGGAGCAGAAGGTCTTGCTGCCCTTGAGCTGCCAGCCCCCGTCGATGGGCGCGTACGAGGTGGTCAGCTGGGACAGCCGCGCGCCCGCGCCGCGCTCGCTCATCGCCACCGCGTACCAGGAGCCCTGCGCCGCCGCGCCGAGCAGCCGGTCGCGGGCGACCAGCGCCTCGTCCGGTACGCCCAGCGCCTCGGCCAACTCCTCGGTGACCGCGCCCAGCGCGCCGGTCACCGAGGCGTGCATGTTGAACACCAGGGCCGTGGCACCGTTGCCCCGGGCAAGCTCAGTGGCCACCGCGGCGTACTCGGCGAAGGTGGCGCCCAGACCACCGAGCGCCCGGGGCACCATCAGCCCGAACAGGCCGGCCTCGCGCAGGTCGGCGAAGTCGTCCACAGGGAAGGAACCATCCCGGTCGTGCTCGGCCGCCCGCGCGGCGAACCGTGGCGCCAACCGGCGTGCTGCCTCAAGCGCGTGCACCGTCATCTCGTCCCCTCCTTGGCGTTCCATACCCCGCCACGGCCTGACTATCCTTTGCGGACCCCCCGGCCCTGGTAGAGCACGGCGGTGGACCGGGTCGGCACGATGCGCGGCGCACCGCCGACGGGCGCCGCACCGGGCGCTCCGGTCGCGCGGGCGCGACGCAGCAGCCAGGCGAGCAGGCCGCCGACCTGCGGACGGATGCCCCGCAGCCGCAGGTCGACACCGTGTCGGGCGCACTCCGCCACCAGCGCCCGCGCGTCCACGAACAACCGAGGATCGTGGATGCCGCGCGGCACCGTCGGCAGCCGCTCGGCGATCCGGACCGCGACGAGCCGGGCCAGCGCCGTGTCGTTCAGGGTGTCCAGCACCAGCACGCCGCCGGGGCGCAGCAGCCGACACGCCTCGGCCACCGCCCGCGGCCAGGCCGGCACGTGCTCCAGCAACTCGCCTGCGGAGACCACGTCGGCGCAACCGTCGGGCAGCGGGACCGCGGTGGCGTCACCCTGGATCACCTGCACCCCGTGCTCGGCGGCCTGGACGAGTGCCGAGCGGGTCAGATCCACCCCGACGTGGCGGTATCCCTTGCCGGTCAGGTGCGGCGCGAGCAGGCCGGCACCGCAACCCAGGTCGACGAGCAACGCGTCCGGGCGGGTGGCCGGCGGCACCAGCGCCGCCCGGGCCTCCGCCAGCCAGTGCAGCATCGCGAACGCACCATCCGGCCGCCACCACTCACCGGCCAGATCGTCGTACTGACGCGGATCGTTTCGCGGCAGCACCCCAGGACCGGTGGGCCCCCCGGCCGCAGCCACGTCTCGCATGGAACCGAGCGTGGCACGACTGCTCGGTAACGACCAGACTTCCCTTATGTCGTCGAGGGTGTTAGGGCTGGTCAGAGCGAGCCATCCGGAACCGGCCGCGGCGGTGACCACGGTGGCCGGTCTGCTGGCGTGGGGAGTGGGCCACCGGCCGGCCGGAATCGTCTCGGTGGTGCTCGCCGTACTGGCCAGCCAGCTCGCGGTCGGCTGGACCAACGACGCGCTGGACGCCGAGCGGGACGCCACTGTGGGGCGTACCGACAAGCCGGTCGCCAGTGGCGCGGTCGGTCGGCGCGCCACGGCCTGGGCCGCCGCGGCGGCCGCGGTGGCCTGCCCCCTGCTGGCGCTGACCACGAACCCGGCGGCGGCGTTCTGGCTGACGCTCGCCCTGGTCTCCGCCCTGCTCTACGACTGGCCACTCAAGGCCACCGCGTTCTCGGTGCTGCCCTACGCCGTGTCGTTCGGCGCGCTGCCCGCCTTCGTGGTGCTGGCGCTGCCCGGACGGCCGGCCCCGCCCGTCTGGTTGGTGGCGGCGGCGGCCTGCCTGGGCGCCGGCGCGCACTTCGCCAACGTGCTGCCCGACCTGGCCGACGACGCCCGCACCGGCGTGCGCGGCCTGCCCCACCGGCTGGGCGCCGCCGGCAGCCGGGTGGCCGCGGCGGCTCTCCTCCTCGCGGCGACCGCGACCCTGGTCCTCGGACCACCCGGGCCACCGTCGGCGATCGGCTGGGCGGCGGTCGGCACGGCCGCCGTGGTGCCGCCGCTGAGCTGGTACGCCGGGCGCTCGGCGAGCCGGGCCGGCCGGCGGCCGGTGGCGGCCTTCCGGGCGGTGATGCTGGTGGCCCTCATCGACGTGGTTCTGCTGGTGGCGAGTGGTCGGGTGGTGTGAACGCCACCCGGGCAGGTGGCATTGCCGGGTCCGCGTGCGCGCCTCGATCAGCTCCAACTACCCTGGAGCGCGGTCTGCGCGGGTATGGCCACCGTGCCCGGCGTACGGCCCGGGTGGGGATTGTGACGAGGAGGACCGACGTGACGCGCTCGATCAGGGGATCCCGGCGGGCGGCCCTGTTGCTGTCCGGAATCGCGGCGGCCAGCCTGCTGGCTTCCGGATGCGGCGCCGGTCAGATCGCCGAGACCGCGTTGAAGGAGCCGTCGGTCCAGGGCGTCAACCTCACGACCAACAACGGTTCCTTCTCGGTGCGGGGCCTGCTCGTGGACTTCCCGGGCACCGAGGGTTACCGGGCCGGGCAGGACGCGGGCCTCGGCGCCGTGATCTACAACGACTCGAAGGAGACGGTGACGGTCACCGTCACCACCGAGAGCGCCCGCGAGGTGGTGATCAGCGGCGGCTCGGCGAGCCCGTCGCCGTCCGCCTCGGAGTCCGCCTCCATGAGCCCGTCGAGTTCGACCTCCGGGTCGCCGAGCCCGTCGGTGACGCCCTCCGAGACCGGGTCGTCCTCGGCCACGCCGTCTGCCCCGGAGTCGGCGCGGGCGTCCGGTTCGGCCAGCCCTGCCGCTCCGGGCCAGCCTGCTCGGATCGAGCTGGCGCCGTTGAGCTACATCCAGTTCAACTCCGAGGCCACCTCCCAGCTCCGGCTGATCGGCCTGACCGAGGCGTTGCGCTCCGGTCAGAACGTCGTCGTGACCTTCGACTTCGGCAACGGCAACACGGTCACCGGCCAGGCGCCGGTCGCGGTGCCGCTCACCCCGGCGGCCCCTCCGTCGCCGATCATCGAGCGCGAGGGCGGCTACGAGGGCGACGAGGGCGGCACGACCCACGAGTGACCCGATCCGCACATCGACAAACGCCCCGGCGTGGTGACCACCACGCCGGGGTGTTTTCGTCGTACGCGAGGGCTAGCGTCCTGATGTGACCACCTCCCGATCGACCCCTCCGCGTGGCGGCACGGCCGGTGCCGCCCGTGGTCGGTCCGCCGCCCGCGAGCCGCGTCCGGCCTACCAGTGCGACGCCTGCGGGCACCAGCCGCCCAAGTGGGTGGGTCGCTGCCCGGAGTGCGGCGAGTGGGGGGCGGTGGTCGAGAGCACGGTGACCGGCCCGACGGTTTCCGGTCGGGTGGTCAGCTCCCGGATGCCGTCCGAGCCGGCCCGGCCGATCGCCACCATCAGCGCCGCTCCGGCACGTGCCCGGCCCACCGGTGTGAGCGAGCTCGACCGGGTGCTCGGCGGCGGCCTGGTCCCCGGTGCCGTGGTGTTGCTCGCCGGCGAGCCCGGCGTGGGCAAGTCGACCCTCCTGCTTGATGTGGCGCAGCAGTGGGCGGTCAATGCCGGCAGCCCTTCGTTGGTGGTCAGCGGCGAAGAATCGGTCAGTCAGGTGCGCCTGCGGGCCGAGCGGATGGGCACCCTGCACGAGCGGCTCTACCTCGCTGCGGAGAGCGACCTGGCCTCGGTGCTCGGGCACCTCGACGCGGTCAAGCCGGGCCTGCTGGTGCTCGACTCGGTGCAGACCATCTCGACCACCGGCACCGAGGGGGTGCCCGGCGGGGTGACCCAGGTCCGCGCGGTCACCGCCGCGCTGGTCTCGGTCGCGAAGGAGCGGGGCATCGCGACCGTGCTGGTCGGGCACGTCACCAAGGACGGCCAGGTGGCCGGGCCTCGGGTGCTGGAGCACCTGGTCGATGTGGTGCTGCACTTCGAGGGCGACAAGCACTCGTCGCTGCGCCTGGTGCGCGGCGTGAAGAACAGGTTCGGCGCGGCCGACGAGGTCGGCTGCTTCGAGATGCACGAGGGTGGCATCAGCAGCCTGGCCGACCCGTCCGGGCTCTTCCTGACCCGCTACGCGGAGCCGGTCCCGGGCACCTGCGTGACAGTGGCCATGGAGGGGCGGCGGGCCCTGGTCACCGAGGTGCAGGCGCTGATCGGCGCGACCGTTGCGGGCTCTCCCCGACGCACCGTCTCCGGCCTCGACTCGGCGCGACTGGCGATGGTGCTCGCGGTGCTGCAACGGCGCACCGAGCGGCTGACCCTGCACGACCGGGAGGTTTTCGCCGCCACCGTGGGCGGGATCCGGGTGGTGGAGCCGGCCGCCGACCTGGCGGTGGCCCTGGCGGTCGCCTCCGGCGGGCTCAACCTGGCGATCGCGCCGCACCTGGTGGCGATCGGTGAGGTGGGGTTGACCGGCGAGGTGCGTCGGGTCGGGGCGGTGCCGCGCCGGCTGGCCGAGGCGGCCCGGCTGGGGTTCAAGGTGGCCCTGGTGCCGCCCGGCTGCGGCCCGGCCAGCACCGGCGCCGGGCCCGAGCAGATGCGGGTGACCGAGGTCACCGACGTCCGCTCGGCACTGCACCACGCGGCCCGTGCGTCCGCCGAGTGACCCACCGTGCCGACGAGGGCGGCGAAACCGGACAGCGCGTCCTAAGCGGGAAACGTTGGAGAGGGCGGCATCGTGACACATCACAGTAACCACGACAGCACCCACCGCACGGCAGTCCGTAGACTGTGCCCGTGCCGATCGACCGCGATACCACCAAGCCAGCCGGCGCGCCGCCCCAGGCCCGCACCGGCGCCGTGGGCTCGCCCGCCCGCACGATCAGCGTGAGCGTGACCGCGGGAGCCACCGGGAGCGCCGGAGACCCGCTGCGGGCCAATCTCGCCCTGATGGCCCCGGGCACCGCGTTGCGTGACGGTTTGGAGCGCATCCTGCGGGGCCGCACGGGTGCGCTGATCGTGCTCGGCTACGACAAGGTGGTCGAGGGCCTGTGCACCGGCGGCTTCCCGCTGGACGTCGAGTTCTCCGCGACCCGGGTGCGAGAGCTGTGCAAGATGGACGGCGCGGTCGTCCTCTCCAGCGACGGCACCAGGATCGTCCGGGCTGCCGTGCACCTGATGCCCGACCCGTCCATCCCGACGGAAGAGTCCGGCACCCGGCACCGCACCGCCGAGCGGGTGGCTCGCCAGACCGGCTATCCGGTCATTTCGGTCAGCCAGTCGATGCGGATCATCAGCCTCTACGTCAACGGGCAACGGCACGTGCTCGACGACTCGGCGGCCATCCTCTCTCGCGCCAACCAGGCGCTCGCCACCCTGGAGCGCTACAAGCTCCGGCTGGACGAGGTCTCCGGCACGCTCTCCGCCCTGGAGATCGAGGATCTGGTCACCGTGCGGGATGCGGTGGCCGTGGTGCAGCGACTGGAGATGGTTCGCCGGATCGCCGACGAGATCGCCGGCTACGTGGTGGAGCTGGGCACCGACGGCCGCCTGCTCGCCCTGCAACTCGACGAGCTGATGGCCGGCGTGGACGCCGACCGGACTCTGGTCATCCGGGACTACCTCCCGGTCGGCCGCAAGTCCCGCACCCTGGACGAGGCTCTTGTCGAGCTGGACCTGCTCGGTGCCACCGAGTTGATCGACCTGGTGTCGGTGGCCAAGGCGATCGGTTACCCGGCCGCGTCCGACGCGCTCGACGCCGCGGTCAGTCCGCGCGGCTTCCGACTGCTGGCCAAGGTGCCCCGGCTCCCGGTGGCGGTGGTCGACCGCCTGGTGCTGCACTTCGGCAGCCTCCAGCGGCTGCTCGGCGCGACAGTGGAAGACCTGCAAGCCGTCGAGGGGGTCGGTGACGCCCGGGCCCGCGGCGTCCGTGAGGGGCTGTCCCGGCTCGCCGAGGCATCCATCCTGGAACGCTACGTCTGACCCGGCTCAGCCGGTGACGCTCAGCTTCACCGCGTCGCTGAGCTTCGTGCCGACCCGGGCGAACACCTGGTACGACCCGATCGGCGCGAACGGCCCACCGGCCAGCAGACCGTCACAGCGGCTGGTGTCCCGCCCGTTCCACGGCACCCGGTAGGAGCGCACGAAGCCCGGCGTGAAGGACTGCACGTCCGAGCCCTGGACCTTGGCGCAGGTGTCCGACGACCAGATCTTCTCGGCACCGGACTTGATGAAGATCTCCTGAAGGTCGGCGCCGACGTTGCGACTGCACGTCCGGTCCGACGTGTTCTTGATCTTCAGTTGCAGGTCAACCACGGCGCCTCGCTGCACCGAGGTCGGGCTCGCCGACGAGACCACGCTGATCTCCTCGTCGGTGCAGGTGCCGTCGTCTTCCGAACCGGCCGCCACGCCCAGCGGCGGTGTGTTGCTGGTGATCGCCGGGCTCGGATTCGTCGCATCCGAACCAGCGGACGCAGACGATGACGGACCGCCGGTCTGCGGTGTCAGCACCGGCCCGCCGGGATCAGACGTCGCGCCGGACGTCGCCGACGGTGTCCCTCCCGCCGTCGGGTCCTGACCTTCGGAACGATCCGAACCGGTGCAGGAGTAGAGCAGGACAATCAGGAACAGAAACCCCGCTCCGAGTACGACGGCGCGACGCCGCCAGTACACGGCGGGTGGCAGGGGGCCGACCGTCAGACGCATGATGCCCTCCACCGTAGCCGCGCCGTACCCGGCAGTGCGGCGCGACGCGCCGGAACCGATTCGAGGGGCACGCTCGACCCTCCACTGAGGACGAACGGCTCACGGATCACAGGTAGACCTTGCGCTGGTAGATCGCGTGCGCACCGGCCACCCGGTCCAGGAAGAGCAGCCCCGCGCAGTGGTCGATCTCGTGCTGCAACGCCCGCGCCTCGAAGCCGTCGGTCACCAACCGGACCGGCTCGCCGCTGCCCGGCAGATCACCCTCCACCACCAGCCGACTGGCCCGCTTCACATCCCCGGTCAGGTCCGGCACCGACATGCAGCCCTCCCGGCCCGGCTTCCACCGGGTCGCCTCGACCACGCGCGCGTTGCACAGCACGAAGGTGCCGTGCACCGTCACCGCCTTCGGGTGCCCGGTCACATCGACGGCGAAGACCCGAGCGCCCACCCCGACCTGCGGCGCGGCCAGCCCGACGCAGCCCGGCGAGACCTTCATCGTCGCCACCAGGTCGGCCGCCAACCGGATCGTCTCCTCGGCCGTGGGATCAACCTCGTCCGCCGCCCGGCTCAACACCGGATCCGGGGCGGACACCACCGCCCGCACCACACCCGGCACCGCCAGCGAATCCGGTGTCCAGTCACCCAGACCGGCGTATGCCTCGACGTCCGGCCCGCGCTCCTCGCCCGTCACAACAGATCCGGGTCCGCCGGCCGGAGGGTGACCTCCACGCCCAGCTCGGCAGCCGTCCGGTGCAGCCGGCCGACCAGAGTGTCCGCCACGCCGGCCGGCAACTCGACCTCCGCCAAGACCACGTAGAGCTCACCGGTCAACCGGGTACTGAGGTCGGTGACATTCCCGCCGGCATCCACCAGCACCCGCGTCATCGCCGCGACGATCCCCATCCGGTCCGAACCGTGCACCGCCATCACGTACGGCTCACCCGTCGGAGGCACATCCCCGTCCGGGGTGACCGCGCGTACCGTCGCCAGCAGCTGACCCTCGGCGGCCAGCGACGCCAACGCGGTCTCGACCTCGGCGGTGGCCGGACCGGTGCAGATGAGGGTCATCGCGAAATGCCCTCGCAGCCGCGTCATCGTGCTGTCGGTGAGGTTCGCACCCAGCCGGGCCAGCACCTCCGCGACGTCGGCCACGATGCCCGGCCGGTCCCGACCGATGACGGTGATCGCGAGCTCGTTCATCCGGGCATTCTCCCCCGTCCGTCGAACGACGACGTGGCACCCCGCCCGAGCCGCCCACCCAACGGGAACACCGGGCGTGACATCATCGACGACGCCATGACTCAACCCGACTTCGCCACCCTGGTCAGCCGGTGGTTCCAGCAGCACGCCCGGGACCTGCCGTGGCGAGAGCCCGGTGTCACCCCGTGGGCCATCCTGGTCAGCGAGGTCATGCTCCAGCAGACCCCCGTCGTCCGGGTGGTGCCGGCCTGGCAGGCCTGGCTGGCCCGCTGGCCGGAGCCGGCCGCGTTGGCGGCGGACACCCCCGCCGAGGCGATCCGGATGTGGGGACGCCTCGGCTACCCCCGTCGGGCGGTCCGGCTGCGCGAGTGCGCGGTAGCGATCGTCGACCGGCACGGCGGCCAGGTGCCGGACCGGCTGGAGCAACTGCTGGCACTGCCCGGCGTCGGCACCTACACCGCGCGGGCGGTGGCCGCCTTCGCGTACGGGCAGCGGCACCCGGTGGTCGACACCAACGTACGGCGGGTCGTGAGCCGGGCGGTGGCCGGCGAACCGGACGCCGGGCCCGTCACCCGACCAGCCGACCTGGTCGCCACCGAAGAACTCCTCCCGACGGAACCGGCCGCGGCAGCGCTGGCCAGTGCCGCGTTCATGGAACTGGGCGCGGTGATCTGCACAGCCCGGTCACCGCGCTGCACGGCCTGCCCCGTCGAGTCGGTCTGCGCCTGGCGGGCGTCCGGGCAGGAGGCACCGGTGGGGCCGACCCGCCGACCCCAGCGGTACGCGGGCACCGACCGACAGGTACGCGGTCTGCTGCTCGGAGTGCTCCGGGACAGCACCGGGCCGGTCCCGCACCAGCGGCTGGACCAGGTGTGGACCGACGACGTGCAGCGCTCCCGCGCCCTCGCCGGTCTGGTGCAGGACGGGCTGGTCGAGCCCGTCGGCACCGACGCCTTCCGCCTGGTTGGTGACGGCCCGTCCCTCCCATCCGCCGACCTCACCGCCTGACCTCGCACATCCGAAGCGCCGGGCCCAACGGCCACCCGGCCGCGCGTCGGCCACGCCCGCACGCGCCGCCGCCCGTGCGGTGACGTGGAGCGGGGACTGCGGGTGGGGACGTCGAGCGGGGACCGCGGCGGGCGACCGGTGGGACGCGAAAAGGCGGGGCCCCGGTGGCTTGCGCCACCGGGGCCCCGCCCCCTTGCTGGTTGTGTTACTCGTCCACGCCTGCCGCGGCGGTGCCAGCGGCAGTGCCACCGAGATCGGCCGGGACGGCGTCCGGAACCTCGACCGGCTTGTCCGAGCCCCGGAAGACGAGCTTGGACTTGTCGATGTCGTCCGGGTCGCCTTCGCAGTCGACCACCACGATCTGACCCGGGGTCAGCTCGTTGAACAGGATCCGCTCGGAGAGGTTGTCCTCGATGTCGCGCTGGATCGTGCGACGCAGCGGACGGGCACCGAGCACCGGGTCGAAGCCCTTCGCGGCCAGGTACTTCTTGGCGTTGTCGGTCAGCTCCAGACCCATGTCCTTGTTCCGCAGCTGGCCCTCGATCCGCTGGATCATGATGTCCACGATCGAGAGGATCTCGGTCTGGCGCAGCTGGTGGAAGACGATGGTGTCGTCGATCCGGTTGAGGAACTCAGGCCGGAAGTGCTGCTTGAGCTCGTCGTTGACCTTCTGCTTCATCCGGTCGTAGTTGGACTCGGAGTCCTCCGACTGCTGGAAGCCCAGCGACACCGCCTTGGCGACGTCACGGGTGCCCAGGTTGGTGGTCAGGATGATGACCGTGTTCTTGAAGTCCACGATCCGACCCTGACCGTCGGTGAGCCGACCGTCTTCGAGGATCTGCAGGAGCGTGTTGAACACGTCCGGGTGGGCCTTCTCGATCTCGTCGAAGAGGACCACCGAGAACGGCCGACGCCGCACCTTCTCGGTCAGCTGCCCGCCCTCGTCGTAGCCGACGTAGCCGGGAGGGGCACCCACGAGCCGGGAGACCGTGTAACGGTCGTGGAACTCGGACATGTCCAGCTGGATGAGGGCATCCTCGCTGCCGAACAGGAACTCGGCGAGCGCCTTGGACAGCTCGGTCTTACCGACGCCGGACGGGCCGGCGAAGATGAACGAGCCCGACGGGCGCTTCGGGTCCTTCAGGCCGGCCCGGGTACGCCGGATCGCCTTCGAGACCGCCTTGACCGCGTCCTCCTGGCCGATGACGCGCTTGTGCAGCTCGTCCTCCATGCGCAGCAGGCGCGAGGTCTCCTCCTCGGTCAGCTTGTAGACCGGGATGCCGGTCCAGTTGCCGAGCACCTCGGCGATCTGCTCGTCGTCAACCTCGCTGACGACGTCCAGGTCACCGGCCTTCCACTCCTTCTCCCGCTGCGCCTTCTGGCCGAGGAGCTGCTTCTCCTTGTCGCGCAGCTGGGCGGCGCGCTCGAAGTCCTGCGCGTCGATCGCGGACTCCTTGTCGCGACGCACCTGGGCGATGCGCTCGTCGAAGTCACGCAGGTCTGGCGGCGCGGTCATCCGACGGATCCGCATCCGGGCACCGGCCTCGTCGATCAGGTCGATCGCCTTGTCCGGAAGGAAGCGGTCGGAGATGTACCGGTCGGCCAGCGTCGCGGCGGCCACGAGAGCCGCGTCGGTGATGCTCACCCGGTGGTGCGCCTCGTACCGGTCGCGCAGGCCCTTGAGGATCTCGATGGTGTGCGCCAGCGACGGCTCGCCCACCTGGATCGGCTGGAACCGGCGCTCGAGAGCGGCGTCCTTCTCCAGGTGCTTGCGGTACTCGTCCAGCGTGGTGGCGCCGATGGTCTGCAGCTCACCACGGGCCAGCATCGGCTTGAGGATGCTCGCGGCGTCGATCGCGCCCTCGGCGGCACCCGCACCCACCAGGGTGTGGATCTCGTCGATGAACAGGATGATGTCGCCGCGGGTGCGGATCTCCTTGAGGACCTTCTTGAGGCGCTCCTCGAAGTCACCGCGGTAGCGGGAACCGGCGACGAGCGCGCCGAGGTCGAGCGTGTAGAGCTGCTTGTCCTTGAGGGTCTCGGGCACCTCGCCCTTGATGATCTTCTGGGACAGCCCCTCCACCACGGCGGTCTTACCGACGCCGGGCTCACCGATCAGGACCGGGTTGTTCTTGGTACGGCGGGAGAGCACCTGCATGACCCGCTCGATTTCCTTCTCGCGCCCGATAACCGGGTCGAGCTTGCCCTCGCGGGCGGCCTGAGTCAGGTTGCGGCCGAACTGGTCCAGCACCAGGCTGGTCGACGGCGCGGCCTCGCCCGGCGCGGCGCCCGCCGCGGCAGGCTCCTTGCCCTGGTAGCCGGAGAGCAGCTGGATCACCTGCTGGCGGACCCGGTTGAGGTCGGCGCCGAGCTTGACCAGCACCTGGGCGGCAACGCCCTCGCCCTCACGGATCAGCCCGAGCAGGATGTGCTCCGTGCCGATGTAGTTGTGGCCGAGCTGCAGCGCCTCGCGCAGCGACAGCTCCAGCACCTTCTTCGCCCGCGGCGTGAACGGGATGTGCCCGCTCGGCGCCTGCTGGCCCTGGCCGATGATCTCCTCGACCTGCTGGCGGACGCCCTCCAGGGAGATGCCGAGGCTCTCCAGGGCCTTTGCCGCGACGCCTTCACCTTCGTGGATCAGGCCCAGCAGGATGTGTTCCGTACCGATGTAGTTGTGGTTGAGCATCCGGGCCTCTTCTTGGGCCAGGACGACAACCCGTCGCGCTCGGTCGGTGAACCGCTCGAACATGCCCTCGTGCTCCTCACGTGCCGTGCGCCTTGATGGTCAAGATCTTGGCGGGGCCGGTGCACGAACGTCCAGGACGGGCGTCCGTGCCTCCTTACTCTATCGTCGTTGACCGACTCAGCTGAGGTCGTGTGTCTCTGGTCTGGGTCGGTTCCACGTCGTTTTGAACAACCGTCCGCGCTCAGGAGGTGTTCCGGTAGCCCTGTCGCTACGCGCAGAGCGAAATCCGACTGGCGCTACGGAAGCCCGATCCGGGGTCCGGAAGCGCTCCCGGAGGCTCCGGACGGACGAATCGGCGGTCGCGACGAACGCCGCGCCCACCCCTGGGGAGGTTGTCCACAGGCTGTGGATAGCTGTTCCACTGGTTGTGGACAACGTCGGTCGGCCCGGATTGCTTCCCGGCCCCCGAACGGGCCCGACGACGCCCCGAACGGGCCCGACGGGGCCCCGAACGAGCACGGCGACCCCGGCCTTGGCGGCGACCCCGGCCCGCGGCGGAATACGGCGACGCCGGCCCGGAGAACTCCTCCGGCCCGGCGTCGGTGTCGCCTGCGGTGGCGACTAGCCACCAAGCTGCTGACGGATCAGCGCTTCGCGTGGAACTCGTCCACGATCTCCTGCGGGATACGACCCCGGTCCGAGATGTCCTTGCCGGCCTTCTTGGCCCACTCCCGGATCGCCTTGTTCTGTTCCCGATCGGCGGTCGCGCCACCCCGACCGCGGGCTGCCCGCCCACCGATCACGACGCCACCCCGGCCGACCTTGGTGCCGGCACCAACGTACGCGGCAAATGCATCGCGCAATTTCGCGGCGTTGGCGCTCGACAGGTCGATCTCGTACTGAACGCCGTCGAGGGCGAACTTGACGGTCTCGTCCGCGTCCCCGCCGTCCAGGTCATCGACCAGCTTGTGAATGATCTGCTTGGCCACGTCCCACATTCCTTTCGAGCAGGGTGCTCCTGCTAACTAGAGCACAATAACCCCCGCGCCGCTCGTCGCGTCAATAGGACCCCGTTACAGTCCGGGGTGAGCCTGGGCGGGACTACTCCTGGCGGACCAACGGGAAGAGGATCGTTTCCCGAATTCCGAGGCCGGTCAGGGCCATCAAGAGCCGGTCGATTCCCATTCCCATGCCGCCGGCCGGCGGCATTCCATACTCCATCGCCCGAAGAAAGTCCTCGTCGAGACGCATCGCCTCGTCGTCGCCCCGGGCGGCCAGCTGCGCCTGGGCCACCAGCCGCTCCCGCTGCACGATCGGGTCGACCAGCTCGGAGTATCCGGTGCCCAGCTCGAAGCCGAGCACGTAGAGGTCCCACTTCTCGGCCAGCCCCGGCTCGCTGCGGTGGCCCCGGGTGAGCGGGCTCGTCTCCTCCGGGTAGTCCCGCACGAAGGTGGGTGCCTCCAGGCCGGGAACGACCAGTTCCTCGAACAACTCCTCGGCCAGCTTGCCCGGGCCCCACTTCGGGTCCACCGCCAATCCGACCTTGTCCGCGTACTCCACCAGGCGGGAGCGTTCGGTGCGGACGGTGACCTCCTCGCCCAGCGCTTCGGAAAGCACGCCGAACAACGTCACGGACCGCCACTCGCCGCCCAGGTCGAACTCGCGCCCGGCGGCGTGGGTCACCACCGTCGAGCCGCTCACCGCGATCGCCGCCTGTTGCACGAGATTGCGGGTCAACTCGCCGATCGTGTTGTAGTCGCCGTACGCCTGGTACGTCTCCAGCATCGCGAACTCCGGCGAGTGCGAAGAGTCGACACCCTCATTACGGAAGTTGCGGTTGATCTCGAAGACGCGGTCGACGCCGCCTACCACAGCGCGCTTGAGAAACAGTTCGGGAGCGATTCGCAGATACAGATCGGTGTTCAACGCATTGCTGTGGGTCACGAACGGTCGGGCCGTCGCGCCGCCGTGAAGCAGTTGCAACATCGGCGTTTCCACCTCGATGAAGCCCTGCCCGTGCAGTGAATCGCGCAGACTGCGTACCGCGGCGGCCCGGGTGCGCACCATCTCCCGTGCCTGCGGCCGGACAATCAGATCGACGTAACGCTGCCGGACGCGCGCCTCCTCGGAGAGGGGCTTGTGGGCAACCGGCAACGGTCGCAGCGCCTTGGCGGTCATTTCCCATTGCTGGGCCAACACCGACAGCTCACCCCGACGGCTGGTGATCACCTCGCCGGTCACCCCGACGTGGTCGCCGAGGTCGACGAGGCGCTTCCACGCCTCCAGCCGCTCCGGCCCGACCCGGTCCAGGGAGAGCATCGCCTGCAACTCGGTGCCATCGCCGTCCCGCAGGGTCGCGAAGCAGAGCTTGCCAGTGTTGCGTACGAAGATCACCCGGCCGGTGACCGCGACCTGGTCGCCGGTCGCGGTGTCGGTCGGCAGGTCGGCGTAGCCCGCCCGGATCTCCGCCAGGGTGCTGGTGCGGGGGAAGCCGACCGGGTAGGGCTCGACGCCCTCGGCGAGCATCCGGTCCCGCTTCTCCCGGCGGACCTTCATCTGCTCGGGAAGGTCATCGGCGGGGTCCACTGGTACGGGGTTCTGCTCGCTCACGGCACGCTTCCTCGTCACGGAGATACAGGGGTCAGGCCCGAGCGTACTCAAACGGTCCGGAGGCTGTTACGGGATAACCTGCCCGTCATGGTCGATCACACTCACGCCCTGTCGTTCGGCGCCGCCGCAAGTGACTACGACCGGTTTCGACCTCGTTATCCCGAGGCTGCCGTCCGGTGGGCACTCGACGGGCTGAGCCGCGCCCGGGTGGTCGACCTCGCGGCGGGCACCGGCATCCTGACCCGCGCTGCGCTGACCCTGGGCCACCATGTCGTACCGGTGGAGCCCGATCCGGGGATGCGGGCCCAACTCGCCGCCGGCACCGCGGGCGCGACGGCGCTGGCGGGCAGCGCCGAGGCCATGCCACTGCCCGACTCGACGGCGGACGCGGTTCTGGTCGGGACGGCGTACCACTGGTTCGACCGGGAGCCCGCGCACGCCGAGATCGCCCGGGTGCTTCGTCCCGGCGGCACCTTCGCCCCCATCTGGAACATCCGGGACGACAGCGTCGACTGGGTGGCCGAACTGGGTCGCATCGCCCACTTCGGGGACAAGTCGGCCCGCCTGGTCGCCGGCGAGTACCCCGACTTCGGCCCCGCCTTCGACGCCGTCGAGCAGCGCGAGTTCACGCACCGCACCACGCTCACGCCGGCTGAGCTGCTCGGCATGGTCCGCACCCGCTCGTACTGGCTCACCGCCGCCACCGGGGATCAGCGGCAGGTCGAGCGGGAACTGAGCGAACTCCTGGACACCCACCCCGCGCTGGTCGGCCGGGACACCATCGATCTGCCGTACCGCACGCTGGTGTTACGCGCCCGGCGGCGGTGAGCCAACCCCACACCGGCGGGTCACCGGTTGCGCTCGTAGACCATCCGCAGGCCGATCAGCGTGATCATCGGCTCGTGGTGGGTGATGCTGCGACATTCGTTCATCACCAGGGAGGCGAGGCCGCCGGTGGCGATCACCGCCCGCACCTCGCCCAGCTCCTCGGTCATCCGCTCGACGATCCGGTCCACCTGCCCGGCGAAACCGAAGTACAGGCCGGCCTGGAGGCACTCCACGGTGTTCTTGCCGATCACCGAGCGGGGCTTGGTGGCCTCGACCTTGCGCAGCTGCGCGGCCCGGGCGGCCAGCGCGTCGAAGGAGATCTCGATGCCCGGGGCGAACGCGCCGCCCAGGAACTCACCGCGCTCGCTGATCACATCGAAGTTGGTGGTGGTGCCGAAGTCCACCACGATCGACGGGCCGCCATAGAGGGTGTACGCCGCCAGAGTGTTCACCACCCGGTCGGCGCCCACCTCCTTCGGGTTGTCGATCGCCAACTGCACACCGGTCCGCACCCCCGGCTCGACCACGACGCTCGGCAGGTCGGCGTAGTAGCGGCCGAGCATGGTCCGCAGCGAACGCAACGCGGCCGGCACGGTGGAGCAGGCGGCCACGCCGGTGATCTCGACGTTGTCCGCGGCGAGCAGACCCCGGAACATCAAGCCCAGCTCGTCCGCCGTCGAGCGGGCATCGGTCTTGATCCGCCAGGAGTGCACCAGCTTGTCGCCGTCGAAGGTCGCCAGCACGGTGTTGGTGTTTCCGATGTCGATGCAGAGCAGCACGCACGCAGCCTAGACAACTAGTCGGTGCGCAGGTCCAGCGCGATGTCCAGGATCGGCGACGAGTGCGTCAACGCGCCCACCGAGAGGAAGTCCACGCCGGTGGCCGCGTACCGGCCGGCCACCTCCAGGGTCAGCCCGCCGGTCGCCTCCAGCTCCGCCCGGTCACCCACCGCGGCCACCGCCTCGGCCAGCACCTCCGGCGTCATGTTGTCGCAGAGCAGGAAGTTCGCCCCGGCCTCCACCGCCTCCACCGCCTCGTCGACAGTCGTCACCTCGACCTGCACCGGCACCTCCGGGAACACCTCCCGGACCCGCCGGTAGGCCGCCGTGATGCCTCCGGCCGCCAACTTGTGGTTGTCCTTGATCATGGCCACGTCGTAGAGGCCCATCCGCTTGTTGGTGCCACCGCCCGCCCGCACCGCGTACTTCTCCAGCGCCCGCAGGCCCGGCGTCGTCTTGCGGGTGTCCAGCACCATCGCCTTCGTGCCGGCCAACGCGTCCGCCCAGGCGCGGGTGTGGGTGGCCACCCCGGACATCCGGCAGAGCAGGTTGAGCGCCGTCCGCTCGGCAGTCAGCAGCAGCCGGGTCGGGCCGGTCACCGTCGCCAGCACATCGCCGCGGGCCACCCGCTCACCGTCTCGGGCCAGCACCGACACCTCGACGGTACGACCGAAGCCCGTCACCTCACCCACCAGCTCGAACACGGCGGCGGCCACCGCCAGCCCGGCCAACACCCCGTCCGCGCGGGCCACCAGGTCGGCGATGTCGGTCTGCTCCGACGGAATGGTCGCCACGCTGGTGACGTCCAGGAAATCCGGGCCCAGATCCTCGACCAGCGCGCCCTCGATCACCTGCCGCACCTGCGCCGGATCCAACCCAGCCGCCCGCAACGCCGCCTCGGTCGACCCGGTCAACGCCGCCTTCGTCGACGACTGCGGGGCTCGCAAAACCGACTCACTCCTCGCGCTCACCGTGCCGTCTCCGTTCGCGACTGCGCTCACCGTGCACTCCCCTCCCACTGTTGCGTCACCCGGCCGTGCGCCCCGACCGCCCCGACCAGGTGGCCCAGCCACCGTTCGTCGGCCGTCGGAAAGTCCTCCCGCCAGTGGCAGCCCCGGGTCTCACCACGGGCGTACGCGGCGGCAACCAGCGTCGACGCCACGGTGAGCAGGTTCGTGGCCTCCCAGTCGGCGGTTCGCGGGCGGCCCCGGGCAACGCCCAGCTCGGCCAACGTCCCGGCCGTCTCGGTCAGCGTCGCCGCGGATCGGAGCACCCCGGCCCCCCGGGTCATCGCCCGTTGCAGGGTCGGCGTCACCTCCGCGGGCAGCACCCAGCCCGCACCCCCACGCCAGGCGCCGACGTCCGCCGGCTGGGCCTGCTCGGGCAGGCCGGCCGCGATGTCCTCGGCGATCCGCCGGGAGAAGACCAGCCCTTCCAGCAGCGAGTTGCTGGCCAGCCGGTTCGCGCCGTGCACGCCCGTGCAGGCCACCTCGCCGCAGGCGTACAGGCCGGGGATGGAGGTACGGCCGCGCAGATCGGTCCGGACCCCGCCGGAGGCGTAGTGGGCGGCCGGCGCCACCGGGATCAGGTCGGTCGCCGGGTCCACGCCGATCGCCAGGCAGGACGCCACGATGGTGGGGAACCGACCGGCCAGGAAGTCGCCGCCCAGGTGCCGCGCGTCGAGGAAGACGTGGTCCGCGCCGCTGGCCAGCAGCACCCGGTGAATGCCCTTGGCCACCACGTCGCGGGGAGCCAGCTCGGCCAACTCGTGCTGGCCCACCATGAACCTCTTGCCGTCCCCGTCCACCAGGTACGCGCCCTCGCCGCGCAGCGCCTCGGAGACCAGCGGCTGCTGCGCGTGCCCAGCCCCGGGAACCCCCTCGCCGGCCGGAGTGATCAAGGCGGTCGGGTGGAACTGGACGAACTCCACGTCGGTCACCGCCGCGCCGGCCCGCAGCGCCAGCGCCACCCCGTCCCCGGTGGAGACCGCCGGGTTGGTGGTGGCCGAGAAGATCTGCCCCATCCCGCCGGTGGCGAGTACCACCGCACGGGCCAGCAGCGCGCCGACGCCGTCCTCGCTGCCCTCACCCAACACGTGCAGGGTGATCCCGCAGGCCGGGCCGAGGCCGTCCGGGCCGTCGCCGGGCGCGCGCAGCAGGTCCAACACGAGGGCGTGCTCGACCAGCCGGATCCACGGGTCGCGCTGCACCGCGGCGTGCAGGGCCCGCTGCACCTCCGCGCCGGTGGCGTCCCCGCCGGCGTGCACGATCCGGTCCGCCCGGTGCCCGCCCTCGCGGGTCAGCATCAGCGAACCGTCCGGGTGACGATCGAACTCGGCGCCGACCCGGATCAGCTCACGGAGCCGGGTCGGGCCCTCCTCGACCAGCACCCGGACCGCCGCCGGGTCGCACAACCCGACCCCGGCGACCTCGGTGTCCCGGGCATGCGCTGCCGGGGTGTCGGCCGGGTCGAGCACGGCGGCGATGCCGCCCTGCGCCCACCGGGTCGAGCCGTCGTCAATGTTGACCTTGGTGACCACTGTGACGTGCAGACCCGCCTCACGCAGGTGCAGCGCCGCGGTCAACCCGGCCACGCCGGAACCCACCACGATCACGTCGGTGGTCTCCACCCAACCGGGCGCGGGCGCGGCCAGCAGCGCGGGCAGGGCAGGCAGGTCGACGGTCGGGAGGTCCATCCCCCCAGTCAACCCGAACCATCCTCGCCGGGGGCGGCGGGGGCGGGACGAGTGTTTTGGGCGACGCCGTCCGGCGCACGCCGCGCCGCGCCGACCGGCAGGCCATGGTCACTTCGTCCGCACCGGCAGACCCGCCGGGCCCGCGCCCTTCAGCGAGGCGGTCACCGTACGGTCGCTGAGCCACAGATAGCAGCGGACGCCCCGATCACCGACCTTCCAACGCCCCGCCCCCGGCGGCCGGACCACCACACCGCTGCGGAAGCGCAACTCGGAGTTGTCCGGTACGCCCGCGTACCGGGCGAGGACGCCGCGACAACCCGTGTAGAGCGGCAACCAGTCCGCGTCCCGGGTCGGGTACGGCAGGTCCGGTGCCCGCCACACCCCGACGAACTCCGCGTCGTGCTGTTTGCCGCACTCCACCGGGACCAGCGTCTGCACCCCCCGGCCGGCGCCACCGCGGGCCTGCTGGCAACCGAGGCGCAGCCCGGTGGGCCCCTTCAACACGTCCCGCAGACTGCCCGACCGGACCACCACTGTGGCCGCCGCCTCGACAGTGGTCAGCTCGGTGACGTCACAGCGGAACCACCGGGAACCCGCCGCCCAGCCCGGCCCGTTGGGCAGCGCCACCGAGAGTCGCAGCCGGCCGGACCGCCAGTCGTCGCCCAGGTAGCCGGTCGCCCGGGTGTCGCACTCGGCGAACGCCCCGCGCAGCTCCGCCGAACCACCAGCCGGAGCGGCCGTCCGCTCGACCGGAAACGCCCCCACATGCACCGTCTCCAACCGGTGCGGGCCGGCACAGTCCACCGGCTGGTAGCTGGCCAGACTGACCAGATCGGTGAAGTCGGCGGCGTGACACACCCCGGCGGCCGGGGTGAACGCCGACGGTGCCGGCAGCGCCGCCCAGTCGTCGGTCAGATCACCGTCCAGGCCACCGGACCCGGCACAGCCCACCAGCAACGCCGCCGTGGCAACAGCGGCGAACAGGGTCGTCATGGCACGGCGCATCGCGGCCTCCCCCAGCCACCGACCGGCTTCCGCCAGCGCGCTCAGGGTAACCGGAAATGACCTTCTGGTGACAGACCGGAATCGTGGTACGCCAGATCAGACTCCGGACACGGCCAACGGGCTGGGCACCGGGTTCCCGGCCGTGCCGGGTGCCGCCGCCCCCGGATCGGCACCCAACTCGATCACCCGGTTGTCGGCGTCGACGTGCACCACCCGTGGCCGGTAGGCCCGGGCCTCGGCGTCGTCCATCTGCCCGTACGAGATCAGGATGACCAGGTCACCGGGGTGCACCAGGTGCGCGGCGGCACCGTTGATGCCGATCACGCCGCTGCCCCGCTCGCCCGGGATCACGTACGTCTCCAGTCGGGCGCCATTGGTGATGTCCACGATCGCCACCTGCTCGCCGGGGAGCAGGTCGGCGGCGTCGAGCAGGTCCTCGTCCACCGTCACCGAACCGACGTAGTGCAGGTCGGCCTGGGTCACCGTGGCTCGGTGGATCTTCGACTTGAGCATGGTCCGCAACATCGGGGTGGCCTTTCGCGGGATTGGTGGAGGGTGGTGCGGCCGGGTCAGGGGCGCGGGGCGAGGTGGACCGCCGCGTTGTCGATCAACCGGGTGGCGCCCACCCAGGCGGCGATCACCAGCCGGGCCGGCCCGGACACCGGTCCCGGTTCCAACTCGGGGTCGGTGAGCACCAGGTAGTCGAGGCGGGCACCGGGCGTACCGGCGCCGAACGCGGCGTGCGCGGCGGTCAGCACCGCCCCCGCGTCCAGACCGTCGTCGGCGGCCCGCGCACCGGCCCGCAGCGCGGCGGACAAGCTCAGCGCGGCGGCCCGCTCCGACTCGCTCAGGTAACGGTTGCGGCTGGACAGCGCCAGACCGTCCGGCTCCCGGACGGTCGGCACGCCAACCACCTCGACCGGCACGTCCAGGTCGCGGGCCATCCGCCGGACCAGGGTGAGCTGCTGGTAGTCCTTCTCGCCGAAGAACGCCAGGTCCGGCCGGGTGAGCTGAAGCAGCTTCAGCACCACGGTGAGCACGCCGTGGAAAAAGCCGGGGCGGCTCGCCCCCTCCAGCTCAGCGCCGAGCGGACCCGGATCGAGGCGGACCCGGGGCTGCCCGTCCGGGTACATGTCCGCCACCGACGGGGCGAAGACCAGATCGGCGCCCGCCCGCCGGCACACCTCCAGGTCGGCGTCGAGGGTGCGCGGGTAGCGGTCGAAGTCCTCGTTCGGCCCGAACTGCAGCGGGTTCACGAAGATCGTCACCAGCACGTGATCGGCCTGCTCCCGGGCCGCGCGCAGCAGCGTCTCGTGCCCGGAGTGCAGCGCGCCCATGGTCATCACCACCCCGACCGTGCCTTTCAGCCCGGCCCGCGCCTCAGCCAACTCGGCCCGCGTGTGCACCAACCGGGTCATGCGGCCACCTCCCGACTGCTGTCGGCCAGCACTCCGAGCAGGGACTGCGCGTCCATCGGCCGCAGCCGGCCGGCGGCGATCGCCCGATCGGCGGTACGACGGGCCAACGCCAGGTACGCGGGGACGGACTCCGGTGCGGTGGCCGCCAACCGGTCCAGATGCCGCCGCACGGTGCCCGCGTCGCCACGGGAGACCGGGCCGGTCAACGCGTCGTCGCCGAGTCGCAGCGCGTTCTCCAGGGCGGCCCGCAGCAGCGGGGCGAGCACCTTCTCCGGCCGGGACACCCCGGCGTCACGCAACCGGTCGCTCGCCTCGTTGACCAGGGTCACCAGGTGGTTCGCGCCATGGGCCAGCGCGGCGTGGTAGAGCGGACGATCCGACTCGGCCACCCACTCGGGCACGCCGCCGAGGTCGGCGACCAGGCGGGCAGACAGCGGGCGCAACTCCGCCGGGGCGGTCACCCCGTACGAGATGCCGTCGAGGCGGGCCAGGTCGTCCGGCGTACCGGTGAAGGTCATCGCGGGGTGCAGCGCGAGCGGCCGGGCGCCGGCCGCGACGGCCGGCTCCAGCACGGCCAGGCCGTGCGCTCCCGAGGTGTGCGCGACGATCTGGCCCGGACGCAGCGCGCCCCGCTGCGCGAGGTCGGCCACCACGGCGGTCAGCCTGTCATCCGGCACCGCGATCAGCAGCAGGTCAGCGGCGGCGTGGGCCACGGCGGCGACCGGGCGGCGGGGCACCTCGGGCAACAGCAGGGCGAGGCGGGCGCGGCTGGCTCCGGAGCTGCCGGACACGGCGACCACCCGGTGCCCGGCGGCGGCGAGCGCGGCACCCAGCACGGCGCCGACCCGACCGGCGCCGACGACACCGACGGTGAGCAGACGGGAGGTGGCGCGGGTGCCGGGAACGGCGCGATCCCACGATGCGGCGGGCCCGGATGGGGCGGCCGGACGCGGGCGCAACGGTGCGCTCATGTCGACGATCCAGTCCTCGAGAAGGGGTACCGGTCGCTCGCAAGTATGCGCCCGGCCCGCCGAACCGGGACAAGCATGTGTGAAAACCTTCACCACCGACGAGACGGCTCGTCAGGGCGTTTCGGTCGGGGCCGACGTGATGGCGCGTAGCTCGGCGGCCACCTCGGCGATCAGGTCGCTGAGCGGGGCGTCGCTGTCGGGCGCGACCCAGCGGGCGTACGCGACCCGGAAGACCGTGGCACCCGACTCGGTGGCCAGGGTGGCCGTGGTCTCGTCGAGGCCCCTGGCGCGCAGGGCGGCGGTGACGGCGGCCACCAGTGAGCCCGTCTTGCGCAGTTCACGCTCCTGTAGCTCCGGGCTGCTCTCGATGATGGTCTGCCGCGCTCGGACCAGCTCGAGGCGGTCCGCGAAGATCTCCTCCGCCACCCGGCGGAAGGCGGCGACGACCGCCTCGAAGGGGCCTGCGTCGGTCTCGGTCACCACCCGGACCAGGAGCTCCTCCAGGTACCCGTTGCCACTGAAGAGCGCCTCGCGCTTGTCGCCGAAGAGCCGGTAGAAGGTGCGTTTGTCGAGGCCGGCACGGGCGGCGATGTCCGCGACCGTGGTCTGTTCGAAGCCGCGCTCGCGAAACAACTCGAAGGCGGCCGCCTCCAGGCGGCCGCGTGCGTCCGGTTGCCAGCGAGCCATGGGGCGATGGTATCCGACGTCACACTGCGACATTAATTCGTCCCGCATGTCGCGGTGTGACATCACGCGGGCTACGGTTATGTCGCAAGGTGACATCGGCACTTCACGAAGGAACCACAATGCGCGTATTCGTCACTGGCGCCTCCGGCCACCTCGGCTCCGCGGTCGTCCCGGAACTGCTCTCCGCCGGGCACCAGGTCGTCGGCCTCGCCCGCTCCGCCACGTCCGCCGCCGCCATCGAGAAGCTCGGCGCTCAGGCACACCGCGGCGACCTGTCCGACCTCGACGTGCTCCGGGACGAGGCGGCCGCCGCCGACGGAGTCATCCACCTGGCGTTCCGCCACGACCTCATGATCAACGGCGACCTGGCCGGCGCCGCCAAGGCTGACCTGGACGCCCTCACGGCACTCGCCGACGGCCTGGCCGGCTCCGGCAAGCCCCTGGTCGGCACCGGCGGAACGGCCATGCTCGTGATGGGCGGCATCGTCGGCCGCCCCGGCACCGAACGCGACACCTTCCCGTCCGGCGGCTACCGGATCGACGCGGAGAACTTCGTGGCCGGCCTCGCCTCCCGCGGCGTGCGCTCCTCCGTCGTCCGGCTCGCGCCCACGGTGCACAGTTCACTCGACCACTTCGGCTTCATCACCGCCATCATCGCCTCGGCCCGCCGCAAGGGGTACGCCGCCTATGTCGGCGACGGCAGCAACCGGTGGCCGGCCGTACACACGCTCGACGCGGCAGTGCTCTACCGACTCGCCCTCGAAAAGGCCCCAGCCGGTACGCGCCTGCACGGAGCCGCCGACGAGGGCGTCCCCTTCCAGCAGATCGCGACAGCCATCGGCGACAACCTCGGCATCCCGGCCCGAAGCATCAGCCCCGCCGAGGCCAACGACCACTTCGGCTTCCTCGGGTCGTTCGCACAGATGGACAACCCCACGTCGTCGGCCCTCACCCGCGAACTGCTGGGCTGGACCCCGACCCACCCCGGCCTGATCGCGGACCTGCACGAAGGGCACTACTTCCGGGCGGCATGAACGGCACGACCGCGCGGGCGGGGATCACGAGTCGGCTCACAACCGGTGACCGTAGGGTCGGCACGGTGACGCACCCTGAACCGGAAGTGAACTGATGCCGATCCGCTGGCGGGACGCCATGAACCAGGCCCTCTACGGGCCGGACGGCTTCTTCGTGGCCTGCACCGGGCCGGCCGACCACTTCCGGACCAGCGTGCACGCCTCCCCGGCGTTCGCCGGTGCGCTGCTGCGCCTCGTCGCCCAGGTCGACGCGGCCCTCGGCCACCCTCCCCGCCTCGATGTCGTCGACGTCGGGGCTGGGCGGGGGGAGCTGCTGCGGGCTCTCGTCGGGCTCGCG
>NZ_QGSZ01000338.1 GCF_003857055.1 Micromonospora inaquosa | reverse complement strand
GCGGGGCGGGCGGGGGCGGGGTGCCGGGTCAGCTGGTGGGGAGGGCGCGGAGGAAGCGCTCGGCGATCGGAACGGCCGAGGCGGTGCTCGCCCCGCCCTTCTCCACGAAAACGGCGAACGCCACGTCGCCCCGCCAGCCGACGAACCAGGCGTGGGTGTGGGCCGGGTTGTCGTCGTACTCGGCGGTGCCGGTCTTGCCGTACACCTCGCCCGGCACATCCTTGAGCGCGCTGCCGGTGCCGGCGGTGACCACCTGGCGCATCATCGTGCGCAGCGCCGCGACGGATTCCGGCTTGAGTTGCTCACCCACCGGAGCCGGCCTGGCCGGCGCCGGGTCGATGAGCAGCTTCGGCTGCTCGAAGCGGCCTCGCGCGACGGCGGCGGTGGCGCCGGCCATGGCGAGCGGGCTGACCAGCGTGGTGCCCTGCCCGAACGACGCCGCGGCCTGCTCGGCCGGGCTGCCGCCCGTCGAGACCTTGCCGGTGAACGCGTCCGTGCCGAGGTCCCATTGACCCTCCAGGCCCAGCGTGCGGCCCGCCGCGGCCAGCCCGTCACCGCCGAGCTTCGGTGCCAGCGAGGCGAACGCCGTGTTGCAGGACTTGGCGAAGTCGGTGCGGAACGGCACCGAGCCGAGCTCGAAATTGTCCGAGTTCTTGAAGGACCGGCCGTCCACGGTGAAGGTCTTCGGGCAGGCCACCGGCCCGTCCAGCGTGACCGCGCCCCGGTCCAGCAGGCCCAGCGTGCTGACCATCTTGAACGTGGAACCCGGGGGCACCTGGGCGTCGAAGGCCAGATTCTCCCCGGCCGGGCCGGGACCGTTCGCCGCGGCGAGCACGGCACCGTCGCTGACCCGGAGCGCCACCAGGGCGGATCGGCGCGGCTCGGCGCGCAGCGCCCCGTCGGCCGCGTTCTGAACGGCGACGTCCAGCGTGGTCTTCAACGCCTGACCGGGCTGCGGCTCCCGGCGGAACAGTTCGGTGCCGGTGGGTTCGAGCTTGCCGCCCTCGGCCGGACGCTCGACCACCACTGTCAGCCCGGGGCCGCCGCGCAGCCGTTCGTCGTAGCGGCCCTGCAGCCCGCCGTGCCCCACCAGGTCGCCGACGACGTACCGGTCGGGGTGTGCGGCGAGGTCGTCGGCCTGGGCCGGGTCGACCGTGCCGAGCAGCGCGCGGGCGAACTCGCGGGTGGGCGCCAGGTCGATCTTGTCGGAGATGAACTTGGTGCCGGGCAGGTCGTAGATCCGGGGTTTGATCTGCCGGTACGCCTCCTCGCGCAGCGACACCACCTCGACGAAGGCACCCGGCTCGGCCTCGGCCACCCGCTCGGGCAGGTCGGCCAGGTCGACGCCGGGGACCAGCGCCGGGCGGATGGCCTTGAACGCCGCGTCGAGGTCCTTGACGAGCTTCTTGAGGTCGGCGACCCCGTTGGGTTGGACACCCACCCGGACGACCGGGCGCGGGGTGACGAGCGGCTTCCCGGCATTGTCAAGCACTCCGGCGCGGGCACCGGCGTCGCGGCGCAGCGCCAACCGGTCGCCCTTGGTGAGCTGTTCGTGGACCACCGTCGGCTCCCAGATCACCTGCCACTGGTCGTCGTCACCGTGGGCGAGGCGCACCTCCCGGTCGTACGCCCAGCTGGTCTGACCGGGAAGGGCCCACTCCACCCGCACCGTCGTGGTCGCGATGTCCTTCGTGATCTTCGGCTCACCGTGACGCGTCAGCGTGGGCGGGGTGGCCGCCAGCTCGCCGGAGAGATCCTTGATCTCGCGAACCACGTCGGCCGACGGCAGCTTCGCGCCCAGCGGGTCGATCAGACCGACCGACTGGAGATCACCGCTGCGCCAGCCCGCGAGGAAGGCGTCCACGGTGCGCTGTGGCCCGTCGTCAGCCGAGCAACCGACCAGGACGCCCGCCGCGAGCAGCGCCGCGGTGACGGCGGCGGCCAGGCGGCGCGCGGGGTTCGGCCGATGGGGCCGGGGGTACGACAAAGCCATGAAGCTGGTCCTTCCGATCTCGGACTGCCCTCGCACGGTAGTACGCGAACGGTGTCCCCAACGTCCCCCAGGTGTTCGGCCACGCTCAAAGACGGGCCGCGCCCGTGTGATGAACATCGCGTGGCGGGGTATCCCGAAGCCGGCCAACCTCGGACCCGCAACGGGTGAAAGGACAAAGTCCCGATCCGGACGTCTGGCCAGTGGTCCGCCGACGAAGGCGCAGAGCGGCAGGGCCTAGGCTGGGCGGCAGAGTGACCCACAACGCGGTGGGTCGAGGGGAGTGGCACCGATGGACCGGCGTCCGGCGATCAAACCGGAACCCGACCTCCGGCCGGAGGACTCCGGCCGGGACGATGACAGCTTCGATTCGGCGACCGACGGGGACGGCTACGGCCGGCTCGACACGGGAGTCACGGGGCTGACCGGGTCGAGCATCGACACCATCTACGATCTGGGCCTGCCGACCGAGGCGTTGGCCGACGACGTGGAGGATGCCGAGCTCGACGAACCCGTTCCCAACGCGGAGCGCCTGGTGGCCCAGGCCGTTGCGCTCGCGGGGGACGACCACGACGCGGCGACACTTGTCGGCCGTTTCTGGCGGTTCGCCCCGGACGAGGAGCTGGTCGGCTTCACGGCGGAGGAAATGCTCGACGCGGCCCGGGCTCACCGGGACCTCGCCCAGCAGCGGGTGCCTGGCGAATTGAAGCTGCGGATCCACGAACCGCACGCGGACCAGCACCACACGGTCGTCGAGATCGTCACGGACGACATGCCGTTCCTGGTCGACTCGGTGACGGCGCTGCTCAACTCGTACCACCTCGACGTGCACCTGCTGGTGCACCCGCTGGTGGTGGTGCGGCGTGAGCCCCTCGGCCGGCTCACCGAGGTTTCCGCGGATGTGGAGCCGGACGACGCGATCGCCGGCGACATCATCGAGAGCTGGATGCGGATCGAGATCGACCCGGTCCGGGACGCGGCCGAGCGGGACCGGTTGCGCCGCGAGTTGCAGCGGGTGCTCACCGATGTGCGGGAGGCGGTGGAGGACTGGCCGAAGATGCGTCAGCGTGCCCTCGCGCTCGCCGACGAGCTCGCCTCGGCCCGCACCTCCGACAACCGCCCACCGGTGCCGGAGAAGGACATCACCGACTCGGTGGAGCTGCTGCGGTGGCTCGCCCACGACCACTTCACCTTCCTCGGTTACCGCGAGTACCGGTTGGTGGACGTGCCCGGCGGGGACAACGCGGACCCGGTCGACGGCCAGGCCCTCGAAGCGGTCCTCGGCACCGGTCTGGGCATCCTGCGCTCCGATTCGCCGGAGGCGCGGTCGCTGGCCTCGATGACGCCCGAGGCGCACGAGAAGGTGCTGGAGAAGCGCCTGCTCATCATCACCAAGGCCAACTCCCGGGCAACCGTGCACCGCTCGGCGTACCTGGACTACATCGGCTTCAAGATCTTCAACTCCGCCGGTGAGGTGATCGGTGAGCGGCGCTTCCTGGGCCTGTTCTCGACGGCCGCGTACCGGACCAGCGTCCGCGAGCTGCCGGTGGTCCGCCGCAAGGTGGCCGAGGTACTGGACCGCTCCGGCCTGAGCCAGCGCAGCCACTCGGGCAAGGATCTGATCCAGATCCTGGAGACCTACCCGCGCGACGAGCTGTTCCAGATCAAGACCGACGATCTGTACCACGCGGTGATCGGCGTGCTGCGGATGGCCGGCCGCCGGCAACTGCGGGTGTTCCTGCGCCGCGACGCGTACGGGCGGTTCATCTCCTGCCTGATCTACCTGCCCCGGGACCGGTTCACCACCCAGAACCGGCTGCGCATGCAGGACATCCTGCTGCGTGAGCTGAACGGCGTCGGGGTGGATTACACCACCCGGGTCACCGAGTCGATGCTGGCTCGGGTGCACTTCATCGTGCGTACCGACCCGACCCGGCCACCCGGCGACATCGACGCCGACCTGCTGGCCGAGGAGTTGGCCGACGCCACCCGACTCTGGGACGACGACTACCGGTTGGTGTTGGAGCGCAAGCTCGGCGACGAGCAGGCCAAGCACCTGTTCACCCGGTACGCCGACGCGTTCCCGGAGGGCTACAAGGACGGGCACACGCCGTACGAGGCGATGAAGGACCTGGCGAAGCTGGAGCTGCTGGAGGAGCCCGGCCAGCTGGAGATGCACCTGTTCCGCAAGCAGTTGGCGCCCCGGCCCGGCACCCGGGTGCCGGGTGCGGACCTGGCCGAGGCGATGGACGTCCGGTTCAAGGTCTACCGGTACGGCGAGCCGATGATGCTCTCCGCCGTGCTCCCGGTGCTGCACTCGCTCGGCGTGCGGGTGGTCGACGAGCACCCGTACGAGGTGGACCGGATCGACGGTCGGGTCTACCTGTACGACTTCGGCCTCATGCTGCCCGAAGGGCACCAGGAACTGGCCGAGGTGCGCCCGCACGTGGAGAACGCCTTCGCGGCGGCCTGGCGCGGCGAGGCCGAGGTGGACCGGTTCAACGAGCTGGTGCTGCGCGGCGGGCTGACCTGGCGGCAGGTGGTGGTGCTGCGGGCGTACGCGAAGTACCTGCGGCAGGCCGGCACGGTCTTCTCGCAGGACTACATGGAGCAGACCTTCATCGCGTACCCGAAGCTCGCCGCGTTGCTGGTGGAACTCTTCGAGACCCGGTTCGCGCCGGGCGAGTTGAGCACCGAGCAGCGGCAGCAGCGCAGCGGTGAGCTGGTGGAGACGATCCGGGGCGCGCTGGACGACGTGGCGAGCCTCGACCAGGATCGGATCCTGCGCTCGTATCTGACGTTGATCGAGGCGACCCTGCGGACCAGCTTCTACCAGAAGCGCGCCGACGGGCGGCCGAAGGCGTACGTGGCGTTCAAGCTCGACCCGCAGGCCATTCCGGACCTGCCCGCGCCGCGGCCGAAGTTCGAGATCTTCGTCTACTCGCCCCGGTTCGAGGGTGTGCACCTGCGGTTCGGGCCGGTGGCCCGGGGCGGGTTGCGCTGGTCCGACCGTCGGGAGGACTTCCGTACCGAGGTGCTGGGCCTGGTCAAGGCGCAGATGGTGAAGAACACCGTGATCGTGCCGGTCGGCGCCAAGGGCGGCTTCGTGTTGAAGCAGAAGCCGGGTGACCGGGACGAGGCGGTCGCCTGCTACCAGGAGTTCGTCGGCGCGATGCTGGACGTCACCGACAACATCGTCAGCGGGCAGATCGTGCCGCCCGAGGACGTGGTCCGGCACGACGGGGACGACCCGTACCTGGTGGTGGCGGCCGACAAGGGCACCGCGACGTTCTCGGACATCGCCAACGAGATCTCCAAGGCCCACAACTTCTGGATGGGCGACGCGTTCGCGTCCGGCGGTTCCGCCGGCTACGACCACAAGAAGATGGGCATCACCGCCCGGGGTGCCTGGGAGTCGGTCAAGCGGCACTTCCGGGAGCTGGGCCTGGACACCCAGACCCAGGACTTCACCGTCGTCGGCGTCGGCGACATGTCCGGCGACGTGTTCGGCAACGGGATGCTGCTCTCCGAGCACATCCGGCTGGTGGCCGCCTTCGACCACCGGCACATCTTCCTCGACCCGGACCCGGACGCCGCCACCTCGTACGCGGAGCGTCGGCGGCTGTTCGACCTGCCCCGTTCCTCCTGGGAGGACTACAACCCGGAGCTGATCTCGGCCGGGGGCGGCATCTACTCGCGTACCGCGAAGTCCATTCCGATCACGCCGCAGGTCCGGGCGGTGATCGGCCTGGACGACGACGTCACGCAGCTGTCGCCGCAGGAGCTGATGAAGGCGATCGTCACCGCCCCGGTGGACCTGTTCTGGAACGGCGGCATCGGCACCTACGTCAAGGCGTCCAGCCAGACCAACGCCGAGGTGGGCGACAAGTCCAACGACGCGATCCGGGTGGACGGGCGCAGCCTGCGCTGCCGGGTGGCGGGCGAGGGCGGCAACCTGGGCTGGACCCAGCTCGGCCGGATCGAGTACGCGTTGACCGGTGGCCGGATCTACACGGACTTCATCGACAACGCGGCAGGGGTGGACACCTCCGACCACGAGGTGAACATCAAGATCCTGCTCAACACGGCGGTGGCCGATGGGGAGCTGACCACGGCCGAGCGGGACGAGCTGCTGGCCGGGATGACCGACGAGGTCGCGGAGCTGGTGCTGCGGGACAACTACGACCAGGCCCGGGCGATCAACAACGCGCAGGCCCAGGCCGCTTCGTTGCTCCCTGTGCACCGCCGGATGATCAGCGAGCTGGAGCGTTCGGGCGGGTTGGACCGGGCCCTGGAGGCGTTGCCGCCGGACGAGGAGCTGGCGGTCCGCGGCGAGTCTGGGCTGACCGCACCGGAGTTCGCGGTGCTGCTCGCCTACGTGAAGATCGTCCTGGAGCGGGAGATCCTCACCGAGGGGTTGGCCGACGAGGAGTGGACGACCGACGTTCTGGTCAACTACTTCCCGACGCCGATGCGCGAACGGTTCGCCGACCGGATGGGCCGGCACCGGCTGCGCCGGGACATCGTCACCACCGTGCTGGTCAACGAGGCGATCAACCGGGGTGGCATCTCGTTCATCTTCCGGGTGGTCGAGGAGACGGCGGCCAGCGCGGCAGACGTGATCCGGGCGTACGTGGTGGTCAGCGAGGTGTTCGGCCTGCGCGACCTGTGGGACGCGGTCGAGGCGCTGGACAACAAGGTGGCGCCGGAGCTGCAGACCAGCGTCTACCTGGACACCCGCCGGTTGCTCGACCGGGCCGTGCGGTGGCTGGTCTCCAACCGGCGCTCGCCGATCGACGTGCCGGCCGAGATCGCCCGGCTGCGGGACGGTGTCACCCGACTGCTGCCGGGGCTGGATGAGCTGTTCTACGGCAACGAGCGCCAGGGCCTCGCCGCCCACATGGACTCGATGACCGAGCGTGGGCTGCCCCGCGATCTGGCGGAGCGGGCGACCCGGCTGATGTACAGCTTCGGCCTGATGGACGTGGTGGAGACCGCGAACGCCAGCGGGCGGGACGTCAGCGAAGTGGCCTCGGTCTACTTCGTGCTGTCCGACCTGTTCCGGGTGGACTCGCTGCTGTCGAAGATCTCCCTGCTGCCGCGGGAGGACCGTTGGCAGACTCTGGCCCGGATGGCGCTGCGGTACGACCTGTACGCCGCCCTGGCCGCGCTCACCGCGGAGGTGCTCGACTCCACCCCGGGCGATCTGCCGCCGCACGAGCGGGTGCAGCAGTGGGAGCAGTCGAACGCCACTTCCATCCACCGCGCCCGGCGGGCGATGGGGGAGTTCGACGAGTCGCGGGCGGACCTCGCCGCGCTGTCGGTGCTGCTGCGCCAGATCCGCACCCTGGTGCGGACCTCCGCAGCCGCCTGAGTCAGGTACGCCGGACACGGTCCGGCCGGTCGGGTCACCCCGACCGGCCGGACCGCGTTTCGTTCGTCGCGGCTCACGCCGCCATGGTCGCGAAGACCACGATGTTGTCCGGGTAGCTCTTCGCGGCCTCGTCGAACTGACCGCCGCAGGTGACCACCCGCAGGCTGGGCCGGTCGCTCGGCCCGTACACCAACTCGGTGGGGAAGGCCGTCTTCGGGTACGACTTCACCGAGTCGACGGTGAAGGTGACCGGGACTCCGTCGGCGCGGCGCACGGTGATGGTGTCGCCGGGGGTGAGAGCGCCGAGGTCGAAGAAGACGGCAGGGCCGAGCACCGCCGAGTCCACGTGCCCGACGATGACCGCGTTACCCGTCTCGCCGGGGCTCGCACCGGGCTCGTACCACCCGGCCTGGTCGGCCTGGTCCAGCGCGGGGACCTGGACGGTGCCGTCCGGGTTGGTGCCCAACGACATGATCGTCGCGTCGACACCGATGCGGGGGATCTCGATGCTGGTCGGCGCCGAGCGGGCCAGCCCTGTCGGCGCGTCCCCGATCGGCTGCCCGTCGACTGGCGGGGCGTCGTCGGCGGTGGTCGGCGGCCCGGTGACCTCAGGGCCGGCCTGAGCCAACGGCTGCGGCGGTCGGGGAGCGGGTGTGTCCTTCAGACTGGCGCCGATCATTCCGGCGCCGATCATGGCCATGGTGACGACGACAGCCGTGCCGGCGGCACGCCACGGTTTCCCGCGACGGCCGCCGGCCGGTGTCGTCGTCACGTCAGACGAGCGAACCATCGGTCCGCCGACGACGCATCAGCACGATCCCGCCCAGCGCGGCAGCGCCGAGCAGGCCCGCCCCGCCGGTGGCCAGACCCCGGTCGGTGCCGGTGCTGACGCCACCGTCACCACCGTCGACGCCGCCGTGCGGCAGCACGACGAGCTCGCCCTCGCCGCAGGAGCCCTTCAGCTCGTAGCGACCCGGCTTGGCGTCCTTGTCGACCTTGGCTTCGCCGTAGTAGACGAACTCGCGCTCCTTGTCCCAGTCACGCTTGTCCGAGCCGTGCTCGTCCTTGGACTCCCAGCCCTTGTCGGAGCCGTACTCGGAGCCGTGCTCGTCCTTGGACTCCCAGCCCTTGTCGGAGCCGTACTCGGAGCCGTGCTCGTCCTTGGACTCCCAGCCCTTGTCGGAGCCGTACTCGGAGCCGTGCTCGTCCTTGGACTCCCAGTCCTTCTTGTCGCCGCTGTCTTCGGCGTCCTGGCCGTGCTCCTCGCCCTTCCAGTCCTTGCTGTCCTCGTCGGCATAGGCGTCGGCGGCGGCGCCGCCACCCTGGCCGCCCTTGCCGTTTTCGTCCTTGCCCTTGTCGTCCTTGCCGTTCTCGTCCTTGCCCTTGTCGTCCTTGCCGTTTTCGTCCTTGCCCTCGTGGTCCTTGCCCTTGTCGTCCTTGCCGTTCTCGTCCTTGCCCTCGTGGTCCTTGCCGTTTTCGTCCTTGCCGTGCTCGTCCTTGCCCTTGTCGTGGTCCGAGGAGTCCTCCTCCTCGCGCCAGTCGCGGTCCTCGCCCCGGTCTTCATGCGCCGGCTTGAGCTTGACCTTGCCGGTGACCTTGGACCACACGTACGCGTGCTCCTGCCGATCCGGGCAGATCTCGAGGAGCTTGACCTCGTCGCCGGCCTTCACGACGTGCGGCTTGGCGTAGACCTTGCCGTCGTCGTGGCCGTCGGCGAACGCGATCCCCGGTGCGAACACCAGGAGCGACGCGCCGCCGAGCGCGGCGCCCGCAACGACCTTCCCGAGCATCTTCTTAGCCATGACCTGCGTCACTCCATCCCTGTTGTCCTGAGCTCGGCGACAACCGAGCTAAGACCGACGTTAGACGGTTTCATGACTTATGAAGTGAAAGATTCGCGTTTTGACCTTTGCTCCGAGTAAGAGGTGAAGGGCTGCTACGCGGCTTTCGCCGCGTCGATCGTCGTGTGCGACGGCACGGGACCTTGTGGGTGCGGCACGGCGTTCTGAGGTCGTCATGCCCGGCCCGCCCCGGTCATCCGGTACCGGTGGTTCCGGGTCGGCCCGTGCCGCTCGGGTGAGCTCGGGGGTATCGTCCGAAACGGCTCCGGCAACGCATCGAGCCATTGCCATGGAAGCGCTCCCATGCAAGAATCGGCGAACGCGGTTCAGAGAGCCACACCGTGCAGGCAGGGAGTCGAGGGCACCCGGTTCGTCGGGCGACATCCCGCCGCCGATCGACCGGCCGCCGCATGGGCCGGGCACCACCACCACCATCGCCCGTCCGGGTCGGGCGCCCCCGAAGAATCCCGTTGGCGCCGACGGTCGTCCGTGCAGGACGCCCATCGGGCCGTCCCGCCGGGCCGTACGTGGGCCCGGTTCTCGCCCAAGGAGATCAGTGGCATGAATGTGTGGAGAAGGCTAACCGGCCCACGCCGGGCCCTCGCGCTCGCCGGCGCGGGTGCCCTGGTCGCCGGTGGGCTCGTAACGATTCCGGTCACCGCGGCGCAGGCCGCGACGCAGTGCGACATCGCATACACGAGCAATGACTGGCCCGGCGGTTTCACCGCGAACGTCACCATCAAGAACGTCGGCGACCCGCTGAACGGCTGGACGCTGGGCTGGACCTTCCCCAACTCCAGCCAGCGGGTGCAGCAGGGCTGGTCGGCCACGTTCACCCAGTCCGGCAGCCAGGTCACCGCCCGGAGCATGTCCTACAACGGCACCCTGGCCACCGGCGCGTCGACGAGCATCGGCTTCAACGGCGCGTGGAGCGGCAGCAACCCGAAGCCGACCTCGTTCACCCTGAACGGCGTGGTCTGCAACGGTGGCACCACCCCGCCGACCGGCAGCAAGGTCGACAACCCGTACGTCGGGGTGCGCGGCTACGTGAACCCGGAGTGGAAGGCCAAGGCGGACGCCGAGGCTGGCGGAAGCCGGGTCTCCAACAACCCCACCGCCGTCTGGCTGGACCGGATCGCCGCGATCAACGGCACGCCGGACAGCAGCTCCAACGGCGCCTTCGGAGTGAAGGACCACCTGGACGAGGCGCTGCGCCAGGGCGCCGGTTACATCCAGTTCGTGATCTACAACCTGCCCGGCCGGGACTGCTCCGCGCTCGCCTCCAACGGTGAGCTGGGCCCGGACGAGTTGCCGAAGTACAAGGCCGAGTACATCGACCCGATCGCCGCGATCCAGGGCGACTCGAAGTACAGCAGCCTGCGGATCATCAACATCATCGAGATCGACTCGCTGCCGAACCTGGTCACCAACACGTCCGATCAGGCTGGCGGCACGGTCATGTGCGACACGGTCAAGGCCAACGGCGCGTACGTCAACGGTGTCGGCTACGCCCTCGCCAAGCTGGGCGCGATCGGCAACGTCTACAACTACATCGACGCTGGTCACCACGGCTGGCTCGGTTGGGACTCCAACTTCGTCCCGACCTCCAACATCCTGAAGACCGCCGCGGTCGCCTCCGGCAGCACTGTCAACAACGTGCACGGGTTCATCACCAACACCGCGAACTACTCGGCGCTGCAGGAGCCGTACTTCAAGGTCACTGACAACGTGAACGGCCAGACGGTGCGGCAGTCCAAGTGGGTCGACTGGAACTTCTACGTCGACGAGTTGTCCTTCGCCCAGGCATTCCGCAACCAGCTGGTCTCGGTGGGCTTCAACTCCAACATCGGCATGCTGATCGACACGTCCCGCAACGGTTGGGGTGGCTCCGCCCGGCCCACCGGCCCGGGCGCGATGACCAGCGTGGACACGTACGTCAACGGAGGCCGCATCGACCGCCGGGCCCACCTCGGCAACTGGTGCAACCAGGCCGGTGCCGGTCTCGGTGAGCGGCCGCGGGCGAACCCGGCCACGGGTATCGACGCCTACGTCTGGGTGAAGCCGCCGGGTGAGTCGGACGGCTCCAGCGAGGAGATCCCGAACGACGAGGGCAAGGGCTTCGACCGGATGTGCGACCCGACGTACGGCGGCAACGCCCGCAACGGCAACAACCCGTCCGGGGCGCTGGGCGGCGCGCCGATCTCCGGTGCGTGGTTCTCCGCCCAGTTCCAGGAGCTCATGCGCAACGCGTACCCGGCGCTCTGATCGGGTAGCTCACGCACCAACCCGCTGCCAGTGGTTGGTGAGGCACTGTTGGCAGCAGGTTCCCCCCGGGTCCCCGGCTCGACCGTCACAGGTCGGGTCGGGGACCCCCCTTCTGCCCCGGTCAGGGCACGGTGCGTTCGATCGCCGCCGAACCCTGCTCGGCCAGGTCACGGCGAGCCTTGTCCAGGTTCTCCGGCGTCAGGTCCTGGCCGCGGGCCATCACCAGGTCCTCCGGCTCCCAGGGCTGTTCGCCTCCGGTGCGGATGTTGTCGCCGCCCGCGCCGGTGCCCGTCCCGGTCGCCCCGGTGCCGGCAGCGTACGGATCGCCGATCAGCTCGTCGGTGTCCGGTGCGAGGTCGTTTGGTCGGCTGCGAGGTTCGGCGAAGCCCGGGGTGTCCCGGTCGGGGCCACCGCCGGTCCGTAGCTGCGGCACGGTGGCGTCATCGTCCACCGCCGAGGCCACCTCGGGGCTGTCCTCCAACGGCGGTTGGCGATCGCGATCGGTCATGGTGCTGCCTCCTGTGTCCGACACGGTGTCTGATTTCCCCGCGTACCCCTTCGTGCCGCGCTCATGCCGGGCGGCCCGACAGGTCAGGCGCCGGGCTGGTGCTCGTTGGGGGCCGGCGGCTCCGCCGGACGCAGCCACTGCCAGAGCAGCATGAGCAGGCCGAAGACGAGCATCGTCAGCCCGGCCCACAGGTTGATCCGTACGCCTTCGGCCTTGTCGATCTCGGCCCGGCTGTCGAAGATGCCGATCAGCGTCACGATGATCCCGTACGCGACGAAGAGGCCACCGATCACCCGGCGGATGTCGAACAGCCGGGCCGCGGCCGAGCGCCGCTGCTCCACCTGCGTCTCGTCGATCAGCGGGTCCTGTGCCGGCTGGCCATCGTTGCTCATCTGCCGACCCCTTTCCTTAGAAGACCGGGATGTAGAAGAGGGCGGCCAGCGCGACCGCGATCAGACCGAGCAGCACCGGGGAGCGGTACCAGACCGCGTCCCCGGCGAGCACGTCGCCCTTCAGGTCGACGCCGCCCATGCCGTACACCAGCCCGCGCAGCTCCTCGTCGCGCTTGGGTGAGGTGAGCGGGGTGATGATCGCGGCGACCACCACCGCGGTGACGAACGCCAGGCCGGCGCCCCAGAAGCTCTCCTCCAGGTCGGAGTTGAAATCGACAACACCGCCCTTGTAGAGCAGGTAGAGGCTCAGCGACACCAGGGTGCCCAGCAGCAGGGACCAGAAGCCGGCCAGGGCGCTCATCCGCTTCCAGAACATGCCGATGATGAAGGTGGCGAACAGCGGCGCGTTGAAGACGGAGAAGAGCGCCTGGATGTAGTTCATGATGTTGCTGAACCCGGCAGCGATGAACGCGGTGCCGATCCCGATCACCACAGCGGCGACCGTCGCCCACCGGCCGACCCGCAGGTAGTACTCGTCCGACCGGTCACGGCGGATGTACGCCTGCCAGATGTCGTAGGTGAAGACGGTGTTGAAGCCACTCACGTTGGCCGCCATGCCGGCCATGAACGAGGCGAGCAGGCCGGTGACCGCCACCCCGAGCACCCCGTTGGGGAGCAGGTCGCGCATCAGCAGCGGGATGGCGTTGTTGTACTGCAGGTCGCCGCTCTCCGCGCCGAGGCCCTGCACCGTGACCAGGGCAACCAGGCCGGGGATGATCGTGACCAGGGGGATGACCAACTTCGGGTACGCGGCGATGATCGGCGTACGCCGTGCGGCGCTCATGTTCTTGGCCGAGAGGGCCCGCTGCACCTCGGCGAAGTTCGTCGTCCAGTAACCGAACGACAGCACGAAGCCGAGGCCGAAGACGATGCCGATCCAGTGCGCGCCCAGCGGGTTGGCCGTGCTGCCGGTGTCCTGCCACGCGTGCAGGCCCGCCTCGCCGAGTTTGGTGTCGGCGACCGCGTCCATCAGGCCGTTCCACCCGCCGACCTTGACCAGGCCGATCACCGTGACCGGAATGAGGCCGGCGAGGATGACGAAGAACTGGAGCACCTCGTTGTAGATCGCCCCGGACAGGCCGCCGATGGTGATGTACGCCAGCACGATCGCCGCGCCGACCACGATCGCCGTCCAGAGCGGCCAGCCGAGCAGCGCCTGCATGACGAGGGCCAGCGCGTAGAGGTTCACGCCGGCGATCAGCACCTGGGCGACGGCGAAGCTGAGCGCGTTGAGCAGGTGGGTGGGGCGGTTGAATCGCAGCCGCAGGTACTCCGGCACGCTGCGGACCTTGGAGCCGTAGTAGAAGGGCATCATCACGATGCCCAGGAAGACCATCGCCGGGACCGCGCCGATCCAGTAGTAGTGGACCGTCATCACGCCGTACTGGGCCCCGTTCGCGGCCATTCCGATGATCTCCAACGCGCCCAGGTTCGCCGAGACGAAGGCGAGACCGGTCACCCAGGCCGGCAGGGAGCGGCCGGAGAGGAAGAAGTCGACGCTGGTCCGGATCGCCCGGCGGGCGGCGAAGCCGACCCCGAGGACGGTGACGAAGTACAGCGCCAGAATCAGGTAGTCCAGGCCGTTCATGTTGAGCCGAAGACCGTCGCCGTCCATCCCGTCACCCCTCGTCCCGACGTCCCACGCTGATTGCCGCGCGCGCCCTATTACCCCGTCCGAGTGGTTTCAGTCCTGCAGGTGCGTGCTGCCGTGTTCGGACCCCGTTGGGTGGTCTGAGGGGCCGGGCGCCGATCGGCGCGCAAGAGGGCGCCCCGGCCGTGACGGCCGGGGCGCCGGTTTGTTGGTCGGGTGACTCAGCGACCGAGGACGCGGTCCAGGAAGTCCCGGTAGTTGCGGACGGCCATCCGCAGTTGCTCGGTGTCGGCCGAGCCGGCGTCCTGCCACCCGCCCAGCGTGTTCTTCTGCGCGGCCAGTGCCGAGGAGAGGGCCTGGATGGCCTCCTCCACCAGCGACTGCGCCTCGCCGGCAGCCGCCTGCGGGTCGTCGACGAAACGCAGCTGCACGTCCCGCCAGCGGTCCCGGAAGCCCTGCGCGGTGTCCGGTTCGAGGAGCGTGGCCGGCTCGGCGGCGACCGTCGACCCGGCGGGTCGGGATGTTCCGGCGGCCTCCAGCGTGGGGCTGGTGTCATCGCCGGGGACCGGTTCACCGTCCGCATCCGGGTCGACCATCTCCGGTGTCGCGCTGCCGTAGCCGGCCGCGCCCGCCGCGGCGGCGTCCCGATCGCCGGTCAGATCGCCGCGCCGTTCGGGGTCGCCGTTTGTGCTCCCCGGCGGGACGACGGTCCGCGCGGACGTGTCCGCGTCGGAGCGGTCGTCGACGTCCGCGCTGTCGTCGTCGACGTCAGTGTCGCGGCGGTGCAGCTCGGCGGTGGGGTCGGCGCGCAGACCCTCCCGCTCGCCGTCCTCGGCGCCGTCGCCCGGTTGGGCGGTCCGTTCGGCCCGGGGGTCCGGCTGATCCTGCGGGTGCGGGCTGGCCAGCGCGGAGGCGGCCACCGCGTCGGCCACCGTGGTAGCGCCGAACGTGGTCGGCAGCGGCCCCGGCTCGTGGAAACCGCCCTCGTCGGTGGACCGGCCGTCGCGGCGGTGACGCGGGTCGGAGTCGTCGGTCCGCTCGTCGTCGGCCGGGTCGTACGCGGCATCCCGGTCGGTGTCGTCGGCCCGCTCATGGGCGGTGGTCTGGTCGTCGAAGGTGCCCCGATCGTCGAGGGCGTCCTCAGGAACGTCGGAGCGGCCGGCCCGGTCGCCGGCCGGGGCTACCGGCACGGGCGCGGACCGCACGGCCTCCGGGTGGTCGTTGCTCACCTGCTGCTCTTCCTGGCGCATCGGTGGCCTCCTCAGCGGCTCGTGGTGTCATGGTCCGGGTGGTGGCGCTGTTCGGGTGCGTGGTGACCGACCGGCTCCTCGCCCAGCAGGTCGGCGAAGAGCGCGCGGTAGTGCACGACCGCCTGCCGCAGCTCCTCGGTGTTGGCCTCGCCCCGCGAGTTGCGCAGGTGGATCTCGTGCGCGTCCCGGTAGTTGGTCAGGGTGCGGGCGTGCTCGACGGAGAGGTGGGCGATCTGGTCGGAGAAGTCGCCGGTCGGGTAGCCCTGCTCCTCGATGAGCCGGGTGACCAGTTCGTCCGCGTCGCCCACGGTCTCGCCGGGGGAGTCGATGAAGCGGACCTGGAGTTCCTCCCAGGCGGCGGCGTACCGGGCCCGGGACTCCGGGGTGAGTGGGGTGAGCGTGAGCTCGGCGTGCCGGCGTTCCCGGTCGCGCAGCTCGCGCTCGGCGGCGGACCGGCTGTCCTGCTCCGCCACCACCCGGTCGTACTCCGGTCCGAACCGGGTGCGCAGCGCGCGACGGTTGTTGAGCGAGCGGGCGGCCACGGCCAGCGCCGCGACGATCACCAGCACGACGAGCACGATGACGACTATCTGCGTGGGCGACATGGGCTCCTCCTTCGTCATCTGGTATTCCCTCCGCGCAGTGATCGCCAATCCCGATCCGAGGCACTTTCCTGACGAGGGCCCCAACTGCACTAGCTGCCGAAACTTGACTATTTCCAGAAAAACGCGTGGTTGCGGGTTTCAGCCGACCTCTCGGCGCATCCCGGAGCGTCGATGTCGGCGCGACGGGCGGTAGTGCAACCGCCCTTGATTACGTATCCTGCCCAAGGCGCCCGCGCCGGTGCCCGACGAACGGCCGGGCGCGCAGCCGGCCGGAGCGTTGCCCGGCGGTGCCGGCGCCCCTCCTGCCACCCTGTACGGGCGAGGTCTGATGAAAACCCGCGACTGGCCGATCCGCTCGAAGCTGACCGCGTTGGTCGTCGCGCCGGTGACCGCGCTCCTGGCGCTGTGGATCTTCGCGACCACCCTGACCTTCGGTCCCGCCCTGAACCTGCTCTCCGCCCGCACCCTGCTGTACGACCTGGGTCGCCCCGGCGAGACCGTGGTCACCGAGCTGCAACGGGAACGCCGCCTCTCGGTGGTGCAGCTCGCCGGCAACACCGAGCTGCCCGCACTCGCCGAGCAGCGCGGGCGCACCGATCGGGCGGTCGCCGAGCTGCGCCGCCGGGTGGACGGGGAGCCCCTGCGCGACGCCGCTGACGACCTGCTGGAAACCCGGGTCGACCAGCTGGTCACCGCCCTGGCGGCGCTACCCAGCGGGCGGAAGTTCATCGACGACCGCAAGGTGGACCGGTCCGGCGCGCTCAACCTGTACAGCGGCATGGTCTCCGCGGCCTTCCAGGCCTTCGCCGGAATGGCGACCCTGACCGACCCGGACCTCAACCGGCAGGCACTGGCGCTCACCGCGCTGGGTCGATCCCGGGAACTGCTCGGCCAGAGCGACGCGCTGCTGGCCGGCGCGCTGACCGCCGGGCGGTTCGCCGAGGGGGAGCACACCCAGCTCGTACAAGCCATCGGCAACCAGCGGTGGCTCACCGAGAGCGCCGTGGCCGACCTGCCCCAGAGCAGCAGGGTCGCATACCAACGATTGACCGAGGGCGAAGCGTTCACCCGGCTGCACACGATGCAGGACGCGCTGGTCGTACCCAACCGGTCCGGGCGGCCGGCGGTCGACGCGGCGGCCTGGCAGGCCAGCCAGGACGCGGTGCAGCAGCAACTGCGTGACTTCGAACTGTCCGAGGCCGACGCTCTCACCGACCGTTCGGTGCCGATGGCGGTCCGCATCCTGGTGCGGCTGGCCGCCGCCGGCATACTCGGGCTCGTCGCCGTGGTCGTCTCGGTGCTGGTGGCGCTGCGGGTCGGCCGCACCCTGGTCCGGCGGCTCAGCGGCGTCCGCACCGCCGCACTGGAACTGGCCGAGCACCGGCTGCCCGACGTGGTGACCCGGCTGCGCCGTGGCGAGCAGGTCGACGTCGCCCGGGAGGCACCGCCGCTGGAGTACGGCCACGACGAGATCGGCGAGGTCGGGCGCGCCTTCACCGAGGTGCAGCGCACCGCCGTCCAGGCCGCGGTGGACGAGGTCACCCTGCGTCGCGGTCTCAACGAGGTCTTCCTCAACATCGCCCGACGGAGCCAGAGCCTGGTGCATCGTCAGCTGCACCTGCTGGACCGGATGGAGCGGCGCAGCGAGGACCCGGACGAACTGGCCGAGCTGTTCCAGGTCGACCACCTGGCCACCCGACTTCGCCGGCACGCCGAGGACCTGGTCATCCTCGCCGGCTCCGCACCCGGCCGGGGTTGGCGAAACCCGGTCGCGATGGTCGACCTGATCCGCGGCGCGATCTCCGAGGTCGAGGCGTACGAACGGGTGGACGTCACCAACGTGCAGCCGGCCGGCGTGCTGGGGCGGGCGGTCGGCGACGTCATCCACCTGCTCGCCGAGCTGGTCGAGAACGCCACCGCCTTCTCCCCGCCGGACACCCGGGTCACCGTCACCGGGGCGCAGGCGGCCAACGGGTACGCCCTGGAGATCACCGATCAGGGGCTGGGCATGTCCGACGCGGCGCTGGAGACCGCCAACACCCGGCTGGCCAGCTCGCCCGAGTTCGACCCGGCGCAGAGCGCCCGACTCGGCCTGTTCGTGGTGGCCCGGCTGGCGGCCCGGCACGGCGTACGGGTGCGGTTGCGCCCCGCCGAAAAGGGCGGCGTGACCGCCATGGTGCTGCTCCCCGGTGACCTGGTCACCACCGAACCGCCGGCCGGCCCCGACCCTGCCACGCTCGGCCCCGCGTCGGGCGACCCGAGCCGGCGGCTGGTTCGGACGGCGCGCCGGGGCGCGGTGACCCGCCCCCGTACC
>NZ_QGSZ01000195.1 GCF_003857055.1 Micromonospora inaquosa | reverse complement strand
CCACGACCCCGAGCGGCCGCGACCCCCGAGCGGCCGGGGCCCCCGGGCGGCCACGTCCCCCGGGTGGCCACGTCCCCGAGTAGCCCCGATCCCGGGTAGCCGCGAACCCGAGCGGCCGCGACCCGAGCAAAGGCCAGCCCTCGCCTGGCGACTTGCCCGACCAGCCAATCTGCGTGCCTACCTACCCGCCCGCGCGGGGACGGACGGCCCGCCGGGGCATGATCCACTCGGGTTCCCGGAAGTCGGGGCATCACGGCCGCTGAGATACCGCAGTATCAAGAAACCCGAGTGGATCATGCCGTTGTCGGGCCGAGGCCGCCTTGAAGCCATTGACCAAGGCCGTTCCGTCCCTCAGAATCGAGCTTGTCGGAGGCAAACGAACGCAAACGCAAGATCAAGGGGACCATGATGAGCGGAGCGCGACCCGGTCCTTCCCGACCACCCGTGCGGCTGCGCCCCGTCCCACCCTTCGAACCGCCGTACGTCGACGAGATCGACGGGTCGTACTGGCCGGCACCCACCGATGGTCAGCTCGCCCTCGACCTGTTCGCCTCCACTCGACCCAACCCCGTCCGGCCAGCGGAACGGCGAACAACCCTGCGCCCGGTGCCCAACCGGCCCACCACCCATCCGGTCGCGTCGTTACCGCCGGCAACCGCTCCGGAGACCACCCGAGCCGCCCACCGCTTCGTCGGCACCTGCGTGGAGGTGATCAACGGTTACCGTTCGCCGAACCAGGTGCGAGCGCTGCTCGACCCGGCCCGAGCTGCCGACCTGCTGATCGAACTCGCCCGCGCATCCGGTCGGGCCGGGACATCCCGCCGTCGCAGCGGCCGACCACTGGTTCGGCTGCTACGCCTGCGGGTCTGCGAGCCGCGGGAGGCTGCGGTGGAGGCGGCAGCCGTCCTCACGGCCGCGGGCGGCCGAAGTTGGGCGATGGCCCTGCGCCTGGAGCATCGCCGGGGCCGCTGGCTCTGCACTGCCCTACACGTCCTCTGACCACACCTGCCTCGGTCGATCACCCCGCCCACGCCACGCCGGGCCACGCCACGCCACGCCGGGCCGCGCCGGGCCAGATCAGGCCGGGCCACGCCACGCCGGGCCACGCCACGCCACGCCACGCCAGGCCAGGCCACGCCACGCCGGGCCAGGCCGCGCCGGGCCAGACCAGGCCGGGCCACGCCACGCCACGCCACGCCAGGCCAGGCCAGGCCAGGCCAGGCCAGACAGGGCCGGGTGATCCACTCCGGTTGCAGGAAATTGGGCTGTCCGGAGGGCGGTGATAGACCGGTTTCTTGAAAGGCGAGGTGATCACGGTGGGTGGGTTCGCGTAACCCGCTGAGCCGCGCCGAGATGGGCGGTTTGCCGGGCAGGCGAGGGCTGAAGACGCCGACGGGCCTCGGCCTGGTCGGCCGGGGCCCGTCGGTCAGACGGCTGTCGGTGTGGGCGAAGTGGGTCAGTTGCCGCCGTTGGGGGCGCCGTGGCAGCGCTTGTACTTGCGGCCCGAGCCACACGGGCACGGCGCGTTGCGGGACGGGCCATTGCTGGCCTCCGCCTGGTTCGGTGCCGCCCGACGGGTGGCGGCCGACGGAACAGCCGGGCCTCGCAGCCCGGACGCCGGCCGCTGCGGAGCGGACGGTGCGCTCTGCCCCGGTGCCGCCGGGGCACCCGGAGCCGGTCGGCCCACACCGAGCGCAGGAGCCTGCTGCTCGGCCTGCTCCACGGCGACCGCACCCGGGCTGGCCTCACCGTCGATGGTGGGCGCTGAGTATTGCAGGCCCTGCCGCCGCGGTGCCTGGTTGAGGCCCTTGGCCCGGATCTCGACCGGCTTGTCGAGCAGCGTGACCTCGTCGGCTCCCGCCTCCGGCTCCGGTTCGGTCACCTGGACATCGATGTTGTAAAGGAAACCGACGGTCTCCTCCTTGATGCCGTCCATCATGGTGGCGAACATGTCGAAGCCCTCGCGCTGGTATTCCACCACCGGGTCGCGCTGGGCGTACGCCCGGAGGTTGATGCCCTCCTGGAGGTAGTCCATCTCGTAGAGGTGCTCGCGCCACTTGCGGTCGATGACCTGGAGCAGCACCATCCGCTCGAGTTGGCGGACACCCTCGGTACCGAGTTGCTCCTCACGCCGGTCGTACGCGGCGTTGGCGTCCTCCTTGAGGCGGGCGACCAGGAAGTCGGCGTCCATGCCGGCCCGGGAGCCGCCGGCCTCCTCCTCCAACTCCTCGATCGTCACGCCGACCGGGTAGAGCTGCTTGAGGCTGGACCAGAGCTGCTCAAGATCCCAGTCTTCGCCGTAGCCCTCGGAGGTGGCGCCCCGCACGTACGCCTCGACGGTGTCGTCGATCATGTTGCGGACCTGGTCAGAGAGGTCTTCACCGTTGAGCACGCGGAGCCGCTCGGCGTAGACGACCTGGCGCTGCTTGTTGAGCACCTCGTCGTACTTGAGCACGTTCTTGCGGATCTCGGCGTTCTGGCCCTCGATCTGGGCCTGGGCGCTCTTGATCTGCCGAGTGACCATCTTCGACTCGATGGGCACGTCCTCCGGGATGTTGAAGCGCTCCATCACCGCCTCGACCGCCCCGGCCCGGAAGCGTCGCATCAGCTCGTCCTGCAGGGACAGGTAGAAACGGGACTCGCCCGGGTCACCCTGCCGGCCGGCGCGACCACGCAGCTGGTTGTCGATCCGCCGGGACTCGTGCCGCTCGGTGCCCAGCACGTAGAGGCCACCTGCTGCGGCGACCTCGTCCGCCTCGGCGTCGCAGGCCTGCTTCCAGTTGGGCAGGACCTCCTCCATCGCCTTGGCGTACTCTTCCTCGTTCTCCAGCGGGTCGAGGCCGCGCTGGCGCAGCTCGTTCGCGGCGAGGAACTCGGCGTTGCCGCCGAGCAGGATGTCGGTGCCGCGGCCGGCCATGTTGGTCGCCACGGTGACCGCGCCCTTACGCCCTGCCTGGGCGACGATTTCGGCCTCCCGCGCGTGGAACTTGGCGTTCAGCACGTTGTGCGGGATGCCGCGGCGGCGCAGCAGTTGGGAGAGGATCTCGGAGTTTTCCACCGAGACGGTGCCCACCAGCACCGGCTGGCCCAGCTGGTGCCGCTCGGCGATGTCCTCGATGACGGCGTTGAACTTGGCCTTTTCCGTCTTGTAGATGACGTCCGGCCGGTCCTCGCGAACCATCGGGCGGTGGGTCGGGATGGTCACGACGCCGACCTTGTAGACCTTGTTGAACTCGCTCGCCTCGGTCTGCGCCGTACCGGTCATCCCGGACAGCTTCTCGTAGAGGCGGAAGTAGTTCTGGAGGGTGATGGTGGCCAGGGTCTGGTTCTCCTGCTTGATCTCCACCCCCTCCTTGGCCTCGATCGCCTGGTGCATGCCCTCGTTGTAGCGACGGCCGTGCAGGATGCGGCCGGTGAACTCGTCGACGATCAGGACTTCACCGTCGCTGACGATGTAGTCCTTGTCGCGCTTGTAGAGCTCCTTGGCCTTGATCGCGTTGTTGAGGTAGCCGACCAGCGGGGTGTTGACCGACTCGTACAGGTTGTCGATGCCGAGCCGGTCCTCGACCTTGGCGACACCCCGCTCGGTCACCGCGATGGTGCGCTTGGAGTGGTCGACCTCGTAGTCGCCCTCGCCGTCGGTGCCGGGCTGGAGCCGGGCCACCACGCCGGCGAACTCGCCGTACCAGCGGGCGGAGTGCTCGGCCGGGCCGGAGATGATCAGCGGGGTGCGGGCCTCGTCGATCAGGATGGAGTCGACCTCGTCGACCACCGCGAAGTTGTGCCCGCGCTGCACCAGCTCGTCCTTCGACCACGCCATGTTGTCGCGCAGGTAGTCGAAGCCGAACTCGTTGTTGGTGCCGTAGGTGATGTCGCATTCGTAGGCGGCCTTGTGCTCGCTGGCCGGCCGGTTGGGCAGCACCACTCCGACGGTCAGCCCGAGGAACTCGTGCACCCGGCCCATCCACGCCGCGTCACGCTGGGCGAGGTAGTCGTTGACCGTGATGACGTGGACGCCCTTGCCGGAGAGCGCGTTGAGGTAGACGGCCATGACCGAGGTCAGCGTCTTACCCTCACCGGTCTTCATCTCGGCGATGTTGCCGAAGTGCAGCGCGGCGCCGCCCATCACCTGGACGTCGTACGGGCGCTGGCCCAGCACCCTGGCGGCCGCCTCACGGGCCACCGCGAACGCCTCCGGCAGCAGGTCATCGAGGGTCTCACCCTCGTCGAGCCGCTCCCGGAACTGCACGGTCATGCCGGCCAGTTCCTCGTCGGTGAGGTTGACGTAGTCGTCCTCGATCGAGCTCACGGCAGCGGCGATGGCCTTGAGCCGGCGCACCATGCGGCCCTCGCCCGCGTTAAGGACCTTTTCCAGAATCGACACGGATCAACGCTCCCCTAGACAGTCTCGAACCATCGTAGGCGCTCCATCGGCGCGATGGTCACTGGTGGCGGTGCTCGACCCCGCGGAACCCGACATAACTCGCGTCCTGCGCTCGCCCCAAACGTTATCCGGTTACGCCGTTGGCGAACGCTACGGCAGGATGCACGAGTGGAGCCCGTGGAGATCATCGAGGACGGCGTGCTGCTGCGGCCCTGGCGGGAGTCGGATGCCGAGGCCGTTCACCGAGCCTGCCAGGACCCGGACATTCAGCGCTGGACCACCGTACCGCGCCCGTACCGGCCGGAACACGCGCACAGCTTTGTCACCGAGATGAGCAGGAAATCCTGGGCCGAGGGCACCGGCGCACCGTTCGCGGTGTGCGACCCGAGCACCGGCGAGCTGCTTGGCGCGAACGGCCTGATCTCCATCGACAAGGACGGCACCGGTGAAATCGGCTACTGGACGGCGCCCTGGGCACGTGGCCGGGGCGTGATGGTCCGGGCCACCCGGGCGGTGGCCCGCTGGTCCTTCCACACCCTCGGGCTCCGTCGGCTCATCTGGCAGGCCGAGGTGGGCAACCACGCTTCCCGGCTGGTGGCCCTCCGGGCCGGTTTCCGGGTCGACGGCCGGTTGCGGCTGGCCAACCCGGCGCCGCATGGCAGCGCGGACGGCTGGATCGGCTCGCTGCTGCCCGGCGAAGTGCCCGCTGTCGGCTCGACCGGTCCGGCTCAGTCGGGCACCCTCGCCGCTCGTCGGGCGGCCGTCTTCGGCCGCCCGCAGCCCGTTCTGTTCGCCACGACCGGGGCCGGCGAGCTGCTTCTGCGGCCCATGGAGGAGCAGGACCTGGACGCCGTGGTACGGACCTGCCAGGACCCGGAGACCATCCGGTGGACCACGGTGCCGGACCCGTACGAGCGCGCCGACGCGCAGGGCTACCAGGCCCACAGCCAGGACGTCTGGGCTCGGGGGGACGCTGCCTGCTTCGTCATCGCCGACGCCGACGACAGGTACGTCGGTTCGCTCGACCTACGGCTCTCCCCCACCGACCCGCTGGTGGGCGACGTCGGCTTCATGACCGCACCGGCGGCCCGGGGACGGGGCTACCTGCCCGCCGCGCTGGTCGCGCTCAGCACCTGGGGCTTCAGCACGTTGGGCCTGGCTCGGATCGAGTGGAGGGCGAACGTGGGCAACACCGCGTCCCGCCGGGCGGCGGAGAAGGCGGGCTTCGTGGTCGAGGGGACTGCCCGGGGCGGTGTGCAACACCGCGGCGAACGGGTGGACGTGTGGGTCGGTGCGCTGCTCGCCAAGGACCTGGGATGACTCGGCGGCCGGTCGTCGAGGCGTACGGGGTGCGGCTGCGCCCGTTTCGTGCCGAGGACAGCGCCGACGTGGTCGACGGCTGCGCCGACCCGCTGACGCAACGGTTCGTGTCGAACCTGCCGACGCCGTACACCGAGACCGATGCCCGGTGGTGGATCGACGTCGGCGCTCCGGCGGCCTGGACCGGCGGCGGCGCGGCGTACGCAGTCGCGGACCCCGCCACCGATCGTCTGCTCGGCGCGGTGGGGCTGAGCAACCCGGTTCCCGCCCGGGGTCAGCTGGAGATCGGCTACTGGATGCGACCGGCGGCGCGCGGGCGCGGACTGGCCACCGCGGCGACTCGGGCGCTCAGCGAACACGCGTTCGCCACCGGGGCGGTCCGGCTGGAGTTGCTCACCGAACCGGAGAACGGCCCGAGTCAGCGGGTCGCGCTGGCCGCCGGCTTCCGCTACGAGGGTCTGCGCCGGTCGGCCGGTGCGTCCCGCGAGGCGGGCCGGCACGATCTGCTGGCCTGGGTACGCGTCGCCGGTGATCCGCCCGGCCCGGTCGCCCGACTGCTGCCCGACCTGCCCGGCGGGGTGCTCACCGACCAGGTGGTGGCGCTGCGTCCGCTCGCGCCGGACGACGCGGCGCTGATGTACCGGCTGCACAGCCGACCCGAGGTGGTGGCGAACCAGGCGCCTCCGGTGCCGCCGACGCGCGAGGCGATCGAGCGGCGTTGTCGTCTGGCGCAGAGCGGGTGGTTGACCGGTGAGATCGCCCGTCTGTTGATCACGGATGTGGCCAGCGGGGAGCCGGTGGGCAGTTGCGGCTTGTCGTACACGGATGTGGCCGCCGGCGAGGCGTCGGTCGGCTACGCGTTGCTGCCCGAGTGGCGCGGCCGGGGGTACGCGACGCGGGCGGTCCGGTTGCTCGCCGGCTGGGCGTTCGGCCCGGCCGGTATCGCCCGGCTGTCGGCTGGCACGGTGCCGGACAACACCGCCTCGCACCGGGTGTTGGAGCGGGTCGGTTTTCGGCGCGAGTCCGTTCAGCGCGGCCGTCTGCCCGGGTTGGCCGGCACCCGTCTGGACGATCTGACCTTCGCGCTGCTCCCCGCCGACCCCCGTTGACGGATCATGGAGTTGTGGTGGGCGTTCCCACCACAACTCCATGATCGACGAGGGTCGGGACCGGTCAGGTGGCGAGGGAGATGATGCCGTAGTCGTACGCGTGACGCCGGTAGACGACGCTGGGGCGGCCGGACTCCTTGTCCTGGAAAAGGTAGAAGTCGTGGCCGACCAGTTCCATCTCGAACAGCGCGTCGTCGATGGTCATCGGCTCCGCCGGGTGCACCTTCTCCCGGGCGATGTGCCACGGCTGGTCGTCGTGCTCCTCTTCGACCCGCTCGGCGACCGCGGTGCCGGCGCGGGCGCCGTCACTCGGCGCGGTGGACACCAGGTCCGCGACCGGTAGGCCCGCGGTGGCCTCGGCGACGGAGATCGGCGCGTGCCGGCCCCGGTGTACGCGGCGGCGGTCGGCTGCGCGGCGCAGCCGGGTGTCGAGCTTCGCGATGGCCGCGTCGAGCGCGCTGTAGAAGTCGTTTGTGCAGGCCTCGGCCCGAATCACCGGGCCCCGGGAAACGCAGGTGATCTCCACCCGCTGGCAGTGGTCGGCCTGGCGCGGATTGCGCTCGTGAAACAGCTCGACATCGACACGAATAAGTTTGTGGTCGTAGCGTTCGATCTTCGCGAGTTTCTCGGCTACGTGTACCCGGTAATGGTCCGGCACTTCGACGTTTCGGCCCTTGACCACGATGTCCACGTGACCTCCCTTGTTCGGACGGTCTTCGATCCGGCTACCCGGCCGCGCGCCGTGGGGAGACCCGCTGGCGTCGACCGGTTGTACGGCTACGCCTCCTCTCACCGCCGGGGGCGGTTGGAACGACCTCCTACCCCCGACAGCGAAACGCTAACTCCTGTTTGCCCGGCAGTCACCCCATGTTGCCGAGACGGCCCAGGATTTTTCGCAGCTCATACACCAACGGGTGAAACGGAAACACGATCGGTTACGAAGGGTGTCTTTTCTCGGTCGCCGCGAGCACCGCCGCGACCGTCGGCGCCCATCCCGTCGCCGTCAGCACCCTGCTCGCGGCGGCGAGGGTCACCCCGGTGGTGACGATGTCGTCGAGCAGCACCACGACGGGCGCCGCGCCCGCGGCACCACCCCGGATCGGCCCGGTCGAGCGAGGTTGAAAGGCCGCCTCGGCCGCCGCCGCACGCCCGGCGCTGTCCAGGGTGACCGAGTCGGGCCGGGGCAGCGCCCGCAGCGGATGGCGCACCCGCACCGCCCAGCCGCCCCGGTTGAGCCGGGCCGCGCAGTGCCGGGCCAGCCGGTCGAGATGGTCCCCGTAACGGGACCGGGCCGCCGCCGCGGTGTCCGGGACCGGAACCAACACCAGCGGACGGGTCTCGCCGACGGCCGCCGCGACGACCTCGGCGAGCAGGGCGCCGAGCGGGCGCGCCAGCCCGTGTCGACCGTGTTCCTTGTACGCCAGCAGAACCTCACGCAGCGGACCCGCGTACGGGCCGAGTGCGACGCAGGACGGCAGACCCGGTGGGGCGGGGGTGGGGCGGACGGCCCGTGGCCGCGATTGGCCCAGCGCCGCGACGCAGGCTGGGCAGACCCCGTGCCGCAGGCCGGATCGGCGCTCGCGACAACCGGCGCAGTCGGCGGGCAGCACCAGGTCGGCGAGGTCCGCCCAGAGCCCGCTCACCGGGTCAGTAGAGGAAGAACGGCGCCGACGGGTTGCTCGGCCGCACACCGGCCGGCACCGGGGCGATGCCGCGTACCCGGCTGGGATCGATCCGTTCGGACGGGCTGCTGCGGTAGGCCACCCCGTTCGCCTCGTACATGTAGGCACCGCTGGGCGTCCGCACGCTGCGGTTGGTCGGGTACGCGGTCAGGTGGTTGACCTTGGCGCCGAGGTCGGTCCGCAGCGGCGTCTCCAGGGCGCCGTCGACACTGATCTCGTAGATCGCCGGCTGGCCGACCGACCCGGCCACCACCAGCTGGTCCTCCCTGCCCCAGTCGACCGCCGTCGGGTTGGTCAGCGAGGTGACCAACTCTCGGGGCGGGCCGATGGAGACCCCGCCGCCGTCGAGGTTGACCGCGGCGACGTAGAGACGGCCGCCGGCGATCAACGCGACCCGCTGGCCGTCCAAGGCGGCGGCCACCGCCGTGACCGCGGCGGACGGCAGGTTGAGCGGAACCGGGTACATCCGGGCCGCCTCATCGAACCGGTAGAGCTGCCCGTCGGCCACCACCAGGCCCCGGCTGGGCCGGGAGTCGACCGTACGCAGCCAGACCGGCCGGCTGATCGAGGCGTACCCGGTGCCGCCGCTGCGGCTGAGCACGGAGACCTGCTCGGTGCCCGTGCCCACGGCGAGTTGATACCGGTTCTTGCTGCCGGTGACCACCATCGCGGCGAGGATCCGCCGGTCCTTGGCCAGCCCGAGGGTGGCCGAGACGACGTTGCGGTTGACCTCGGGCGCCAACGGCACGGTGCCGCTGGGCTCGCCTTCGAAGTCGAGCGGGTGGATCGCGCCGTCGTACACCCCGAACCGCTGTGGGCTGGCGGCATGCGGGTAGAGCGCCCAGGAGTCTCGTCGCTCCCCCAGGTCCACCACGGGTTGCGCGTTGTTGCGGATCTTCAACTCCAGCTGACCGGGCAGGTCGCCCAGCGACCAGGCAAGCTGCGTGATCAACTGGTCGATCCCGTTCTGGTCGTCACCGGACATGTCCAGGTTGACCTCCCACCGACCGTTCCCACCGGTGGCGTTGTTGATCAGCTCGGTGCGGTCCGGCAGCCCGACGACTCCCGGGCGCAACCAGTCGGAAGGGCCACCGACCAGCCACTTCACCACCTCGTTGACCCGCCGCTCGACCGGCACCGCCTGCGGCCGGTAGCGCTGGTCGGGCACCAGGCGGCTGCGGTCCGAACTCCAGAAGTAGATCGTCTCGTCCTGGTAATACTGTCGAAGCGCGGTGTCGCTGAGCAGCAGCACGTTGGGCGGGTCGATGACGTACAAGCCGGCCCGTTCATCGTTGACGCCGCCGTTGAACGACGCGCTGCGCAGCCCGAAATCGTACTCCGTCTCGGTCGCCACCGGTGGAGCCAGGGTGCCGTTGGCCCGCAGCATCCCGATCTGCTGCACGGCGATCTTCACGGTCGTTGTCGAGTCGCTGTTGAGCGTGTAGATCGCCTCGCCCAGCCGGACCACGTTCAGCGCGACCTCGCTGCCCTTCTTGTCCTGTAGGCGGGACTTGTCCTCCGGGGCGATGAACGCCTTGACCCGCTCGTACGCCCGATCTGGCTCGCCGGAGGCGGCGGACAGAAAGTTGCGGACGAACGCCACGTTGTCGCTGCCGGCGGCCGTTCGGGTCGGTGGCTCACTGCCCCGACTGATCACCCCGGCCTCGGTCGCGGCGCTGCCCTTGCCGTCCACCCGGACCTCCGATTGCGCCGGGATGCCGCAGCCGGCGCCGAGCAGAACCATCACGCCGAGGGCTCCGAGCAGGGTCGGCCGCCTCACGAGTGCACCTCCGTCCGCTGCCCGTCCCCGGCCGGAGTCGGGCCGATCGCCAGCGCCCCGCCGGTGCCGGGACCGATGGCCAGTGTGCCGCCGTCGCGAGGGCCGCCGAACGGCAGCGCCGCGTCGGCCGGCACCAGCCGCAGCGGCGACGTGGTCAGCCGATCGCCCGCCCGCGCCGGCAGGGTGAGCCGGAACTGCGCGCCCTGCCCGGGAGCACCCCACGCCTCCAGCCAGCCGCCGTGCAGCCGAGCGTCCTCCAGGCTGATCGACAGGCCAAGCCCGGTGCCCCCGGTCTGCCGGGCCCGGGACGGGTCCGCCCGCCAGAACCGGTTGAACACCAGCTTTTCCTCGCCCACCTTCAGCCCCACACCGTGGTCGCGGACGGTGATCGCCACGGCGGTCTCGTCGATGCCGAGGGTGATCAGCACCGGGCGGGCCTCGCCGTGCTCGACGGCGTTGCCGACCAGGTTGCGCAAGACCCGCTCGACCCGGCGGGGGTCGACCTCGGCGATCACCGGCGTGCCGGGCAGGTCGAGTTCGATCGGTACGCCCACCCTCTCGGCCAGGCCGGCCAGCCGGTCGACCACCCGGTGCACCACCGGCACCAGGTCGGTCGGCTCGGAATCCAGCATGGCGAAGCCCGCGTCGAACCGACTGATCTCCAGCAGGTCGGTGAGCAGTTCCTCGAATCGATCCAGCTCGGCCTGGAGCAGTTCGGCGCTGCGCGCGACGGCCGGGTCGAACTCGTCTCGCTCGGCGAAGATCAGGTCAGCGGCCATCCGGACCGTGGTCAGCGGGGTACGCAGCTCGTGGGAGACGTCTGAGGTGAAGCGGCGCTGCAACCGGGACATCTCTTCCAGGCGCAGGATCTGCCGTTGCAGGTTGGTGGCCATCTGGTTGAACGAGGCGCCGAGCAGGGCCAGGTCGTCCTCGCCGTTGACCACCATCCGCTGGTCGAGCAGGCCCGCGGAGAGCCGCTGGGCGGTCCGCGCGGCGACCCGTACCGGGTTGACCACCAGCCGGGTGACCAGCGCCGCGAGCAACCCGAGCAGGATCACCAGCGCGACACCGGTGGCGACAACGGTGGCTCGGGCGTCGGCTGCGGTGACGTCCTGCCGGCCCAGCGGCACCAGGTAGTACAGCTCGATCTGGCCGAAGCGGGTGGGCACCGGCGAGCCGTAGATCAGATATTTGGTGGTCTCGCCGGTGAGCCGACCGGTGCGGATCTGGCTGGCCACCTTGCCGTCGGCGATCGCGGCCCGCAGCTCGGGGCTGATCAGCGACTGGACGTTCGCGGACGGCGACGTGCGCGTCTGGATGTCGTTGGGATAGTCGTCGGCGGTGATCGCCACCACCACCCCGCTGGTCTGCTGGGGGTCGCCGCCGGCCAGGTAGTTGACGGTGCCGTCGATGGTCTCCTGGAGCTGCGCCTCCTGGGCCTGCCCGTAGAAGGAGACCTGCTTGGCCGCGTAGTTGGCACCGGTGGTCACCCGCTGCCGGACGTCGCTGCGAGCGCTGTCGAGCAGGATGGTGGTGATCTTGTCGGCGATCAGGAACGCGAAACCGCCGACCAGCAGGCTGGACGCGACCAGGGTGATGGTCACGACCCGGACCTGGAGCGAACGGCGCCAGGTCTGGTGCGCCCGACCCACCACGCCCGCGACCCGACCGCTCACCGCACGCCACAGCTCCCCGCCGACGCTGGGCCGGCGGGCAGTCGGGCTCGGGGAGGGTGGCGGCGGCGAGGTTGACACAGTGCGACCAGGCTATCCGGTCCCCGCCTTGTAGCCCACGCCCCGCACGGTGAGGATGATTTCCGGTCGTTCCGGGTCCGGCTCGATCTTGGCCCGCAGCCGCTGGACGTGCACGTTGACCAGACGGGTGTCGGCCGCGTGCCGGTAGCCCCAGACCTGCTCGAGCAGCACCTCGCGGGTGAAGACCTGGCGTGGCTTGCGGGCGAGCGCGACCAGCAGGTCGAACTCCAGCGGAGTCAGCTTCACCTCCTCGTCGTTGCGGCTCACGGTGTGCGCGGGCACGTCGATGGTGATCTGGTTGTCGGGCGGCCCGATGGTGAGCATCTCGGGGGCCACGTCCTCGCCTCGGCGCAGTCGGGCCCGCATCCGGGCCACCAACTCCTTGGGCTTGAACGGCTTGACCACGTAGTCGTCGGCGCCGGACTCCAGGCCGAGCACAACGTCCACAGTGTCGCTCTTGGCGGTCAGCATGACGATGGGCACGCCGGACTCCGCGCGAATCGACCGGGCGACGTCGATACCACTCATGCCGGGAAGCATCAGATCAAGCAGCACGATATCGGGACGACTGTCGCGAAAAGCGGCCAACGCCCGCTCGCCGTCCGCCACAAACGAGGGCAGGAAACCCTCACTGCGCAGCACAATGCCGAGCATCTCGGCGAGCGCGGGGTCATCGTCGACCACCAGTACGCGGGCTCTCATGGGATTAATATTGCATCCTCATTCAGTTCGGTGGGACCGGCGTCCGCCGGTAATGCTTCGCGCCGCCGTCAAACCGGTGGGCCGCGGTCCGCGGCGGCGGCGCCACGTACTGCGGTGCCTGGCGCACGGATGGCCGTGGGTCAGGCTGCCACCATGATCCCCCTTCGGCGCCGCCCGGCGCCACCACAGGCTGGGCCGATCCGGCTGTCGCCATCCGGACGACGGTCAGCCGAACAGCCCACGCCCCCAGTAATCCCCGCCGTCGCGCACCCCGGGCGGACAGGCGAACACCCCGCTGGAGACGTGTCGCAGATACTCGTTCATCACGTCGTGTCGCGCCAGCTGAGTTTGAATCGGCACGAACTGGCGGCGTGGATCGCGCTGGTAGGCGATGAAGAAGAGGCCCGCGTCGAGCCGCCCGAGGCCGTCGGAGCCGTCGACGAAGTTGTAACCCCGGCGGAGCAGCTGGGCACCGCTGTTCCGGCTCGGATGGGCCAACGCGACATGGGCGTGCTCGGCGATCACCGGCTTCCCGTCCGCGCCGCGCGCGGCGAAGTCGGGCTCGTCGAACTCGTCGCTCCGACCGAGTGGCGCGCCGCTGCCCTTGGCCCGGCCGACGATCTCCTCCTGCTCAGCGAGGGAGGTCCGGTCCCAGGTCTCCACCAACATCCGAATCTTGCGGGTGACCAGGTACGAGCCGCCGGCCATCCAGTCCGGCCCGTCGCCCGGCTGCACCCACAACTGATCGCGCAGCAGGTCGGTGTCCTCGGCCTTGAGGTTGGCCGTGCCGTCCTTGAAGCCGAAGAGGTTGCGCGCGGTGGCCTGGTCCCGGGAGGTCGACGAGGTGCGGCCGAAGCCGAGCTGCGACCAGCGGACGCTCACCACGCCCATGCCGAGCCGGGCCAGGTTGCGGATCGCGTGCACCGCCACCTGCGGGTCGTTGGCACAGGCCTGGACGCAGAGGTCGCCGCCGGAGAGCTGCGGCTGCAACGCGTCGCCGGGGAACTTCGGCAGCTCGGCAAGGGCCGCGGGCCGACGGTCGGCGAGGCCGAAGCGGTCCCGCCCGTCGGCGTCGCGGAACAACGTCGGCCCGAAGCCGATGGTGAGGGTGAGCTGCGAGGGAGGCAGGCCGAGCGCTTCACCGGTGTCGTCCGGTGGGGCCTCCGGCATTCCGCCGACCGCACCCAGCACTCCGGCATCCCGCCCCGAGGTCATCCGGGCGGCGGCGGCCGACCACTCCTCAAGCAGTTCGGCCAGCCGGGCCCGGTCCTTGGTGATCACGTCGAAGGCCACGAAGTGCAACCGGTCCTGCGCCGGGGTGACGATGCCGGCCTGGTGCTCACCGTGGAACGGCACCGCCCCGGCCGGGTGGTCGCTCGCCGAGGCCGGGCCATGGGAGCCGTTCAGCAGTGCCCCCGCGCCGGCCGCCACTCCGGCGACCCCGGCCACCCCGGCGCCGGCCAGGGCGATCGCCCGGCGCCGGGTCAACCTGCTCCCACTCATCGACTCGACTCTTTCTGCGTTGTGGTCACTTCGCGACGGCCGCGGCGACCTTGCTGATCGGCTCGGCGAGCGCGTTGATCCCGTCGGAGAGCTCCTTGAGCTCGGCCTTGTTCAACGCGGTGTGCAGCTTCCACCCGTCGCCGTCGCGGTGCTTGCCGAGCAGTCCCTCGACGTTGGCGAACTCGGTGTCCAGCTGCGTGACCAGCTCCGGCGAGCGCTGCTGGAGTGCGGGGCGCAGGGCGGACACGGCGGCCTTGGAACCTTCGAGGTTGGCGGCGAAGTCCCACAGGTCGGTGTGCGAGTAGCGGTCCTCCTCGCCAGTGATCTTGCCGCTGGCGACCTCGTCGAGCAGTTCCTTGGCACCGTTGGCGAGCTGGAGCGGGGAGAGCTTCTCGGCGTTCGCCCTGGCCACGATCTCCTTGACGTCGACCAGCAGGCGGTCGGCGATCGGGCCGTCCTTGCTGATGTCACCGGACTGCCAGAGGTCCTTCTCGATCCGGTGGAAGCCGGTGAACTCCATCCCCTCCTCGATGACCTCCTCGCGGCCGTCAATCTTGGGGTCGAGGTCACCGAAGATCTCGGCAACCGGCTCGATCCGCTCCCAGTAGGTGCGGGCGACCGGGTAGAGCGCCTTGGACTTCGCGACATCGCCGGCCTTGACCGCGCCGACGAACTCCTCGGTCTTGTCCAACAGCGCGGTGGTCTGGCTCTTGACGTAACGCTGGTAGTTGTCGGTCGCGTCACCGAGCGCGGCGTCGGCGGTGAGCGGCTGCGCCGACCCGCTGACCTTGAGCGCGCCCCGGATGCCCTTGCCGCTCATCCCCGGCTTACAGGCAGTCTGGTACGTGCCGGCCGGCAATTCCACGTGCAGCTCGCGGCTCAGCCCGGGGGCGATGTTCTCCACCTCGCCCATCACGCGGTCGCCGTCGGCGTACACGTAGAACTCGGTCACCTTCGCGCCCGAGTTGGTGATCTTGAAGGTGGCGGTGCCGGCGCCCAGGTCGGTGGAGCCGACCTCACAGGCGGTGTCGCTGGCCTTGACCACGATCGGGCCGCCGGCCCCCACCTGGTCACCCTTGTCGGAGTCGGAGCAGGCGGTCAGACCGGCAGTTGCCAGCACACCGGCGGCGGCCAGCGCGAAGAACTGGGTGGTACGCATCTGGGCTGTCTCTCCTCGTGGGTCAGGCACGCTGCGGCGTGGACGCCGCCTCGGCCTCGGCGCCGGTGTCGGCCCCGCGCTCGGTGACGGTGGTGGTGGTCGCGGTGGGTGCCGGCTTACGCCGGGCCGGTCGCAGGAAGAGCAGGAGCACCGGTACGGCGTACCCGACCCAGGCGATCGTCTCCAGCACGGTGGGCGCGGGAGTCACGTTGAACATGCCGGCGAGCAGGGCCGCGTACCAGGTGCTCGGGTCGAGCACGCTGGTGATGTCGAAGGCGAGGTCGTTCAGGCCGGGAAGGACGCCGGCCTCCTGGAAGTCGTGCACGCCGTACTTGAGGATGCCGGCGGCGACCAGGATCAGCAGCGCGCCCGTCCAGGTGAAGAACTTGCTGAGGTTGATTCGCAGGGCGCTGGCGTACAACAGCACGCCGAGGACCACGGCGGTGACGATGCCGCCGATCAACGCGAGCAGCGGCCCGCTGTCACCGGCCGCGCCCTGGGCCGCCGAGTAGAAGATCAGCGCGGTCTCCAGGCCCTCGCGGATCACGGCGAGGAAGGCCATTCCGGCGACGGCGAGGGACCCGACGGCCAGCGCCTCGGTGAGCTTGCCCCGCAGCTCGCCAGCGATGGTCCGGGCGGCCCGGCGCATCCAGAAGATCATCCAGGTCACGAAGACCACGGCGGCGACGGAGGTGATCGCTTCGAACAACTCACGATCGTCGGAACGGGCCAGCAGCGAGGTCGACGTGTACTCGATCAACCAGCCGAAGAGCACCGAGAGCGCCACGGCCAGGCCGACGCCCGCCCAGACCTGCGGCAGCCGGTCCCGGCGCTGCGACTTCACCAGGAAGGCGACCAGGATGCTGACCACCAGGGTGGCTTCCAGCCCTTCCCGCAGGCCGATCAGATAGGTGGCGAACATCCAGGCTCCGAGTAGTTAGGTACGCCTTTGCTTACTTAGGGCAGGCATACCTTCCTCCCTGCTCAGGGCCCTCGTCAAGTCGTTCACGACAAGCTCACCCTGTCTGCGGCGAACCCGCTGTGCGAAGATCGCGCCGTGAGGGGATTCCTGCCGTGGTTGACGGTGCTGGCCGTGGTGCTGCTGCTCAGCGCACTACGTCTACGGGCGCTGGCCACCCTCGTCTCGCTCGGTTGGCTGGCCTGGTGCATGTGGACCTGGTTCCGCCCAACCCGCCGCAACTAACCCCGCCCCCCGCCCCCTCTGCCCCGCGATCTTGCACTTTCTGCGGCGGCATATGGTGCCAAAGCCGCAAATCTCCAACCGAAACTGCAAGATCGCGGAAGTGATGGGGGGCCCGGCCGGCGAGGGAGACGACGAACCGGGCCGGCTGCGAACAGCCGACCCGGTTCAGAGACGTCGATCAGTAGCGGTAGTGATCCGGCTTGAACGGACCCTCCGTGGAGACGCCGAGGTAGGAGGCCTGCTCCTTGGTCAGCGTGCTCAGCTTGGCACCGAGGGCGCCGAGGTGCAGCCGGGCCACCTTCTCGTCCAGGTGCTTGGGCAGCACGTAGACGCCGATCGGGTACTCCTCGGTCTTGGTGAAGAGCTCGATCTGGGCGATCGTCTGGTTGGCGAACGAGTTCGACATGACGAAGCTCGGGTGCCCGGTCGCGTTGCCCAGGTTCAGCAGGCGCCCCTCGGAGAGCACGATGATGGCGTGCCCGTCGGCGAAGCGCCACAGGTCGACCTGCGGCTTGATGTTGACCCGCTCGACGTCGGACCGCTTGGCCAACCCGGCCATGTCGATCTCGTTGTCGAAGTGGCCGATGTTGCCGACGATGGCCTGGTGCTTCATCCGGGCCATGTGCTCGTTGGTGATGACGTCGAAGCAGCCGGTGGCGGTGATGAAGATGTCGGCCTGCTCGACCACGTCGTCCAGGGTGGCGACCTGGTAGCCGTCCATCGCGGCCTGCAACGCGCAGATCGGGTCCACCTCGGTCACCACGACCCGGGCGCCCTGGCCGCGCAGCGACTCGGCGCAACCCTTGCCCACGTCGCCGTAGCCCATGACGACCGCCATCTTGCCGCCGATCAGCACGTCGGTGGCGCGGTTGATGCCGTCGATGAGCGAGTGCCGGCAGCCGTACTTGTTGTCGAACTTGCTCTTGGTCACCGAGTCGTTGACGTTGATGGCCGGGAAGAGCAGGGTGCCCGCCCGGTGCATCTCGTAGAGCCGGTGCACGCCCGTGGTGGTCTCCTCGGTCACGCCCTTGATGCCGGCGGAGATCCGGGTCCAGCGCTGGTTGTCCTCGGCCAGCGAGCGGTGCAGCAGTTCGAGGATGACCCCGTACTCCTCGGAGTCGGCGGACTCGACCGGCGGCACGGCCCCGGCCTTCTCGAACTCGGCGCCCTTGTGCACCAGCAGGGTGGCGTCGCCGCCGTCGTCGAGGATCATGTTCGGGCCCTGCCCGTCGGGCCAGGCGAGCACCTGCTCGGTACACCACCAGTATTCCGGCAGCGTCTCGCCCTTCCAGGCGTACACCGGGACGCCGGCGGGGGCGTCGGGGGTGCCGTCCGGACCGACGACGATCGCCGCGGCGGCGTGGTCCTGGGTGGAGAAGATGTTGCAGGACGCCCAGCGCACCTGCGCGCCGAGCGCGACCAGCGTCTCGATCAGGACGGCGGTCTGGATGGTCATGTGCAGCGAGCCGGTGATCCGCGCGCCGGCGAGCGGCTGCGCCTCGGCGAACTCCCGACGGATCGCCATCAGGCCGGGCATCTCGTGCTCGGCGAGTTGGATCTCTTTACGCCCGAATTCGGCGAGCGACAGATCCGCCACCTTGAAGTCGCCGTCGGCGAGCGTGCTCGGCCGGGCCTCGGACGGCGTGCCGCTGGCGGACGCCGGGAGGGTGCTGGTCATGAAAGCTCCTGTCGAACGATGTCTGCGCCGACCCTCCACCTTACGCGCGTCGGCGACGGGCATCAGGCACGGTCCGCAGACAGCGCACGGGGCGGTCGGTGGTGGACGGACCTTCCC
>NZ_QGSZ01000337.1 GCF_003857055.1 Micromonospora inaquosa | reverse complement strand
CTACGACACCATCGGCCGGGTCGTGGTGCAGGCCCCCGAGCACGTCATCGACAACGAGAAGGCCCTCGCGAAGGCCGGCGACGACCCGAAGAAGCGGCGCAAGGTGGTCCGCAAGAAGCCGCCGGAGGGCTCGATCGGCTGGGGTCAACCCACCTTCGACCGACTTGTCGACGCCGAGCCGGAGCCGCTGACCTCCAGCTTCCAGGTCAGCCACTCGATGTTGCTCAACGTCATCGGCCGGCCCGGGGACGCGTTCACCGCGATGCGGCACCTGCTCACCGACAACCACGAGGAGCCCGCCGCGCAGCGTCGGCACATCCGCCGGGCGATCGCCATCTACCGGGCGCTGCGGGCCGGCGGGGTCGTCGAGGAGCTGCCCGAGCCGGACGAGACCGGCCGGCGGATCCGGCTCACCGTCGACCTCCAGCTCGACTTCGCCCTCAACCAGCCGCTCTCCCCCCTCGCGCTGGCCACCATCGAGCTGCTCGACGCCGAGTCCCCGTCGTACGCCCTCGACGTGCTGAGCGTGATCGAGTCGATCCTCGACGACCCACGGCAGATCCTCTCCGCGCAGCAGTTCAAGGCGCGCGGCGAGGCGGTCGCCGCGATGAAGGCCGAGGGCATCGAGTACGAGGCGCGCCTCGAACTGCTCGACGAGGTGACCCACCCGAAGCCCCTGGCCGAGCTGCTGGAGGCCGCGTACGAGATGTACCGGCAGGGTCACCCCTGGGTCGCCGACCACCAGCTCTCCCCCAAGGCCGTGGTCCGCGACATGTACGAGCGGGCGATGACCTTCACCGAGTACGTGCAGTTCTACGGGCTGACCCGCTCGGAGGGCCTGGTCCTGCGCTACCTGGCCGACGCGTACAAGACGCTGCGCCAGACCGTGCCCGAGGACGCCAAGACCGAGGAGCTGATCGACCTCATCGAGTGGCTGGGCGAGTTGGTCCGCCAGGTCGACTCCAGCCTCATCGACGAGTGGGAGCGGCTGCGCAACCCGTCCGACGTGGCCGAGGTGGCCCTGGCGCACGCCGCGCTGACCGACCGGCCGCCGGCGGTGACGCGCAACGCGCGGGCGTTCCGGGTGCTGGTGCGCAACGCGCTGTTCCGCCGCGTCGAGCTGGCCGCGCTGCGCCGCTGGGACCTGCTCGCCGAGTTGGACGCCGAGGACGGCTGGGACTACGACGCGTGGGCCGACGCGCTCGCGCCGTACTTCGAGGAGTACGACTCGATCGGCGTCGGGCCGGACGCCCGGGGGCCGGCACTGCTCATGATCGAACAGGGCCGGGAGCGGTGGACCGTCCGGCAGAGCTTCGACGACCCCAACGGCGACCACGACTGGGGCATCAGCGCCGAGATCGACCTGGTGGCCTCCGACGAGGTCGGCGCCGCGGTCGTCCGGATCACCGACGTCGGCCAGCTCTAGCAAGCGTCTCGACAGGGGGTCGTCCGCACGCCGGACGGCCCCCTTTGTCGCGTCTTCCGCACCCCTTTTTCGGCTGGGCGATGTCAGACCTGTCGATTAGAATGTATGTACTAATCGAGTTCCTGACCTGCAGGATTACGATCCGGGAGGCCGCCCGTGACCGCGCCCGCCGCCACGCCCCTCACCCCCTACGCCACGCTGCTCGGCTTCACCCGCTACGTCGACCGCACCGGCCCCACCAAGGCCAACTTCGTTGGCGGTCTGCGCAAGCAGCGGGCCAGCCGCTCCGGCTTCAACCCGCACGGCCAGTTCGTCAAGGCGCTCAAGGCCGACATCGCCTTCCACACCGGCGGCACCCACCTGACCGGGGTGGTCGACGTGGTCAAGCCCCGCTGGCGCCCGCTCTACCAGGCGCTCGTTCCCGGTGCCACGGCCTGGCTGCACTCCCTCGGTGAGCCCGCCGCCGTCGACCTCGCCCAGACCCGCGACGCCCTGGCCATGCTGGGCGACCTACCCGTCAAGATCAACCCCCATTTCGGGGTACGCCACGCCGACGGCCGCGCCGAAGCGGTCCGCCTGCACTTCGACGAGACCCCACCGAGCGAGGAGTCGGTGCTGGCCACCCTGCACCTGATGGCCCGACACATGGACGCGGTGCTCCCGCACGCCGAGCCGGTCCTGGTGGATGTCCGCCGTGGCCAGGCCCATCGCATGCCCACCGACGCCAAGCCCGAGCAGATCGAACGTTGGCTGGCCGGCGAAGCTGCCGCCTTCCGCGCCATCTGGTCCACCGCCGCCTGAGACACGCTGCCGCCCTGAGACGCACCGCCGCCTGAGACACGCCGCCGTCCGAGCACCCTGCCGCCGCTGATCCGGGCGGCTTGGCACTCGGGCGGCGGCCTGCGCCGAGGCACCCGCCACCGAGACTGCGGCGTCCCTCAGCTGAGCACGCGGTCCAGTGCCGCGCCCAGCCGTGGCGCGAGGGTCGCGGCGTAGGTGGCGGTGATGTGGTTGTTGTCGCGGTACACGAGCACCCCACCGATGACCGGCGAGCACCGCTCACGCGGGCAGATGGCCGAGTTCAGGTCCACCAGGTGCACCTTGTCATTGCTGCGGGCTGCCGCTTCGTGGGCCGGGCCGCCGCCACCCGCGAGGACCTTGTCGCGCGGGGACGCGCACCGGGTCAGGTTCTTCGGATTGGCGGACACACACTCCGCGATGTCCCTGTCGTGGTACGGGGTGTCACGCAGCACGATCACCGGAACCCCGGCCGCCGCCATCGCGGCCCACGTCCGCCGGAGTGCGTCAGCGAAGGCGGCCTGCGGTTGGTCGGTGACCCGGTCACCGTTCTGCATCATCACATAGAACGATGTGCTCACCACCAGCACGTTCGGGCGCTCGGCCCCGGTCACCAGCGCGCGAAGCTTGTCGTTCCACTCGGTGCAACTGGGGTACGGCCGGCTGTCCAAGGCGACGTCGCCGTCGATGAACGGGCAGGAGGACTTCGTGTAGCTCCGCAGGCGCCACTTCTTCGACTCGGCCACCCGCTGCAACGCCGGAAGCCACTGGGCGGCGTGGGAATCCCCGGCGAGAGCCACTGTGAACGACCCGTTCGGGTCCCCGTACTGGCAGGCCTTGACCGCACTGCTGCGCTGGTCCGCGTGGCATCCGTCCCGCCACGTGTCGGGGCCGTCCTTGCTGGCCACCAGCGGGTCCGGCACGAACGGTCCGACCCGGTCGACCGGAATCCCGGCGTCGCTGCTGGCCGGCGAGTTGCCCAGCGCGGAGGCGCCCAGAACGGCGGGTGAGGCAGCCACGGGAACACCGCTACCGACCGCCGTCGGCGCGGCCAGGGTGGGCGGCAGCGGCGCGCTCGTCGGTGGGACGGTGAGTTGGAAGGCCAGTCCCGCCAGGAGGGCCGCCCCCGTGCAGATCGCCCCGAGCTGCAGTGACCGGGCGGGTTCCCAGGTGAGCGTCGGCGACATCCGGATCGGGTTCTCGATGAACCGGTAGGTGAGGGCGGCCGGCACCACTGAGAACGCGACGACGGCGAGGTTGGCGGCGGTGGTGAGCTCCCCGAACCGAGCCTCGGCGGCGATGAGCAGCGGCCAGTGCCAGAGATACAGGGAGTAGGAGATGGCGCCCACCGCGCGGACCGGCCGCAGCGCCAGTAGCAGGGCGGGCCCGACGCCCCCGGCGGCCAGGCCTCCGGCGATGACCGCTGCCGTGCCCAGGGTGGGGGCCAACGCCACGTACCCGGGGAAGGCGGAAGCCTCCGACAGGAGAGCGGCGGACGCCACGATCGCGGCGAGGCCGCACCAGCCGAGCGCGGCGGCCAGCAGCCGGGGCAGACGTTGCAGATGCCCGGCGAGCAGGGCCAGGAAGCCGCCAAGGGCGAGCTCCCACATCCTGGTGGTGGTCACGAAGTAGGCGCGGGCGGGATTGTCGTCGGTCAGCCAGACGGACCACGCGAAGGACGGCACGGCGACCAGCGTGAGGGCGAAGAACAGGTATCCGGTGCGGGCGTAGCGCCGCCGACCGAACCACACCGCGGCGGCCAGCAGCAGTGGCCACACCAGGTAGAACTGCTCCTCGACACCGAGGGACCAGAAATGTTGCAGGATGCTGGGCGCCCGGTTGGCCGCCAGATAGTCGACGGACTGGTCGGCGAGGCGCCAGTTCATGGCGTACAACCCGCTGAACACCACGTCCCAGCCGGTGGCCGACCACCGGGTCCGCGGCAGGAAGGCGAACGTGAGCAACAGGCTCGCGAGGAGAACCACCACCGCGGCCGGCAGGAGCCGCTTGGCGCGCCGGGCGTAGAAGCCGACCAGCGAGAGGCGGCCCGTCCGGTTCACCTCGGCCACGAGCAGTCCGGTGATCAGGTATCCGGAGATCACGAAGAAGACGTCAACGCCGACGAAGCCGCCCGGCACCAGTTGCTGGCCGGCATGTCCCACGAGCACCAGAATCACGGCGAGGGCACGCAGGCCCTCCACGTCACCCCGGAATCCGGCCCGAGGACTGGCTTCCGGCCGCACGGCCGTTTGTGTCATTCGTTCCCACCCCATGCCTATTTCGCGTCGTTGGCACAACTGGGCGAAGGCCTGGGTGGTTACGATCCGTATCGAGCCGGTTGCCGGATTTTGCCCCGGTGGCGATCGTCGTCCGGCGCGCGCTCCCCGCATCACCGAAAACCCGGGATTCCGGCGGGGTTCGTGCCATCGAGGTAGTGGCCCCAGGCGCGCGAGGGGCCACTACCTCAAGACGGTGCCGGACGGCGTGCCGAACGCCGGTGGGTCAGGCGGCGGGGAGGTACTTGGCCAGGTCGTCGAGGATCTTGTTGGCGGCGCCGACACCGATGCCGGTCATCCAGACCTCGTCGGAGACGGGGTACGCCTTGCCGGCCTTGACGGCGTTGAGGCCCTTCCAGAGGGTTCCGCCGGCCACCTTGGTCTGCTCGGCAGCGGCCTTGTCGCCGTACGCGGTCACGAAGATGACGTCACCGTCGACCTCGTTGATCCGCTCGGGGCTGACCAGGTCGAAGCGCTTGTCCTCCTTGGCGGCGAGCAACTGCCGCTCGGGACGGCCCAGCCCGGTGTCGCCGATGACGATGCCGGAGAACGAGTCGGGGCCGTACACCCGGATGTTGCCCGGCAGGAACCGCACGATCGACACCTTGCGGGCGGCGGCGTCACCGAGGGTGGCACCAAAGTCCCTGGCCCGCTTCTCGTACGTGCCGAGCAGGTCCTTGGCCTGCTGCTCGCGGCCGAGCGCCTTGCCGTCGAGGAGAAGGTTCTCCTTCCAGGTGATGCCCACCTTGTCGGTGAACACGGTCGGCGCGATGGCGGCCAGTTCGTCGTAGAACTTCTCCTGGCGGAACTTGCTGCCGAGGATGAGGTCCGGCTTCAGTGCGTTGATCGCCTCCAGGTCGGGCTCGGTGAGGACCCCGACCTCCTTGATGCCGGCGAGCTTGTCCGCGCCGAAGTAGGTCGGCCAGCTCTTGGCCTCACCGGCGGTGGCGGCGCCGACGGGCGTGATGCCCAACGAGAGCGCCGTGTCGATCTTGTCGGTGTCGAGCACGACCACCCGCTTGGGCTCCGCCGGGACCTTGGTGGTGCCCATGGCGTGGGTGATCTCCCGGGTCTCCCCGGTGGTGGTGCCGGCGACCGGGTCGCTCTCACCGCAGGCGGTGAGTCCGACGCCGAGGGCGGCGGCCGCGGCGAGAGCGGCGACGAGACGACGCATCAGAGTCCTTTCGAGGGGTACGAGCCGGCGAGCGGGACCGCTTCGTCGGCGGGGGTGACCGGGCTGGCGGAGGTGCCGCCGGTGTACGCGGGCACCACCAGCGGCGCGCCGGTCACCGGGCAGGGCACGACCACGCAGGCCAGCCCGAAGACGTCACGGACCAGGTCGGCGGTGAGGATCTCCCGGGGCGGCCCGGCGGCCACCACGGTGCCGGCGCGCATCGCGACCAGGTGGTCGGCGTAGCGGGCGGCCTGGTTCAGGTCGTGCAGCACGGCGACCACGGTGCGGCCCCGCTCGGAGCGCAGCCGATGCAGGAGATCCAGCACCTCCACCTGGTGGGCCAGGTCGAGGAAGGTGGTCGGCTCGTCCAGCAGCAGGGCGTCGGTGTCCTGGGCCAGGGTCATGGCGATCCACACCCGTTGCCGCTGACCGCCGGAGAGGCTGTCCACCGGCCGGTCGGCCAGGTCGGTCACGTCGGCGAGGGCCATCGCCTGGTCCACCGCCGTGCCGTCCTCCGACGACCACTGCCGCCACCACCGCTGGTAGGGCTGCCTGCCGCGCCCGACCAGGTCCGCGACGGTGACGCCCTCGGGCACCAGCGGGCTCTGCGGCAGGACGCCGAGGCGGCGGGCGACCTCCCGGGTCGGCAGGTCACGGATCGCGGTGCCGTCCAGCAGCACCGTGCCTCGGCGGGGGGTGAGCAGCCGGGCCATCGTGCGCAGCAGGGTGGACTTGCCGCACGCGTTGGGGCCGACGATCACGGTGAACGCGTCGGTCGGCAGGTCCAGGTCGAGCCCGTCGAGCACGGTCCGGTCGTCGTAGCCGGCGACCAGGTCGCGGGTGGAGAGCATCACACGACTCCTTGAAGGGTCACGACGACCGCCGCCGACCACGCAGCAGCAGGAAGATCAGGTACGGGCCACCGATCGCGGCGGTCAGCACCCCGGCGGGCAGTTGGGTGGGTGCGAACAGTCGCCGGCCGGCCAGGTCGGCCAGCACCAGCAGGAGCGCGCCGAGCAGGGCCGCGCAGACCAGTGGCGGCCGTTCGGCGCGGACCAGCCGTCGGGCCACCTGCGGGGCGACCAGCGCCACGAAGTCGACGGCGCCGACCTGGGCGGTGACCATCGCGGCGATGAGCACGCCGGTGCCGGCGAGGCCGATCCGGCGGGCCACCGGGCGCAGCCCGACGCCCCGCGCGGTGTCGTCGTCCAGCGCGGTGCTGTTCAGCGCCCAGCCGGCCCAGGCCAGCACCGGCAGCAGCACCAGCAGGCTGCCGGCGATCCAGGCGGCCTCGGTCCAGCCCTTGCCGGCCAGGGTGCCGATCAGCCAGATCTGCGCGCGCAGCCCGTCGATCGGGTCGGCGGTGAGCATGACCACCTCGGTCAACGCCCGGAAACCGAACGCGACAGCCACCCCGGCGAGCACGAACCGCTGTGCCGCCAGCCCGTGGCGGGCACCGAGGGCGAACAGCAGCACCGCCGCGAGCAGCCCACCCACCAGCGCGGTGGGCGCCACCAGCACGGCGGCCATTCCACTGGTCAGGGCCACGGTGGCGGCGAGGCCGGCACCCTGGGTGATGCCGATGACGTCCGGGCTGGCGAGCGGGTTGCGGGCCACGCTCTGGATCAGCGTGCCGGCCACGCCGAAGGCGGCGCCAGCCACGGCGGCCAGCACGACCCGCGGCAGCCGAAGGTCAAAGACCACGAGGTCGTACGGGGTGCCGGCACCGGAGAGGGCACGCAGCACGTCGGCCGGGGCGACGTACGGGGTGCCCAGCGACAGGCTGAGCACGACGGCCAGCAGGAGCAGCACGGTCAGCACGGCGGCCACCAGGACCGCTCGACGGCGGATCAGCAGGCTGACCGGCCCGATCCGCAGCAGCGACCGCCCGGCCAGCCCGGCAGGCCGGGGATCAGGCGAGCCGGCGGCCGCCACGGCCGGCACACCGGCGGGGGCGAGCGGGTCAGCGGGGTCCGATGGACGCTGGGTGGTGGTCACGCGGTCACCACCCGGGCACGGCGGACCAGCACGGCGAGCAGTGGTGCACCGATCAGCGCGGTGACGATGCCGGCCGGAATCTCGCCGGGTGGGGCGACGAGCCGGCCCACGATGTCGGCGCCGAGCAGCAGCGCCGGCCCGAGAAGGGCGGAGACGGCGAGGGTCCAGCGGTGGTCCGCGCCGACCAGGGCGCGCGCCAGGTGCGGCACGGCCAGCCCGACGAACGCGACCGGTCCGGCAGCGGCCACCGCGGCACCGGTCAGCAGCACGGCGGCGAGGCCACCGCCGAGGCGGACCAGACCGATCCGGTGGCCGAGACCACGGGCCACGTCGTCGCCGAGCGCCAGCGCGTCCAGACCGCGGGCCACCAGGGCGGCCAGCACCAATCCGACGAGGACGAAGGGAAGCACCTGCGCGGCGACCGACAGGTCCCGGCCGGCCAGCCCGCCGACCACCCAGAAGCGGTACTCCTCGAAGGTGCGGGCGTCGATGCTGAGCAGCGCGTACACCCCGGAGGCGAGGCTGGCGTCGAGCGCCGCGCCGACCAGCGCGAGGGTGACCGGGCTGGCGCCCTCACGGGCGCTGGTCGCGATGGCGAAGACCAGCAGCCCGGCGATCAGGGCTCCGGCGATGCCGAACCAGACGTACCCGGCGAGCGTGCCGACGCCGAAGACGGAGATCGCCAGGACCACGCCGAACGACGCGCCCGCGCTGATGCCCAGGATGCGCGGCTCGGCGAGGGGGTTACGGGTGAGCGCCTGGAACAACACCCCCGCCACGGCGAGCGCGAGCCCGACGGCGAGGCCGAGCGCGGTCCGTGGCATTCGCAGCTCACGGACGATGGTGCTGGCGTCGCCGCCGTCCGGCGCGACGAGCGCGTGCCAGACCTGGTCGACGCCGAGTTGTCGACTGCCGAGCGCGAAGCTGGCCAGCACGGTGACAAGCAGCACCAGCGCAGCGCCGACGGTGACGGCCACCCGGCGGCCGGTGCGGGTGCCGGACCGGTTGCGGGCCAGGGTCGGCCGGGTGGCGAGGGTGGTCACGAGTCTCCTGCACGTTCACGGTTAGGTTCGCCTTACCTTAGCTGAACTGGTGAGGGTCACCTAACTCGCGATCATCGATCCGGTGCGGGCTGACCAGGGCGGACACCCGCGCGGGAGGGGATGACGCGCCTAGGGTGGGAGAATGCGCTTCGACCAGCACACGGTCGTACTCCTGGCCCGGCCGGCGGACGCCCCGGAGCTGCCGCAGGACGCGATCGACCGCTTGCAGGACGCCCACCTGGCCCACCAGGCGGGCCTCGTGCAGCAGGGGCTGGTGCTCGCGGCCGGGCCGTTCCTGCACCCCGACGACGAGCAGCTGCGGGGCTTCGTGGTGCTGTCCATCGCCCCGGACGAGGCACGCGCGCTCTTCGCCAACGACCCGGCCGTGCGTGCCGGTCACCTGGTCGCGCGGGTCACGACGTGGCTGCTACCGGAGGGCAACCTGCGCTTCGAGAGCGTGCCGGTGCCGCAGTCGATGCTGGAGGCGGCCGCCGGAGACTGAGCGCCGCGCCGGTCAGCCGGCCGAACCGCTCCCGGCCTACTCCGGCAACTGCGCGAGCGGGACCACCCGCGGGGCGTCCATCGGGCCGACGATCACCCGCAGTTCCGGGTAGTGGTCGCGCAGCACCTGCCGACACCCCGCACAGGGCGCGACGACCTCGCGGCCGCGGTCGGCGACCGTGACGATCGTCTCCAGCACGGTGACGCCCTGCGTCGCGGCCGTGCCGATCACTACCAGCTCGGCGCAGGCCCCGCCGGTGGCGTGTTGGACGTTCACGCCCGTGAAGACCCGCCCGTCCGCGGTTCGGGCCGCCGACGCGACAGTGTGGTGCTGGCTGCGGCAACGCAGCTTGGCGACCGCCGTGGCGGCCTGCACCAACGCCCGGTCGGTGTCGCGCATCTCCATACCGGCTCCCCCAGCGCTCGACGTCGGCCGCCAACTCTAGGTCCCGCTGTTGGCCGTCGCGGGAGCGGAGGTGGCCGTCGAAGAGCCGGCCGCCCGGTAACCCAGGGGCGGTGCGCCGCCGGGCTGCCTATCCTTGGGCACGACATGCAGAATCCAACAGCCTCCGTCGCGACCGATTCCGTTCGCGAGCTGCACCGCCGCCTCACCCCTCTGATGTTCCGCGACCAGCGCCGACTCCAACGGCGCCTCGACGGTGCACGCAAGCTGCGCGACCCGCAGCGTCGGGAGGCGGCGCTGGCCGAGATCACCGCCGACCTGGTCCGGGCCGAGCAGCGGCTCGCTGCCCGGCAGGCGGCGGTGCCCGTGATCACGTACCCGGCGGGCCTGCCGGTCAGTGAACGCAAGGACGACATCGCCGCCGCCATCCGCGACCACCAGGTGGTGATCGTGGCGGGCGAGACCGGCTCCGGCAAGACCACCCAGATCCCCAAGATCTGCCTGGAGCTGGGGCGCGGCGTGCACGGCCTGATCGGGCACACCCAGCCCCGACGGTTGGCCGCCCGCACGGTGGCCGACCGGATCGCCGACGAGCTGGGCACCGAGCTGGGCGACGTCGTCGGCTACAAGGTCCGCTTCACCGACCAGGTCAGCGAGCGCAGCCTGGTGAAGCTGATGACCGACGGCATCCTGCTGGCCGAATTGCAGACCGACCGGATGCTGCGCCAGTACGACACGCTGATCATCGACGAGGCGCACGAGCGCAGCCTCAACATCGACTTCATCCTCGGGTACCTGCGGGAGCTGCTGCCCCGCCGACCCGACCTCAAGGTGATCATCACCTCGGCGACCATCGAGACCGACCGCTTCGCCCGGCACTTCGCCGGCCCACCCACCGCCGACGAGCCGCAGGGCGTACCGGCACCGGTGATCGAGGTGTCCGGGCGCACCTACCCGGTGGAGGTGCGCTACCGGCCCCTGGTCGAGCTCGCCGACGGCGAGGAGGACGGCGACGGCGACGAGGAGAACGTCCGCGACCAGATCCAGGCGATCGGCGACGCCGTCGAGGAACTGGCAGCCGAGGGTCCCGGCGACATCCTGGTCTTCCTCAGCGGCGAGCGGGAGATCCGGGACACCGCCGACGCGCTGGGCAAGCTGGTGCAGAAGAAGCGCTCGCTCCTCGGCACCGAGATCCTGCCGCTGTACGCGCGGCTGTCCGCCGCCGAGCAGCACCGGGTCTTCGCCGCGCACTCGTCGCGCCGGGTGGTGCTCGCCACCAACGTCGCGGAGACCTCGCTGACCGTGCCCGGCATCAAGTACGTGGTGGACCCGGGCACCGCCCGGATCTCCCGCTACTCCAGTCGGCTCAAGGTGCAGCGGCTGCCGATCGAGCCGATCTCCCAGGCGTCGGCCAACCAGCGCAAGGGCCGGTGTGGGCGTACCTCGGACGGCATCTGCATCCGCCTCTACGACGAGCAGGACTTCGGATCCCGGCCCGAGTTCACCGACCCGGAGATCCTGCGCACCAACCTGGCGTCGGTCATCCTGCAGATGACCGCGATCGGGCTCGGCGACCTCGCCGCGTTCCCGTTCATCGACCCACCGGACAAGCGCAACATCACCGACGGCGTCAACCTGCTGCACGAGTTGGGCGCGTTGGACCCGACCGAGGCCGACCCGGCGAAACGGCTCACCGCGCTCGGCCGGCGGCTGGCCCAACTGCCGGTCGACCCGCGCCTGGCCCGCATGGTGGTCGAGGGCGAACGCAACGGCTGCGCCACCGAGGTGCTGGTGATCGCCGCCGCGCTCTCCATCCAGGACCCACGGGAGCGGCCGGCGGAGAAGCAGGCCCAGGCCGACCAGGCGCACGCCCGGTTCGCCGACAAGGAGTCGGACTTCGTCGCCTACCTCAACCTGTGGCGCTACCTGCGCGAGCAGCAACGCGAGCTCTCCTCCAGCGCGTTCCGCCGGATGTGCAAGGCGGAGTACCTGAACTACCTGCGGATCCGCGAGTGGCAGGACATCGTCAGCCAACTGCGCCAGGTGCTGCGTACCCCTGGGGAAGGCGACCGGCGTGGTGGGCGGCCGGCGCGCGACACCTCGCCGGACGCGGACGCCGGCCGGGGTGCCGGCCGGCGGGGCGGCGCGGACCTGCCGGAGGAGATCGACACTCCGAAGGTGCACCAGTCGCTGCTGCCCGGCCTGCTGTCGCACATCGGCCTCAAGGACGCCCAGAAACACGAGTACCTGGGGGCGCGGGGCGCGAAGTTCGCACTCTTCCCCGGGTCGGCGTTGTTCAAGAAGCCGCCGCGCTGGGTGATGGCCGCCGAGCTGGTGGAGACCTCCCGGCTGTGGGGCCGCATCGCCGGCCGGGTCGAGCCGGAGTGGGTCGAACCGCTCGCGCAGCACCTGGTCAAGCGCAGCTACAGCGAGCCGCACTGGGAGAAGAAGCAGGCCGCGGTGATGGCCTACGAGAAGGTCACCCTGTACGGCGTTCCGCTGGTCAGCTCCCGCAAGGTCAACTTCGGGCGGATCGATCCGACGCTGAGCCGGGAGCTGTTCATCCGGCACGCCCTCGTCGAGGGCGACTGGCAGACCCACCACCAGTTCTGGGCGGACAACAAACGACTGCTCGCCGAGATCGAGGAACTGGAGAGCCGGGCCCGACGCCGGGACATCCTGGTCGACGACGAAACCATCTTCGGCTTCTACGACCAGCGGATCCCGGCCGACGTGTCCTCCGGCCGGCACTTCGACTCGTGGTGGAAGAAGACCCGCCGCGAGCAACCCGACCTGCTCACCTTCACCCGCGACCTGCTGGTCAACGACGGCCGGGCGGGGGTGGCCGAGGACGACTACCCGGACGAGTGGCAGACCGACGGGGTCAGCCTGCCGCTGACCTACCGGTTCGAGCCGGGCACGCCCGACGACGGCGTCACGGTGGACATCCCGTTGCCGCTGCTCAACCAGGTGCCGGCGGAGAACTTCGACTGGCAGGTGCCGGGCCTGCGCGAGGAGACGGTGATCGCGCTGATCCGGTCGCTGCCCAAGGCGATCCGCCGCAACTTCGTCCCGGTGCCGGACTACGCCCGGGCCGCCCTGGCGGCGATCACGCCCGGCGAGGAGTCGCTGCTGGACGCGCTCACCCGGCAGCTACGTCGGATGACCGGGGTGACAGTGCCCCGCGACGCCTGGGAACCGGGCAAACTCCCGGCGCACCTGCGGGTGACCTTCCGGGTCCTCGGCGACGACGAGAAGCCGGTCGCCGAGGGCAAGGACCTGCCGGCCCTGCAACGCCAACTCCGCCAGGAGGTACGCCAGGTGGTGGCGGCCGCCGCGCCGGAGGTGGCCCGCACCGGGCTGCGCGAGTGGAGCATCGGCACGCTGCCGCGGACCATCGAGCAGGTCCGCGCCGGGTACGCGGTGACGGCGTACCCGGCGCTGGTGGACGAGGGCGCCACGGTCGGGGTGCGGGTGTTGGACTCCCCCGCCGAGGCGGAGGCGGCGCACTGGGCCGGCACCCGCCGGCTGCTGCGGCTCACCGTGCCATCCCCGGCGCGGTTCCTGCAGGGCCGGCTGAGCAACGAGGCGAAGCTGGCGCTGAGCCGCAACCCACACGGCGGCGTCCAGGATTTGATCGAGGACGCGGCCGGCGCGGCCATCGACCGGCTGATCGGCGCGGCCGGCGGGCCGGCATGGGACGCGGACGGTTTCGCGGCGTTGCGCGAGAAGGTCCGCGCCGACCTGATCGACACCGTCGTCGAGGTGATGGATCGGGTCCGCAAGGTCCTCGCCGCGGCGTACGCCGTCGAGCAGCGGCTCGGCGCGACCCGCAACCTCGCCGTGGTGGCGGCGCTGGCCGACATCCGCAACCAGCTAGCCGGGCTGGTGCACGCCGGTTTCATCACCGAGACCGGGTACGCGCGCCTGCCCGACCTGCTGCGCTACCTCACCGCCATCGAGCGTCGACTGGACCGCCTCGGTGGCAACCCGCAGCGCGACCGCCAGCAGCAGGACCGGATCGCGGCGGTGCAGAAGGAGTACGCCGACCTGCTCGCCGCGCTGCCGCCGGCCCGTCGGCAGGAGACGGCCGTCCGGCAGATCCGCTGGATGATCGAGGAGCTGCGGGTGAACGTCTTCGCCCAGGCCCTGGGCACCCCGTACCCCGTCTCCGAGCAGCGGATCTACCGCGCCATGGACGACGCCGAGGGCCGCTGACGCCGCTCAGAGCGGGTCCACCCCGGGCGGGAGCTCGTCGCGGTCGATGGCCGACTGGATGTAGTCGAGCAGGATGCGCCGAAGCTCCCGGCCGGCGTGGGTGGGTACGACGTCACGACGGCGGGCCACGGCGATGGTCCGCCGCACCCCGGGCGGGGCGAGGGGGGTGATCCGCACGCCCGGCCGGCGAGCCAGCACGATGCCGGGCACGAGCGCGATGCCGAGCCCCGCCTCGACGAAGCTGAGCACCGCGTCCATCTCGCCGCCGTCCACCGCGAAGGTCGGCTCGAAGCCGGCCTCCCGACAGGCCTGGATGGTGGCGTCGCGCAGGTCGTACCCCTCCCGGAACATCACCATCGGCTGGTCCCGCAGGTCGGTGATGCGCAGTTCGCCGGTCGCCGAGGCGGTCGGCACCTCGTCCACCGAGGCCACCACCAGGCTCTCCCGCAGGATCGGGTCGACCCGCAGCCCCGGGTCGGCCCCCTGCCCCGGCATGATGATCAGGGCCAGGTCGAGGTCGCCGTGGAGCAGGTCACGCACCAGGTCCTGGGAGCCGCCCTCCTCGACCCGCAGGTCGACGGTGGGGTGCGCGTCGCGGAACCGGCGCAGCACCGGCGGGGCGAGTGAGGTGGCCAGGCTGGGGGTGGCCCCGAGCCGGACGCGGCCCCGGCGCAGCCCGACCAACTCCTGAACCTCCCGGGTCGCGGTCTCCACGTCGGCGAGGATCCGGGTGGCCAACGGCAGCAGCACCTCACCCGCCGCGGTCAGCGCGATGTTGCCCCTTACCCGCTCGAAAAGCGGTGCGCCGAGGTCGGCCTCCAGAGCGTGAATTTGCTTACTGAGAGAAGGCTGGGTGATGCCCACGACGTCAGCGGCTTGGGTGAAATGTCGTACTTCGGCCACCGCGACGAAGTACCGGAGCTGATGGAGCTGCATCTACATAGCCTACGGCTATCAACACTGCGAGTTTGATGCATTGGACGACTGATCGAAGTGCTCCTAGCGTCGGTCGTGTGGTAATCACGAAAACTCGGTCGCCCATCCGCTCGAACGTCGGCCTCAAGGCCGTCATGGCGGTGACGGGCATCCTGCTGGTGCTCTTCCTCATCGCCCACATGCTCGGGAACCTGAAGGTGTTCACGGGGGAAACCTCGTTCGACCACTACGCCCACTGGCTGCGCGACATCGGCAAACCACTGCTGCCCGGCGTCTGGTTCCTGTGGATCCTGCGCACCGTGCTCACGGTGGCCGTCGTCGCCCACATCGTGGCCGCCACCGTGCTGGCCCGACGGGCCCGCGCGGCCCGCCCGGTCAAGTACGCCCACCGCAAGAAGATCAACGGCAGCTACGCGGCCCGCACGATGCGCTGGGGCGGCGTGATCATCCTGCTCTTCGTGATCTACCACCTCCTGGACCTGACCACCGGGACGCTGAACCCCGTCGGCAACGAGAGCAAGCCGTACGGCAACGTCGTCGCCGACTTCGCACCGGAGCGCTGGTACGTCACGCTCTTCTACACGCTGGCCATCCTCGCGGTGGGCTTCCACCTGCGTCACGGCGCGTTCAGCGCGTTCCGCAGCCTCGGCCAGCAGACGCCACGCGGCGAGCAGCGGGCGCGTACCGCAGCTCTGATCTTCGCCGTGCTGCTCTGCGCCGGGTACCTCGTGGTCCCGTTCGCCGTACTCACCGGATTGGTGTCCTGACATGGAACTCTTCACCGAGGGCGACCCGATCGCCGACACCAAGGCTCCCGCCGGCCCGGTCGAGAAGCGTTGGGAGACCCGGCGCTTCGAGGCCAAGCTGGTCAACCCCGCCAACCGCCGCAAGATGACGGTGATCGTGGTCGGCACCGGCCTGGCCGGCGGCTCCGCCGCGGCGACCCTGGCCGAGCAGGGCTACCACGTCAAGTCCTACTGCTACCAGGACAGCCCGCGCCGGGCGCACTCCATCGCGGCGCAGGGCGGCATCAACGCGGCGAAGAACTACCGCAACGACGGCGACTCCGTACACCGGCTCTTCTACGACACCGTCAAGGGCGGCGACTTCCGCTCCCGGGAGTCGAACGTGCACCGGCTCGCCGAGGTGTCGGTCAACATCATCGACCAGTGCGTCGCCCAGGGGGTGCCGTTCGCCCGCGAGTACGGCGGCCTGCTGGACACCCGCTCCTTCGGTGGCGCCCAGGTGCAGCGCACCTTCTACGCCCGGGGCCAGACGGGCCAGCAGCTGCTGCTCGGCGCGTACCAGGCGCTGGAGCGGCAGATCGGCCTGGGCAACGTGGAGATGAACGCCCGGCACGAAATGCTGGAGCTGGTCCTGGTCGACGGCAAGGCCCGGGGCATCGTCGTCCGGGACCTGGTCACCGGCGAGATCAGCACCGAGATGGCCGACGCCGTGGTGCTCGCCTCCGGCGGCTACGGCAACGTCTTCTACCTCTCCACCAACGCCAAGGGCTGCAACGTCACCGCCACCTGGCGCGCACACCGCAAGGGCGCGTACTTCGCCAACCCCTGCTACACGCAGATCCACCCGACCTGCATCCCGGTCTCCGGCGACCACCAGTCGAAGCTGACCCTGATGAGCGAGTCGCTGCGCAACGACGGCCGGGTCTGGGTCCCGAAGACCAAGGGTGACGACCGCAGCCCGAAGGACATCGGAGAGGACGAGCGGGACTACTACCTGGAGCGGATCTACCCCTCCTTCGGCAACCTGGTCCCCCGCGACATCGCCTCCCGGGCCGCGAAGAACGTGTGCGACGAGGGCCGGGGCGTCGGGCCGACGAAGCTCGGCGTGTACCTCGACTTCGCCGACGCGATCGGCCGGCTGGGCCGCAAGGCCATCGAGGCCAAGTACGGCAACCTCTTCGAGATGTACGAGCGGATCACCGGCGAGGACCCGTACGAGGTGCCGATGCGCATCTACCCCGCCGTGCACTACACGATGGGCGGCCTGTGGGTCGACTACGACCTCCAGTCGAACATCCCCGGCCTGTTCGTGATCGGTGAGGCGAACTTCTCCGACCACGGCGCGAACCGGCTCGGCGCCTCGGCGCTGATGCAGGGCCTCGCCGACGGCTACTTCGTGCTGCCCACCACCATCGCCAACTACCTGGCCTCCGGTCCGCTGGAGAAGGTCGACGCCAGCCACCCGGCGGCGGTCGAGGCGCGCACCGACGTCGAGGACCGCGTCCAGCGGCTGCTCGCGGTCAACGGCGACCGGACCGTGGACTCGTTCCACCGGGAGCTGGGCCAGGTCATGTGGGAACACTGCGGCATGGAACGCAGCGAGGCCGGGCTGCGCAAGGCGATCGACGAGATCCGGGCCCTGCGCGAGCAGTTCTGGCAGCGGGTCAAGGTGTCCGGCACCGGCGAGGAACTCAACCAGTCGCTGGAGAAGGCCGGCCGGGTGGCCGACTTCTTCGAACTGGCCGAGCTGATGTGCATCGACGCCCTGCACCGCGAGGAGTCCTGCGGCGGCCACTTCCGGGCCGAGCACCAGACCCCCGACGGGGAGGCGCAGCGCGACGACGACCGGTTCGCGTACGTGGCGGCCTGGGAGTTCACCGCCGACGGTGCGCCCTCGGTGCTGCACAAGGAAGACCTGAAGTTCGAATACGTCCACCCCACGCAGCGGAGCTACAAGTGAACCTGACCCTGCGCATCTGGCGCCAGAAGGGCCCTGAGGACAAGGGTCGGATGGTGACCTACCCGGTCGACGACGTGTCCCCGGACATGTCGTTCCTGGAGATGCTCGACGTGCTCAACGAACGGCTGATCCTCGCGGGCGAGGACCCGGTGGCGTTCGACCACGACTGCCGCGAGGGCATCTGCGGCATGTGCGGCCTGATGATCAACGGCGACGCGCACGGGCCGCAGCGCGGCACCACCGCCTGCCAGCTGCACATGCGGCAGTTCAAGGACGGCGAGACGATCGACATCGAGCCGTGGCGGGCCAGCGCCTTCCCGGTCGTCAAGGACCTGGTCGTCAACCGGAGCGCCTTCGACAAGATCATCGCGGCTGGCGGCTACATCACCGCGCCGACCGGCAGTGCACCCGAGGCGCACTCCACCCCGGTCGCCAAGGCCAACGCCGACGCCGCCTTCGAGTCCGCGGCCTGCATCGGCTGCGGCGCGTGCGTGGCGGCCTGCCCGAACGGCTCCGGCATGCTCTTCACCGCCGCCAAGCTCACCCAGCTCTCCCTGCTGCCGCAGGGTCAGCCCGAGCGGTACACCCGGGTGATCGGCATGGTCGACGCGCACGACGAGGCCGGCTTCGGCGGCTGCACCAACGCCGGCGAATGCACCCCGGCCTGCCCGAAGGGCATCCCGCTGAACACCATCGGCCGCCTCAACCGCGACTACCTCGCCGCCACCGCCAAGGGAGCCGACAACACCCCCGGCTCCTGAGGTCCACCACCCCTGACCCCAGACCGCCGTACCCAGCACTTTCCACGGGTACGGCGGTCTGGGGTTTTTGGCGTTGCTGGCTCTTGGTGTTGCTGGCTCTTGGTGTTGCTGGCTCTTGGTGTTGCTGGCTCTTGGCGTTGCTGGCTCTTGGCGTTGCTGGCTCTTGGTCGGTGGTTGCGGTGCGGGCTGGGGCGACCGTCCCCGGCTCCGGGCGGTCAGGCTTGATCCC
>NZ_QGSZ01000336.1 GCF_003857055.1 Micromonospora inaquosa | reverse complement strand
GTGCACTGGTCACCGCCGGGCGTCGACCTGGCGGAGTGGCGGGCGGCCCTCGCGGAAGACGTCATCGACCTGCTCGCCACGCTCAACGAGGTGGAGGTCGCGGTCGCGGTGACCCCGGCCGACCGGGCTCTGGCCGATGCGCTGGTGTGGCCCGGCACGGCCGTGTACGAGGTGACCGAGCCCACGCCGAACGCCGTGTTCGCCGCGCTGGAGGGGTATGACCAAGCGGCGGTGCTGGTCAGTGACGTGCCCGACCTGCCCGCACTGACCGTCGGCAAGCTGCTCCGCCCCCTCACCACCCGACCGGTCGCAGTGGCTCCGGTCGAGGGCGGCGGCCCGGGTCTACTCGGGGTCGCGGTACGACTGCCAGCGCCGGGCTGGCTGCCGACGCTGGAACTGGACACGGCCACGCCGGCCGAGGCGCGCGCCAATGCCCCGCGCCCGGGTGACGTCGCGGTCACCGCTGGCTGGCGACGGCTGCGTGGCCCGGCTGACCTGGCCACGCTGGACCCAGCCTTCGAGGGCTGGGAAGCGACCCGCGCCCTTCTCACCGGGTCGGGTCGACCCGGCTGAACCGGTCAGCCCTACCGACCGCCGCGCCCGGTTGCCCGCTGTCGATCTTGCGGGCAACCGGGCGCAGGTAGTCGTTGCGCGGACGTCAGGACTTGGCGTCGCCGTCGCCGTCGCCGTCGGTCTCGTTCGACTGGCCGGGCTGACCGGGCTGGCCCGGCTGATCCGACTGGCCGGGGGCCTTCTCCTCCATCCCGCCGGGGGCGGTGAAGTCGAAGCTGTCCAGCTCGCTGAGGTCCATGTCGTTCATCGCGAAGGCGACCGGGTCGGCGAAGTCGTCGTCCGACGGGAGCAGGTCCGGGTGGCCCCAGACAGCGTCGCGGCCTTCGATGCCACGGTGCTGGGTGAGCGCCGCCCAGAGCGCCGCGGCCTCGCGCAGCCGGCGGGGGCGCAGCTCCAGACCGACCAGCGCGGCGAAGGTCTGCTCGGCGGGACCGCCGGCGGCCCGGCGACGGCGGAACGCCTCACCCAACCGGACGACGTTGGGCAGCCGGTCGCTGGCGGCGTTGTCCACCACGTGGCACACCCAGCCCTCGACCAGGGCGAGTGCGGTTTCCAGGCGGGCCAGTGAGGCCTTCTGTGCCGGAGTGTCCTCCGGGGTGAAGATGCCCTCCAGGGCGATCGCCTGCATCGACTCCGGGTCGGTCGGGTCGACCCGGCCCATCGCCTCCTCGATCGCCTCCCGGTTGACCCGGATGCCCGAGGCGTACATCTCGACAGCGCTGAGCACGTGACCGCGCAGCCACGGGACGTGCTGGAACAGCCGCTGGTGGGCGGCCTCGCGCAGCGCCACGTAGAGGCGGACCTCGTCCTCGGGCAGCTCCAGGCCCTCGCCGTACGCCCGGATGTTGGCCGGGATCAGCGCGGCGGTGCCGGCCGGGCCGAGCGGCAGCCCGATGTCGCCGGCGGAGAGCACCTCCGCGGCGAGCGAACCGAGGGCCTGACCCAACTGGCCGCCGAAGAGCGCGCCACCGAGGGACGCCACCATCGACTGCATCGGGCCGAGCTGGGCGCGGGCCTCCGGTGGCACCAGGTCGCCCATCGCGCCGACCATCCGGCTGGCGACGGGGTCGCACAGCTTGCGCCACACGTCCAGCGTCTTGAAGATCCACTCGTTGCGGTTCCACGCAACCGGGTTCTGGATGCCGGAGGGCCACGCCGAGGCGGGCTCCAACCACAGGTCGGCCAGGCGCAGGGCCTCCTCGACCGCGTTGCGTTCGTACATCGACACCGCCGGGTCACCGGCGGCCGCGAGCTGGCTGGCTGCTACCTGCCGGGCCAGGTCCCAGTTGACCGGCCCGCTGCCCGGCGCGGAGAGCAGGTGCTGCAACTGCGACATGAACTGCTGCATCTGCGCGGGATCGTTGGGGTCTGGTGGCTGCCCACCCGGGAGCGCGAAACCGAACGGAATATCAGGCACGACATCTACGGTACGCGGACCGCGCCCCAGGTCGCCGCCGCTGGCGTTGCGCTGAGGGCGAAGTCGCGCGGCGCATTCGGCGGGCGACCCGGGCCCGGTCGGTACGCTCTGCGGCATGAGACGTCGTGGCCTGACGGTCCTGCTCGGTGCCCTGTTCACCGCCCTGCTGAGCATCGGGGTGCTCCGGGTGCCGATTCCGTACGTGGTGCTGGGCCCGGGGCCGACGGTCAACACCCTCGGCACGACCGACGGTAAGGAGGTCATCCAGGTCTCCGGTCGGGAGACCTCGACCTCGGCCGGCCAGTTGCGGCTGACCACGGTGGGGGTGCAGCCCACAGTGCGGTTGCGTGGGGCGATCGCGGGCTGGTTCTCCGACGACGAGGCGGTGGTGCCGCGCGAGTTGGTCTACCCGCCGGGGGAGTCGACGGAGCAGGTCGAGCAGCGCAACGCCGAGGACTTCAAGGCGTCGCAGACCAGCGCGGAGACCGCCGCGCTGCGGAAGTTGGGCTTTCCAGTGCAGGTGGTGATCAAGACGGTGGCCGGGGACGGCCCGGCGGCCGGGACGCTGAAGGCCGGGGATCTGATCACCTCGGTCGACGGTCAGCCGGTGCCGGTGGCCGCGAAGGTCACCGAGCTGGTCCGGGCGAAGCCGGCGGGCACGGCGTTGACCATCGGTTACACCCGTGACGGGGTGCCGGCCACCGCGACGGTGACCAGTCAGGAGAAGGACGGTCGGCCGCGCATCGGGGTCGAGATCGATCAGCAGCAGCCGCACCCGTTCACGCTCGGCATCGACCTGGGGGACATCGGTGGGCCGAGCGCCGGTCTGATGTTCGCCCTGGGGATCGTGGACAAGTTGACCCCGGCCGACCTCACCGGCGGTCAGGTCATCGCCGGCACCGGCACCATCGACGACGAGGGCGTCGTCGGCCCGATCGGCGGGATCGCCCAGAAGCTGGTCGGTGCCAAGCGCGCCGGGGCGAAGGTCTTCCTGGTGCCGGCGGACAACTGCGCCGAGGCGGTCCGCAATCCGCAGCCCGATCTGCCCCTGCTGCGGGTGGGCTCGTTGGACGAGGCGATGACCGCTCTGGAGGCGTTGCGCGCGGGTGGTCAGCCGGCGCGTTGCTGACCGTTGTGACCGTGCCCCGACACGCTCAGGAACACCCCGTACTCTAGGTGCCTGGTCGGAGCCGATCACATCGAGCGTGCGGAGCCAACAGTGGTCATGCGTAGCAGCAGCCCCCTTCCGAGGATGAGCCGGCGCGGGCGCGTCACCATCGCTGTCCTGGTTGGGGTGTTCGTGCTCTTCACCCTGCTCGGCTGGGGTGTGCAGGCGTGGACGGACTGGCTCTGGTTCGACGAGGTCCGATACACCGAGGTCTTCACCGGCGTCCTGCTCACCCGGCTGGTTCTCTTCCTCGCCATCGGTCTCGGCATGGCGTTGATCGTCGGTGGCAACCTGTGGCTGGCCTACCGGTTGCGCCCACGAATGCGGCCACACTCGGTGGAGCAGGCGACCCTGGAGCGCTACCGGATGGTGCTCAGCCCGCGTCTGGGCACGTGGATCGCGCTGACCGCCGCGGTGGTCGGGCTCTTCGCCGGCCTCTCCGCGCAGAACCGGTGGAACCAGTGGCTGCTCTTCCGCAACGGCGGTGACTTCGGCATCAAGGACCCGGAGTTCGGGGTCGACATCGGCTTCTACGTCTTCCAGCTGCCGTTCTGGCGTTACCTGCTCGGGGTCGCCTTCACCGCTGTGGTGCTGGCCGTGATCGGCGCGCTGGCGGTGCACTACCTCTTCGGCGGCGTCCGCCTGCAGGGCGTCGGTGACCGGATGAGCAACGCGGCCCGCGCGCACCTGAGCACCCTGGTCGCGGTCTTCGTGCTGTTGAAGGCCATCGCGTACGTGTTGGACCGGCGGGCGATGCTGCTGGAGTACAACGAGGGCGCCAAGTTGTACGGTGCCGGCTACGCCGACGTCAACGCGTTGCTGCCGGCGAAGGAGATCCTCGCCTACATCTCGATCGTGGTGGCGATCGCGATCATCGTGTTCTCCAACGCCTGGATGCGGAACCTGGTCTGGCCGGGGATCTCGCTGGCGCTGCTCGGTGTGTCCGCGGTGGCCATCGGCGGCATCTACCCCTGGGCGGTGCAGACCTTCGAGGTCAAGCCGAGCGCCAAGGACAAGGAAGCGCCGTACATCCAGCGCAGCATCGACGCGACACGGGCGGCGTTCGGGTTGGCGGCCACCGAGACGACCCCGTACGCGGCGAACAACCTCACCCCACCGGCGAACCTGGCCACCGACACGTCGGTGGTGTCGAACGTGCGGCTGCTCGACCCGCAGTTGGTCAGCGAGACGTACACCCAGCTCCAGCAGGTGCGTGGCTTCTACGACTTCGGTCCGAAGCTGGACATCGACCGGTACGGGGTGAACGGGAACGTCTCCGATTACGTGGTCGGCGTCCGGGAGATCAACTACGGCGAGTTGACCGACCAGCAGAACACCTGGATCAACCGGCACACCGTCTACACCCACGGGTACGGGCTGGTGGCCGCCCCGGCCAACCAGGTGGTCTGCGGTGGGCAGCCGTTCTTCGTCTCCGGCTTCCTCGGCGAGAAGACCCAGGAGGCGTGCTCCTCGCAGACCGAGCAGATCCCGGCCAAGCAGCCGCGCATCTACTACGGCGAGCGGATGGAGGCCGACGACTACGCCATCGTCGGGCAGTCCGACCCGAACAAGAAGGCCGAGTTCGACAGGCCGGTCGGTGACGGTGGCGGCGAGTCGTACACCTACACCGGCGAGGGCGGTGTGGAGATCGGCTCCTTCACCCGGCGACTGCTGTACGCCATCAAGGAGCAGGAGTCGAACTTCCTGCTCTCCGAGGCGGTCAACAAGGACTCCAGGCTGCTCTACGTGCGTAACCCGCGCGACCGGGTGGAGAAGGTCGCGCCGTTCCTCACCCTGGACGGCGACCCGTACCCGGCGGTGGTGGACGGCCGGGTGCAGTGGATCGTCGACGGTTACACCACGGCGGCCTCCTACCCGTACGCGGAGAAGGTCAACCTGCAGACCGAGACGACCGACGAGTTGACCAACCGGGGCACCTTCCAGCTGGCCCGGGAAGACGTCAACTACATGCGCAACTCGGTGAAGGCCACCGTCGACGCGTACGACGGCACTGTGAAGCTCTACGAGTACGACGACACCGACCCGGTGCTCAAGGCGTGGAACAAGGCGTTCGGTGGTGACCTGGTGCTGCCGAAGGCGGAGATCCCGGTCGAGTTGAGCGAGCACCTGCGTTACCCGGCGGACATGTTCAAGGTGCAGCGCAACTTGCTCACCAAGTTCCACGTGACCAACCCTGGTGACTTCTACTCCGCGCAGGACTTCTGGCAGGTGCCCAACGTGCCGGACGCCCCGGACAGCGGTCAGAAGCAGCCCCCGTACTACCTCTTCACCCAGTTCCCCGGGCAGGAGAGCCCCCGGTTCCAGCTCACCTCGGCGGTCACCCCGAACGGCCGGCAGAACCTCGCCGCGCTGATCTCCGGGTCGTACGTCGACGGGAAGCCACGACTGGAGGTGCTGGAGTTGCCGGACCAGACCCGGATCTCCGGCCCGGTGCAGGTGCACCAGCAGATGACGAACAACGCGAACATTCGTCAGCAGCTCAACCTGCTCTCCAGCAACCAGGCGCAGGTGCAGTACGGCAACCTGCTCTCGTTGCCCTTCGCCGACGGGATGCTCTACGTCGAGCCGGTGTACGTGAAGAGCAACCAGCAGGACGCGTACCCGCTGTTGCAGAAGGTGCTGCTCTCGTACGGTGACGGTGGTTCCTTCGTGGCGCTCGCCGACAACATCAACGACGGCATCAAGCAGTTGGTCGAGCAGGGTAAGAAGGCCGGGCAGGGCACTTCGCCGCCGCCGACGACCGGGGGCAACCCGACGACGCCGACGCCGACGCCTTCGGGGACGGCGACGCCGCCGCCGACCCCGAGCGCCGGCACCCCGCCGCCGGCTGGTGACCTGGCTGCCGCCGCGGACCGGGTGCAGACCGCGATCACCGAGGTCCGGGCCGCGCAGACGTCGGGCGACTTCGAGCGGTACGGGCGTGCGCTGAAGGCGTTGGACGAGGCGCTCACCGCGTTCCAGCAGGCGCAGCAGGCCGCCCCCGGTGCGCCCAGTGTCAGCCCGACTCCCGGCGGCTGACCCACCACCGCCGGGAGTACGTCTCGGAGCCCCCGTCGTCGGACCGCACCGGTCCGTACGGCGGGGGCTCCGCCGCGTCTGGAGCTGTGCCCCGCTGTCACGTCGCCGACAGCCGCGGACGGGGCCGCAACCTGCGGCACCAGCCCGCCGTCCTCACTTGCAACGGGGTGGGATGAGGGGGAGCAGTGGTGAGGGATGCGCAGAGCTTTGATGACTTCTACCGCAGCACCACGCGGCGGATGATGCGGTACGGCTATGCGGTCGTCGGCGACTACACCGAGGCGCAGGACCTGGTGCAGGAGGCGTACGCCCGGGCCTGGCGGCAGTGGGGGAGGTTGTCGGCGCATCCGGCACCGGAGGCGTGGCTGCGGTTGGTGGTGGCCCGGTTGGCGACCGACCGTTGGCGGCGGCTGCGCGGTCTGCGTGGGGCGTTGCGGTTGGCCGGACCGCCGCCGCCGGTGTCTCCGCCCAACGAGGACAGCGTGCTGCTGGTCCGGGCCCTGCGTCAGGTGCCGGCGACCCACCGGCGAGCGTTGGCGCTGCACTACCTGCTCGACATGCCGGTCGAGGAGATCGCCCAGGAAATCGATGTGCCCGTTGGCACGGTGAAGTCGTGGCTTTCCCGCGGCCGGGCCCGACTCGCCGCGTTGCTGCCCGATCTGGTCGTCGTGGAACTGGAGGCCACCGATGTCGCGTGAACTGTCCGAGCTGTACAGGTCCCTCGCCGCCGACGCGGACGCTCGCGATCTGGGCCTTCCCGACGTGCTGCGGCACCAGGCGGACCGTCGGGCCCGATTCCGTGCGGCCGGGGGCACCCTTGCCGTGGCGCTGGTCGTGGTGGGCGCGGTGATCGGTGCCCAGGCGGTTGCCGTGGCACCGCCGCCCGTACCCGCACCGGTCGGCACGGCGGCCTCGCCATCGGCCTCGCCATCGGCCTCGCCATCGGCGTCGCCGTCACCGAGCGCTACTGGCGCCGCGCCGTCGCCGCCCGTCTCGCCGACGACGCCCGGTCGCTCCCCGGGTACGACGACGACGCCTCCGGGTGGCACCGGCACGCAGCCGCCCACGACGCCGACACGCATCCCGGATCGGGCGTTCTTCGCGCTCGCGCCGGCGAACCAGACCGGCATCGCACCGCAGTTCCGGGACGAGGCCGTGCTGCCGGGACTGTGTGGGGCAGCCATCGGGAATGCGCAGGTCGTGCACCGCCGAACCCGGCTCCTGATCTACAAGCTGCCGCAGAACCCCGGCGGGGAGCACGTCCCGGACGGCAGCTACATGCACTCCATCACGATCTACCGGGCCGGGCACGCCGACGACGTGCTGAAGGAGTTGCGGCAGGCGGTGCGGGACTGCCCCGAGCAGGGGTGGCCGGGTGCCAGTTCGGTGCGGAGCAGGCAGCGGCTGCTCCCCGACAGCGGGTTCGGCAACGAGTCGGTGCTGTTCGAGATGCGCAGCGCGGGTCAGGACGTCAACGGCGACCCGACCGGTGTTGAGGACGTGCGGCTGATCCGGGTGATCCGGGTCGGCGACGTGGTGACGGTCCTCTGGGAGCAGGGCTGGGAGAACACTTCCAGCCAGCGGGCTCAGGTCGACGCGGACAGTCGCCGTGCGGTCGCCGCCATCCGGAGGTGGCTTGGCTGACCGGGTGCGCCGGGCCGTGATCCGGCGGATTCGGATGTCGTTTTGCGGGGCGTGGGGGAGGTGCGCTACGGTTAGCGAGCCGACGCGGGGTGGAGCAGCTCGGTAGCTCGCTGGGCTCATAACCCAGAGGTCGCAGGTTCAAATCCTGTCCCCGCTACGAGAGAAACACCAGTTCGAAGCCCGCCTCCGGGTCACCGGAGGCGGGCTTTCGACATTCCGCGGTGCCCGCTGCGGCGTCCGGTGACCCCCACTGATCATCGCCAAAACGGATGGGTTAGTCTTAACCAGTCGACGCGGGGTGGAGCAGCTCGGTAGCTCGCTGGGCTCATAACCCAGAGGTCGCAGGTTCAAATCCTGTCCCCGCTACCACTGAAAGTGATATGAGTCCGGCCCCCACACTGTGGGGGCCGGACTTTTTTGGTGCCGCTGCGAAATGAGGGCCCCGGAGGGGCCGGTACCTGGCAGGCACCGGCCCCCGGCGGGTTCTACCGCAGGCCGAAGGCCCGCGTGACGGTCTGTGTGACGCCGCCACCGTTGCGCTGCTTGGCGGTGACCCGGAACGACACGAAGCCGGCCCGCTGCGGCGCGTTCAAGGACGCCTGCCAGGTGCCCTTCTTCTCCCGCAGGTCCTGCCGCTGCCAGGTAGCCCCGTCGTCGTAGGAGACCTCCAACGTGAGCGAGGAGACCGCGTCCTGAGCGGCGGCGCCGCCCAACACCACGGGCGTGATGGAGAGGTCGCTGCGGCGCTTCGCCAGCCCCGTGAAGTCCACATCCGCCTCATAGTCCAACTGGACCAGTGGGACGGCCTTCACCTCTGGGTTGCTACCGGAGACGAAGCTCCACTCGGTACGTGTGCTGGTCGAGTACTGGCTGAAGTCCGGATCGCCCGTCGTGTCGATGACCAGCCGGTACGGCAGTTTCTCCGGTGGCAGATCGGAGGCGTTGAGCCAGGGGAAGCCTTCGGCCTGGGCCACCTGCTTGTCGCCCTGGTAGAGGACGGCCCGCTGCGGCAGCCGGGTCCCGCCGCCGTGCGCGGCTCCCGCGTCGCTGAACACCTCGAGAGTGGCGCTGAACCAGGTGTCAGCTCGGACCAGGGTGTTGTTGATGAGCAGGCGCGGCCGCATGATCGGCCCGAACCAGCGGTCCTTCTGTGAGCTGCCCGGCTGAAAGGTCGTCACGTCCGTGCGTGACTGCGCCCAGTCGCCGATGTCGGTCTGCTGCTGCCACTTGATGTCGCTGCCGGCGGTGACCCAGTCGGTCCGCGGCCCCGGCGAGACCAGCTGGGATGGGAACGCGGGTGCGGCGGCGTAGGCGTACGGCGGGAAGTCCACCCGCCGTTCCAGCGACGACTGCCCCGGGATCGGGGAGAGCGTCAGGTCGATCCGGGCGAGGTCCCGGGGGCCGGTCTTGGCGGAGGGGTCGCGGGGCACCCCGCTGTGGCTGTCGACCAGGTCGTAGAGGTATCGCGGCACGGGGTGGGCCTCCACGGCCAGCCGTACCGGGTGGTGGCCGGTGGTGATCTTCTGGATCAGCGCCTCGCCCTGGTCGGAAAGGAGAGCGGCGACCGGGATCGGACCGGTTGTCACCGTGTCCGGGTTGCCGTACCAGTCGTTCTTGCGGCCCTCGTGGTCGTTGACCACGAGGAGCATCGCCGCGCCGGCGGCGTGCGCCGCCGCAGCCTGATCCGTCGGGACCACCGAGTCGTTGCTGCGGACGACCACAGCCTTGCCGCGTGCGGACAGGCCGGAGTAGTCGGCCTTCGCGCCGTTGCCGGCGAAGACGGCCTCCAGACGCGTGGTGCCGTCCGGCAACGCCCGCGCACCCGGCTGAACAAGGGGATCGCCGAGGCGACGGCCCTCGTAGCTGATCTCCAGCGGCGTCTGCTCAGCCCGGATCCGGGTGGTGAAGACGAAGCTGCCCTTCTTCACCTTCTGGGTCGGGAGTGCCCAGAGACTGTCGTAGCTGGCGCTGGGGAAGGTGGTCGTCAGCATGGCGGTCGGGTCGCCGGGCTTCGGTTCGGTCGAGGTGAAGGAGCGGTAGACATCGATCCTGCTGTTGGTGATAGCGGTCGGCTGAGCTGTCGCCACCTTCACCTGGCGGGCCTGCGACGCGTCGAGGGTGACGACGCGGTCGGTCGTCAACTCCACCTCGGGAGCGCTCAGCATCGCCAGGCCGAGGGAGTGCGGACCGTTGCGCCCCTCCACGTCCACCGTGGTGGCCAGGGCGTACGTGCCGGGGGCCAACCGGCTGCGGAGCTCTCCGTTGATCACCCACATGAAGGTGGAGCCCGTGTCGGCGTTGAAGATCTCGACCTCGCCGGTCGTCGGTCGGCCGGCGCGGTCCTTCAGGCGAATGGTGAGGCCGTACTTCTTGGACTCGACGGCGACCCCGGCGGCGGTGTGCACCTCGCCGGCCGCGAAACGGGCCCTGATCTGCGCGGAGTACCTGCCGGTGGGGAGGCCCTCCGGGTCCACCACGACGTCGACCGTCGAGGTTCCGTGCGCTGGCACCGTGACGCGGTTGGCGGTTGCCGTGAACGTCCGCGCGGGGGAGGTGCCCCGGTCGACCGAGAGCTCCAACGTGATCGGCTTGGCCGTGGTGTTGGTGTAGGTGATCTTCCGCTTGATCGGCTGCGGAGTCGTGCCCGGCGACCATTTGACGAGTCCGGCGTCCACCGAGCCGGTGGCGATGACCTGGTCCTGGTGGTAGGCGGCGGCGACGTTCAACCGACCACTGCCGGCCTGGTAGGCGTTGTAGTCGGGGGTGCGGACGCTGGTGCTCATCAGCGCATCCTTGATCTGCTGCGGACTCCAGTCCGGGTGCTTCTGCACCAGCAGGGCAGCCGCCCCGGCGACATGCGGCGCCGCCATCGAGGTGCCACTGTTCTCGACGTACCAGCCCTCGCTCCAGATGTCGTACTGGGAGCGCGCCGCCAGCACGTTCACGCCGGGAGCGGTGATGTCGGGCTTCAGGGCCTCGTCGTTCAGGCGGGGCCCGACGCTGGAGAAGCTGGCCAGGTGGTCGGTGGAGTCCACCGCCCCGACGGTGAGCGCGGCGTCCGCGGTGCCCGGCGCACCAAGGGTGAACGGATCAGATCCCCGGTTGCCGGCGGCGACGACGAAGAGAGCCCCCGTCTCGGCGGTCAGTTTGTTCACGGCCTGGCTCAGCGGATCGTCCTGGGTCTGCCAGGCGCTCACACCCAGGCTCATGTTGATCACCTTGGCGCGTTCGGTGCGCGCCGCCCACTCCATTCCCGCGATGATCCCCGAGATCGACCCGGTGCCATTCTCGTCGAGGACCTTGCCGATCACCAGATCGGCGTCGGGGGCGACGCCCCGCTCCTTGCCGCCGGAGGCGGCGCCCGTCCCGGCCACTGTGGACGCGGTGTGGGTGCCGTGCCCGTTGTGGTCGACCACGTCCTGGTTGGGGATGAAACTCCGCGAGGCCGCGATCTGGTTCACGAAATCGGGGTGGGCGGTGTCCACCCCGCCATCCAGGACGGCGACCCGGACACCCGTGCCGGTGCCCCCCGAAGCCCAGGCCGAAGGTGCGCCGATCTGCGTGGTGCTCTCGGCGAGGGCGGCCTTCGCCTTGCCGTCGAGCCACACCTTGTCGACGCCGGCCGTGAAGGAAGGTGCCGGGGTGGCGGCGCTCCGGCCGGCCGCCGACTGGCCGCCCGCGGTGAGCGCCGACCAGAAGTCCGCGGCCTGCGATCGGCGGGTGCGAAGCGCTTCACCATCGACGGAGGGGAGTTCCAACGTGGTCCGCGCGCCCGGCAGCGTACTGCCGGTCCTGAGCTTCGCCGAACCCGCCGTGCGGGTGACGATCAGGGGAAGTTCGGCGGTCCGCGCGTCGTCGTAGCCCTGCGCGATGAGCTGGGTGACGTCGAAGAGTTGCTTGTCGAGCCGACCGGTCGCGAGGTAGGGCATCGCCTCGTCCGGGTACACGTAGGTGTCCCCGTCCTCGGTGGAGATGCGCACCGAGCCGGTGGCGCCCGGTGCGCGCTCGACGTCCACGCTGGGGGTTGCGCCCTGGGTGCCGGGGGTCATCGTCACCCGGTCGCCGGTGATCAGCGTGACCGTGACGGGGGCGCGGTCCGCGCTGCCCGTCCGTGCGGGTGCCGACGGCGGCGGTGGGGCGGTGTAGCACCGTGGGCCGCCGTGGGAGTGAGGAGAGCGGCGACGAGGGTGACGCCGACCGCTGCCGCCGCAGATCTTCGGGTGCGAAGGATCCGCGCGCTGTCTACAAAGTTGACCATGGACAGAATCCGACCACCTCCGGAGATTCATGTAAAGATCATCATCTTTGCCGGGGTGTTGCGAGTACGTTGCGCGATGGCCGGGGGGTTCCGGACGATTCCGGTCCAGGATTCGGCGTGGACCGACGTGCCGAGGTTGCGCCCTTCGGCGAGGATGGGCACATGTCTTCATTCGGTAAGTGGTGGGGCCGCCTGAGCGCGGTCTTCGGTGCGGTCGTACTGGCGGTCTTCGTGCCCGTGGCGGCCTGGGCGTCCACGGGCACCGGCGAACTCGCGGTGGAGGCCGCCCGGCGGCGCGGACGCGGCGGCTTCGGGGTGCTGCCGCTGCTCTGCTGCCTGGTGGTGGTCGCGATCGTCGTGTTCCTGGTGCTGCGTCTGATGCGCAACCGTCGGGGTGGCCCGCCGCGCTGACCAGGTCGCCGGCGGCCCGCCGCGCTGACCAGTTCGGCGGCACCGACGGATCACCAGCGGCCGGCACCGGGCCGGCCGCCGGTGCTCACACCGCCAGGGCCGCGATGGCCTGGGACAGGAAGCGCGCGGTGGCCTCGCGGGTGCCGTCGCGCTTGACGCGGATGCGCTCGGCGGCGGTCACCAGCAGGGTGCGCACCTTGGGGTGCCCCTTGGGCGGCGGCGCCGGCGCCGGCCCGAGCAGGTCGGCGAGGCTGGCGCCGAACGCGGCGGCACGTCGCTGGGCCGGGTCGGTGATGCTGCCCTCGGCGTAGCGGCGGACCGCGGAGCTGGCGTTCAGCCCACGCTCGTGGCCGAGGAGCGCGCCGACCTCACCGTTGTTGGTCAAGAAGTTGATCACGTCGACGACCGCATCCGGGTGGCGGGTGCCCCGGAATGCTGCCCAGTACATCGACGCCCGCGCCCACTGGGCCCCCGGCGGGCCGGGGAAGCCGACGATGCCCAACTCGGACTCGGTGAGTCGTTGCAGCTCCGGTAGTTGGTGCGACCAGGCGAAGGACGCGGCGGTCGCCCCGCTCACCACCAGCTGTCGGGCCGGCTCGCCGCTGTCGGCCTGCTCGACCAGCGCCGCGCTCGGTGTGGCCCGCGCCCGGCGGGCCCGCTGCCACAGCTCGAACCACGCGATCAGCTCGTCCGCGCCGAAGCCGAGCTGGTTGCCCCGGTAGAACTCGCCGCCCTGCGACCGCAGCCAGAGCCAGAGCGCCCGGTAGTCGCCCGACCCGTCCATGGTGCCGGCCACCCGGCGGTCGCTTACCTCGGTGACCTGTGTGGCCCAGGAGATGTAGTCGGCCCAGGTCATCCCGGCCCGTGGCTCCGGCATCCGCAGCTCCCGCAGCAGGTCCCGGTTGAACACCACGACGGCGTGGGTCTGCCCGGCGGCCACCGCCATCGTCCGCCCCTCCACCGTGCCGTAACGGATCAGGCCCTCCGGCAGGCCCCGAAGATCCAGGTGCCGGTCGGTGAGGTCGAGAATGACCTGACGTTGGGTGTACTCGGTCAGCATGGCGTCGTCGATCTGGATCAGGTCCGGTACGTTCCCGCCGCCCGCCTGCGTGGCCAACCGGTCGTAGTAGCCGTCGGCGCCCTGCCAGGTGACCCGGAAGCTGACCCGGGGGTTGCGATTCGAGTAGAGCCGGAGCGCCTTCTCGGTGAGCTCGGCCCGCTTGGTGTCACCCCACCAGAAGACCGACAGCTCGACGGGCCCGTCCTGGGCCGAGGTGGCGGCGTCGTCGCTGCACGCCGCCAGCCCCCCGGTCGCGAGCAAAGGTGCGCCGACCAGCGCGCTGAGCAGGCGGCGCCGGCCCGGGTCGGCGCCGAGGCGGTCGAGCGGGGGGCGAACAACGGGCACGGGGCTCTCCTGGACCTACGGGGGTGGCGGTCGGACCATTCACGCAGGCAGCGCACGAAGGTGTCAACGTCCGTCCGGTCACCCTCGGCTGGGTGGTCGAATCAGGGTCTTCCCCTGTCGCGTGGTGTACTAGGGCGCGTGGAACTTCTGCACTCGGGCAAGGTTCGGGACGTCTACGCCGACGGCGACGACCTGATTCTGGTCGCCTCGGACCGCATCTCGATCTACGACGTGGCGCTGCCGACACCGATCCCGGACAAGGGCCGCCTGCTCACCGCACTCTCGCTGTGGTGGTTCGAGCAGCTCGCCGACCTGGTGCCGAACCACGTCATCTCGGCCACCGACGTGCCCGCCGAGTTCGCCGGGCGGGCGATCCGCTGTCAGCGGCTGGACATGCTCCCGGTCGAGTGCGTCGCTCGCGGCTACCTCACCGGCGGCGGTCTGCGGGAGTACGAGCAGACCGGCTCCGTTTCCGGGATAGCACTGCCCCGAGGGCTGGGCGAGGCGTCGATCCTGCCCGAGCCGATCTTCACGCCGTCGAGCAAGGCGCCGATGGGCGAGCACGACGAGCCCATCACGTACGACGACGTGGTGGACAAGGTGGGCCAGGCCACCGCCGAGCGGCTGCGGCAGATCACCATCGACGTCTACCGGCGCGGCGCGGAGCTGGCCGCCGATCGGGGCATCCTGATCGCCGACACCAAGATCGAGTTGGGTTGGGCGCCGGACGGCACCCTGGTCCTCGCCGACGAGCTGCTCACCTCCGACTCGTCGCGGTTCTGGCCGGCCGAGTCGTACCAGCCGGGCCGCGTGCAGTTCTCCTACGACAAGCAGTACGTGCGGGACTGGGCCACCGGCGGCGGCTGGAACAAGCAGCCCCCAGCCCCGGACGTGCCGGACGAGGTCGTCGAGGCGACCCGCGCCCGCTACGTCGAGGTGTACGAGAAGCTCACCGGTAACCGCTGGGAGTGACCGGGGCAGCGCCCTTTCGCCGCACCTGCTGGACCTGACCGTCATCACCGTCGAGGATGGACCCGTCACTCTTCGTGGAGTCTGGGGCGGTCGGATGAACGGCGACATGTGGATCAGGGCACTCAAGGCGGCCCGGGCCGGTGCGGGGGTCTCGCAGGAGGCCCTGGCGGAGCTGATCAGGTGGAGCCCGTCCACCATCGCGGCTATCGAGACCGGGCGGCGCCGGCCCACCCCGCAGTTCGCCGAGGCGGCGGACGCGGCGCTGGACACCGGCGGCCTGCTGGCCGAGCTGCTGGCGGTGGCGGCCCGGCAGGAGTCGCCGGCCTGGTTCGCGCCGTGGCGAGCGATCGAGGCCGAGGCGGTCACCCTCCGCACCGTTCAACCGTCGCTGGTGCCGGGCCTGCTCCAGACCGAGGCGTACGCGCACGCGGTGCTCAGCGCCCAGGGCACCCACACCCCGGAGCAGGTCGCCCAGCTGGTCGCCGGCCGGCTGGTCCGCCAGGAGCTGCTGACCGGCTCGGCCCCGAAGCGGTTCACCGCGATCGTTGACGAGACCGCGCTGCGCCGCGTGGTCGGCGATCGGGACGTCCAACGCGCCCAGTTGGAGCGGCTGGCCGAGCTGACCACCCTGCCCCAGGTCCGGCTCTATGTGATCCCCGCCGGGGTGGGCGCGCACGCCGGGCTGGCCGGCGGCTTCGTGCTGGCCGCGCTGCCTGGCGGCGACGAGGTGGCCTACGTCGACGGCGTCTTCGGTCAGATCGTCGACCGGCCCGACACCGTGGCTACCATCAGGACGATGTGGGACACGCTGCTGGGTGAGGCCCTGCCGGCGAGCGTGTCCGTCGAGCTGATCGGAAAGCTGGTGAACGAGCTGTGAACTCCGCCCCCACCCCTCGGTGGCGCGTGTCGACCCGGTCCGGCAACGGCGGCGACACCTGCGTGGAGGTGGCCGACAACCTTCCGGACCAGGTGCTGGTCCGCGACTCCACCGACCGCGCCGGTGCCGTTCTCACCTTCGCGCCGGCGTCGTGGCGCGCGTTCGTGGCGCGGGTCCGCACCGGCCGCTGAGGTCAGTCCACCCAGTCCAGGGTGCGCCGCACGGCCTTGTGCCACTGGCGCAGCTCCTGATCGCGCAGCTCCGGGGCCATCGCCGGCCCCCACTGCGCGTCGGAGCGCCACTGCGCCCGCAGGGTGGCCAGGTCCGGCCAGAAACCGACCGCCAGACCGGCCGCGTACGCGGCGCCCAGGCAGGTGGTCTCGGTGATCCGGGAGCGGACCACAGGCACGTCGAGCACATCGGCGAGGAACTGCATGAGCAGGCCGTTGGCGGTCATCCCGCCGTCCACCCGCAGCCGGCGCAGCGCCACATCCGAGTCGGCGTTCATCGCGTCGACCACCTCGCGGGTCTGCCACGCCGACGCCTCCAGCACCGCACGGGCCAGGTGCCCCTTGGTGATGTAGCCGGTCAGACCGGCGATCACCCCGCGGGCGTCGCTGCGCCAGTGCGGGGCGAACAGCCCGGAGAACGCCGGCACCACGTAACAGCCGCCGTTGTCGTCCACGGTGCGGGCCAACTCCTCCACCTTGGCGGCAGTGGAGATCAGCCCGAGGTTGTCCCGCAGCCACTGCACCAGCGAGCCGGTGACGGCGATCGCGCCCTCCAGGGCGTACGCCGGTGGTTGGTCCTTGATCCGGTAGGCGACCGTGGTGAGCAGGCCGTGCGTCGACGGGACCGGGCTGGCGCCGGTGTTGAGCAGCAGGAAACTGCCGGTGCCGTAGGTGCACTTCGCCTCGCCCGGCTGGAAGCAGGTCTGGCCGAACAGGGCGGCCTGCTGGTCGCCGAGCGCACTGGCCACCGGCACCCCGGCGAGCACCCCGCTGGCCGTGCCGTACACCTCGGCGGAGCAGCGGATCTCCGGCAGCATCGCCGCCGGCACGCCCATCGCGTCCAGCAGCTCCGGCGCCCAGTCCAGGGTGGTGAGGTCCATCAGCATGGTCCGGCTGGCGTTGGTCACGTCGGTGACGTGCTCGCCGGTCAGCTTCCAGATCAGCCAGCTGTCAATGGTGCCGAAGAGCACCTCGCCGCGTTCGGCGCGCTCGCGCAGGCCGTCGACCTCGTCGAGCAGCCAGCGCAGCTTCGGCCCGGCGAAGTAGGTGGCCAGCGGCAGGCCCGTGCGGGCCCGGAACCGCTCCTCGCCGTACGCCGAAGCGAGCTCGCGCAGCAGCGGCCCGGTCCGGGTGTCCTGCCAGACGATGGCGTTGGCCACCGGGCGGCCGGTGGCCCGGTCCCAGACGACGGTGGTCTCCCGCTGGTTGGTGATGCCGACGGCGGCCAACCCGGACGTGTCGGTGCCGGCGGCCCGCAGCGCCTCGGCGACCACCTGCTGGACGTTGTCCCAGATCTCCTCGGCGTCGTGCTCCACCCAACCCGGTTGGGGGAAGATCTGCCGGTGTTCGCGCTGGGCCACGGCGACGATGTCCCCGGCCCGGTCGAAGACGATGCACCGCGAGGAGGTGGTGCCCTGGTCGATGGCGGCGACGTACTGGGGGGTCACCGCAGCACCGTACCCGGGCGGCGGCGCGGCGCGACAGGCGTGACGGTGGGTTTCGGCCCGCCGCCGTCGGCGTCTATTCGCTTCGCCTACGATGTGCGAACGTGCGCGACATCGCAGTTTTCAGTGGAACCGCCCATCCCGACCTGGCTGCCGAGATCTGCGCTCACCTGGGGGTGCCGCTGCACCCGGTGCGGGTCTCCCGGTTCGCGAACGACTGTCTGGAAGTCCAGTTGCAGGCCAACTGCCGGGAGCGGGACGTCTTCCTGATCCAGCCGCTGGTGCCGCCGGTGCAGGAGCACCTGGTGGAGCTGCTGCTGATGATCGACGCGGCCCGGGGTGCCTCCGCCGGTCGGATCACCGTGGTGCTGCCGCATTACGCGTACGCCCGTTCGGACAAGAAGGACGCGCCGCGGATCTCGATCGGCGCGCGGCTCGTCGCTGATCTGCTCACCTCGGCAGGGGCGGACCGGGTGCTCGCGATGACCCTGCACTCGCCGCAGGTGCACGGCTTCTTCAGCGTGCCGGTGGATCATCTGCACGCGCTGCGGGAGCTGGCCACCCACTTCCGGCGGTACGACCTCAGCAACACCGTGGTGGTCTCGCCCGACCTGGGCAACGCCAAGGAGGCCGCGGCCTTCGCCCGGTTGCTCGGCACGCCGGTCGCGGCCGGCGCGAAGCAGCGCTTCAGCGATGACCTGGTCAAGATCAGCGCGGTGATCGGTGACGTGACCGACCGGGACGTCATCGTGCTGGACGACGAGATCGCCAAGGGCAGCACCGTGGTCGAGCTGATGGAGCATCTGCGCGGCCTGAAGGTCCGGTCGATCCGGCTCGCCTGCACGCACGGCCTCTTCTCCGGCGACGCGTTGCAGCGGCTCAGCGACCAGGGCGGCGTCCTGGAGATCGTCTGCACCAACACGGTGCCCATCCCGGCCGCCAAGCGGGTCCCCAAGTTGCGGGTCCTGTCGGTTGCCCCCGCCCTGGCCGAGGCGACGCGCCGAATCCACAACGGGGAGTCCGTCTCCGCGCTCTTCGCC
>NZ_QGSZ01000333.1 GCF_003857055.1 Micromonospora inaquosa | reverse complement strand
CCGCCGGGGCACGCTCCCGGGTGGGGTGGCCCGCAGGGGCGTTCGGTAGCGCCGCCCACCGACGACCAACGCCGCCCGCCGAAGCGGGTGGAGACGGTTTCGGGTACCCCGTTCGGCGTCGTGCACCTGGACGTGGCACCGGTCACCTCCGGGTTGGCCATCGGGGCGCTGGTTGCGGGGATCGCCTCGGTCCTGGTCTCGCTGCTGGTGATCTGCTTCGGAGTGGCCTTCAAGAACGACGGTGGTGCCTGGGCCTCCGGGGCGTTCGCCGCGCTGGGTGTGCTGGCCGGCGGTGCGGCGGTCGTCGTCGGCCTGCTCGGCCGGCGGCAGATCCGTCGGCCGGCCGCGCCCTCCGCGGTCCAGTTCACCGGCCGTGGACTGGCGATGGCGGGGATCAGTTGCGGTGCGGCGGGGGCCCTGCTCAGTGCCCTGGGTCTGGGTCTGGCCCTGCTCCTCACCCTGACCTGAGGGTGATCATCGACAGATCCGACGCCTGACGGGGGTTTCCCGCGGAAGGCTTCCGGTCCCCCCGGGGGCGATGGGTGCTTCTGCGGGGGAGCCGGTACACTTGTATTCGTAGGTGCCCATCGCGGGCGACAGGGCAAGACGAGATCCGGCTGGCGGGTGTGAGACAGTCGCCGGGCCAATCCGTTTTGACCTGGGCGGTTGTGGTAGGTACTCTTTCCCCTTGTGCCCGGGCGTGCCCGGGCAACTCGTGCGTGCGCTGTTTCCGGCTTACGGACGGCGGCACGACAAAGCCAAAGATCCGGGGCGGGGCGACCCGCGTGCCGGTGACAAAACCCGGTACGCACGCGAAAGCGTCGCAACGGGGCCGTGACGAGGGCGACACGCCCGACCGCGGGTGCCGGGGTCTCCGCAAGGTGACCCTGGTCGGAATGTAGGAGAGCCGGTCATCAGGCCGGTTAACGAGCAGACGGCGCGGCCACGAAAGCGGCCGAAGGGAGCGGAGAAACCCGGTGCCCACGATCCAGCAGCTGGTCCGAAAGGGCCGCCAGGCGAAGACGACCAAGACCAAGACCCCGGCGCTGAAGGGTTCCCCTCAGCGGCGCGGCGTGTGCACCCGCGTGTACACCACCACCCCGAAGAAGCCGAACTCGGCGCTGCGCAAGGTCGCTCGCGTGAAGCTCAGCAGCCAGATCGAGGTGACCGCCTACATCCCCGGCGTCGGTCACAACCTGCAGGAGCACTCGATCGTGCTCGTCCGCGGTGGCCGGGTGAAGGACCTCCCCGGCGTGCGGTACAAGATCGTTCGCGGCTCGCTGGACACCCAGGGTGTCCGCAACCGCAAGCAGGCGCGCAGCCGTTACGGCGCGAAGAAGGAGAAGAGCTGACATGCCGCGTAAGGGACCCGCTCCGCGGCGGCCACTGGTCGCTGACCCGGTGTACAACTCGCCGCTGGTCACCCAGCTGGTGAACAAGATTCTGCTCCGCGGCAAGCGTCAGCTCGCCGAGTCCATCGTGTACGCGGCCCTCGAAGGCTGCCGCGAGAAGTCCGGCACCGACCCGGTCGTCACCCTCAAGCGGGCGATGGACAACGTCAAGCCGACCCTCGAGGTGCGTAGCCGTCGTGTCGGTGGCGCCACCTACCAGGTTCCGGTCGAGGTCCGCCCGACCCGGGCGACCACCCTGGGCCTGCGTTGGCTGGTCACCTACTCCCGCGCCCGGCGCGAGAAGACCATGGTTGAGCGGCTGATGAACGAGCTGCTGGACGCGAGCAACGGCCTCGGTGCCGCCGTCAAGCGGCGCGAGGACACGCACAAGATGGCCGAGTCGAACAAGGCCTTCGCGCACTACCGCTGGTAACACCCTGGGTTCCGGCGCCTTCGGGCGCCGGAACCGCCACCAGTTGAGTCGAGACGACGATAAGTAGGGATTGAAGTGGCCGCCGCAGACGCGCTCGCCAACGTACGCAACATCGGCATCATGGCGCACATCGATGCCGGTAAGACCACGACCACCGAGCGAATCCTGTTCTACACCGGCATCACGTACAAGATCGGTGAGGTCCACGAGGGCGCTGCCGTCATGGACTGGATGGAGCAGGAGCAGGAGCGTGGCATCACCATCACCTCCGCTGCCACCAAGTGTGAGTGGAAGGGCCACACGATCCAGATCATCGACACGCCCGGCCACGTCGACTTCACGGTCGAGGTCGAGCGGTCGTTGCGGGTCCTGGATGGTGCGGTCGCGGTCTACGACGGTGTCGCCGGCGTGGAGCCGCAGACCGAGAACGTCTGGCGGCAGGCCGACAAGTACAACGTCCCGCGGATGTGCTTCGTCAACAAGCTCGACCGGACCGGTGCCGACTTCTTCCGCTGCGTGCAGATGATGATCGACCGGCTGAACGCCACCCCGCTGGTGCTCCAGATCCCGATCGGGCTCGAGGGCGACCACATCGGTGTCGTCGACCTGATCGGCATGCGCGCCCTCACCTGGCGCGGGGAGACCCAGAAGGGTGACGACTACGCGGTTGAGGAGATCCCGGCCGACCTGGCCGACTCCGCTGCCGAGTGGCGCGAGAAGCTGATGGAGACCCTCGCCGACGTCGACGACGCGGTGATGGAGAAGTACCTGGAAGGCGACGAGGTCTCCGTCGAGGAGATCAAGGCCGCCATCCGGCGTGCGACCATCGCTGGCAAGGCCAACCCGGTGCTGTGCGGCTCGGCGTTCAAGAACAAGGGCGTCCAGCCCATGCTCGACGCCGTTGTCGACTTCCTGCCGTCGCCGCTGGACGTTCCGGCGATCGAGGGTACGGCCACCGACGGCGAGACCCCGCTGCTGCGTAAGCCGTCCAACTCGGAGCCCTTCTCCGGTCTGGCCTTCAAGATCCAGACGGACAAGCACCTGGGCAAGCTCACCTACGTGCGGGTCTACTCCGGCACGCTCGATTCCGGTTCCCAGGTGGTCAACTCCACCAAGGACCGCAAGGAGCGGATCGGCAAGATCTACCAGATGCACGCCAACAAGCGGGAAGAGCGTCCGTCGGCGCAGGCCGGCGACATCATCGCCGTGCAGGGTCTCAAGCAGACCACCACCGGCGACACTCTCTCCGACCCGGCGAACCCGGTCATCCTGGAGTCGATGACCTTCCCGGAGCCGGTCATCTCGGTGGCGATCGAGCCGAAGACCAAGTCCGACCAGGAGAAGCTGGGCACGGCCATCCAGCGGCTGGCCGAGGAGGACCCGACCTTCCGCGTCCAGCTGGACGAGGAGACCGGTCAGACGGTCATCTCCGGCATGGGCGAGCTGCACCTGGACATCCTGGTGGACCGGATGCGCCGCGAGTTCAACGTCGAGGCCAACGTCGGCAAGCCGCAGGTGGCGTACCGCGAGACCATCCGCCGCAAGGTGGACAAGATCGAGTACACCCACAAGAAGCAGACCGGTGGTTCCGGCCAGTACGCCCGCGTGATCGTGAGCGTCGAGCCGCTGCCGCTGGACAACGACTCGCCGACCTACGAGTTCGCCAACGCTGTCAGCGGCGGCCGCATCCCCCGGGAGTTCATCCCCTCGGTGGACGCCGGTGCGCAGGACGCGCTGCAGTACGGCGTCCTGGCCGGCTTCCCGCTGGTCGGCGTCAAGCTGACCCTGCTGGACGGCCAGTACCACGAGGTTGACTCGTCGGAAATGGCATTCAAGATCGCCGGCTCGATGGTGATGAAGGACGCGGCCCGCAAGGCCGATCCGGCACTGCTCGAGCCGATGATGGCCGTTGAAGTCACCACTCCTGAGGAGAACATGGGTGACGTCATCGGTGACCTCAACTCCCGCCGCGGCATCATCCAGGCGATGGAGGAGCGCAGCGGCGCCCGCATCGTCCGGGCCCTGGTGCCGTTGTCGGAGATGTTCGGCTACGTCGGCGACCTGCGGTCGAAGACCCAGGGCCGGGCTAGCTACAGCATGCAGTTCGACTCCTACGCCGAGGTTCCGCAGAGCGTCGCGAAGGAGATCATCGCAAAGGCAACGGGCGAGTAGCGCCCTGAGCAGGTGATTCGTGGTCGGTCGTGGGCGGGTTCGCCCGCCTGCGGCCACCACGATCGGATCGCGTGAGACCGGGCCTGTAGGCTTCATCGCCGCAGAACCCACAAAGGCTCTCCGGCCGTCAGGCCGGAAAGGCTGTCGACAGAGTCCTAAGCGCCGACCGGCGCGCCGGGCGTACGAACCAAGAAGTCCACAGGAGGACACCAGTGGCGAAGGCTAAGTTCGAGCGGACTAAGCCGCACGTCAACATCGGCACCATTGGTCACATCGACCACGGTAAGACGACGCTGACGGCGGCCATCACCAAGGTCCTGCACGACCAGTACCCGGACCTGAACCCTTACACGCCGTTCGACGAGATCGACAAGGCGCCGGAGGAGAAGGCCCGCGGCATCACGATCTCGATCGCGCACGTCGAGTACCAGACCGAGTCGCGGCACTACGCGCACGTCGACTGCCCTGGGCACGCCGACTACATCAAGAACATGATCACCGGTGCCGCGCAGATGGACGGCGCGATCCTGGTGGTGGCGGCGACCGACGGCCCGATGCCGCAGACCCGCGAGCACGTGCTGCTGGCCCGTCAGGTCGGTGTGCCGTACATCGTCGTGGCGCTCAACAAGAGCGACATGGTCGATGACGAGGAGCTCCTGGAGCTCGTCGAGCTCGAGGTTCGTGAGCTGCTCTCCTCGCAGGAGTACCCGGGTGACGACCTGCCGGTCGTTCGGGTTTCGGCGCTGAAGGCCCTCGAGGGTGACCCCGAGTGGACCGGCAAGCTGCTGGACCTGATGACCGCTGTCGACACCTCGATCCCGCAGCCGGAGCGCGAGATTGACAAGCCGTTCCTGATGCCGGTTGAGGACGTCTTCACGATCACCGGTCGTGGCACCGTCGTCACCGGTCGCGTGGAGCGCGGCGTTCTCCTGCCGAACGAGGATGTTGAGCTCGTCGGCATCAAGGAGAAGAGCTTCAAGACCAAGGTCACCGCGATCGAGATGTTCCGGAAGACCCTGGACGACGCCCGCGCAGGCGAGAACGTCGGCCTGCTGCTGCGTGGCACCAAGCGCGACGAGGTCGAGCGCGGCATGGTCGTCGTGAAGCCGGGCTCGAACACCCCGCACACGGAGTTCGAGGCGACGGTCTACATCCTCTCCAAGGAGGAGGGCGGCCGGCACACCCCGTTCTTCCAGAACTACCGTCCGCAGTTCTACTTCCGGACCACGGACGTCACCGGTGTCGTCACCCTCCCCGAGGGCACCGAGATGGTCATGCCGGGTGACAACACGTCCATGTCGGTGAAGCTGATCCAGCCCATCGCCATGGAGGAGAACCTCAAGTTCGCGATCCGCGAGGGTGGCCGTACCGTCGGCGCCGGGTTCGTCACCAAGATTAACAAGTGAACTAGGTAACCCCGATTAGACCCGCCGCCGGTCGTGCGGCATACTAGTCAGGTTGCGTAACGACAGTTCGTCGCCTGTGTTCGGCTTTGCTGAACCTCCGGGTGGCGAGGCAGTCGAGCGTAGGGTGGTTGGCGGCCCAGTCGCCAACCACCCTCGCACGGCGTTCAGGTCGCGGTAATGCGATCGGCGCCTTGACCCACCGCGCGGTCAGCACCAATCCGGAACCACGGGGCGGAGCTCGGCCCGAGGGCGCGACACGCCCGACCGCGGGGGTCGGCGAAGTGGGCCTGTACCAGCCGGTACAGGCGCCCGCAACACAGCGGCATCGAGAGAAGGAACAGAAGCCACCATGGCGGGACAGAAGATCCGCATCCGGCTCAAGGCCTATGACCACGAGGTCGTCGACTCCTCGGCTCGGAAGATCGTCGAGACGGTGACGCGCACCGGGGCGCAGGTCGCGGGCCCGGTGCCGCTGCCCACGGAGATCAACCGTTTCTGCGTTATCCGCTCGCCGCACAAGTACAAGGACTCGCGCGAGCACTTCGAGATGCGCACGCACAAGCGGCTGATCGACATCATCGACCCGACCCCGAAGACGGTCGACTCGCTCATGCGCCTCGACCTGCCGGCTGGCGTCGACATCGAGATCAAGCTGTAGGGACCGGACAAATGGACAGGCAAGTCAAGGGGATCCTGGGCGCCAAGCTCGGCATGACCCAGGTCTGGGACAACAACCGTGTTGTTCCCGTGACCGTGGTCGAGGCCGGCCCGTGCGTCATCAGCCAGGTTCGTAGCGCCGAGAAGGACGGTTACTCCGCGGTCCAGCTCGCGTACGGCACCATCGACCCGCGCAAGGTCAAGAAGCCGGTCAGCGGGCACTACGCCAAGGCGGACGTGGCGCCGCGCCGGCACATCGTCGAGCTGCGCACCACGGACGCCGGGGAATACTCGCTCGGCCAGGAAGTCACGGTCGAGGAGTTCCCGGTCGGCGTCACCATCGACGTCACCGGCAAGACCAAGGGCAAGGGCTACGCCGGCCCGATGAAGCGGCACGGCTTCCACGGTCTGCGCGCCAGCCACGGTGTCGAGCGCAAGCACCGCTCGCCCGGTTCCATCGGCGCCTGCGCCACTCCGGGTCGTGTCTTCAAGGGCACCCGGATGGCCGGCCGGATGGGTGGCGTGCGGTACACCGTGCAGAACCTCACCGTCCAGGCGGTCGACACCGAGAACAACCTGCTGCTCGTCCGGGGTGCCATTCCTGGTCCCAAGGGCGCGCTCGTTCTGGTCCGTACCGCGGCCAAGAGCAAGGTGAAGAAGGGCGGTGCGGCCAAGTGACCACCGTTGACGTGCGCACCGTCGAAGGCACCACCAGTGGCTCGGTCGAGCTGCCGGCGGACATCTTCGACGTGCAGGCCAACGTCGCGCTGATGCACCAGGTCGTGGTGGGCCAGCTCGCGGCGGCCCGACAGGGCACGCACAAGGCCAAGACCCGCGGCGAGGTCGCCGGTGGCGGCAAGAAGCCGTACAAGCAGAAGGGCACCGGTCGCGCCCGGCAGGGCTCGATCCGCGCGCCGCAGTTTGCCGGCGGTGGCGTGGTGCACGGTCCCGTGCCGCGCGACTACAGCCAGCGGACCCCGAAGAAGATGAAGGCCGCCGCTCTGCGGGGTGCCCTCTCCGACCGGGCCCGCGCCGGGCAGGTGCACGTCGTCGAGGCGTTCGTCTCGGGCGAGAAGCCGTCGACGAAGGCGGCCCTGGCCACGCTGACCAAGCTCACCGAGGCCCGTCGGGTCCTGGTCGTGCTGAGCAGCACCGACGAACTGAACTGGGTGTCGCTGCGCAACGAGCCGCGGGTGCACCTGATCGAGTCCGGCCAGCTGAACACGTACGACGTGCTGGTGGCCGACGACGTGGTCTTCACCAAGGACGCCCTGGACGAGTTCCTGGGCGTGCCCGCCGAGACCACCGAGGAGGGTGGCAAGTGAGCACCATCGCCGACCCGCGCGACATCATCGTGGCGCCGGTCGTCTCGGAGAAGAGCTACAGCGAGCTGAACCGGAACTGGTACACCTTCCTGGTGCACCCGGACGCGAACAAGACCGAGATCAAGATCGCTATCCAGCAGATCTTCAACGTCCGCGTCCTGACGGTCAACACGCTCAACCGCCAGGGTAAGCGCAAGCGCACCAAGACCGGCTTCGGTCAGCGCAAGGCGACCAAGCGGGCGATCGTGAAGCTGGCTGACGGTGACCGCATCGAGGCCTTCGGCGGCCCGGTCAGCTGAGGGGTGTAGACAATGGCTATCCGTAAATACAAGCCGACGACGCCGGGCCGACGTGGCTCGAGTGTCGCTGACTTCGCCGAGATCACCCGGTCCACGCCGGAGAAGTCGCTGCTGGCTCCGTTGCCGAAGAAGGGCGGGCGTAACGCCCACGGCCGGATCACCACGCGGCACCACGGCGGCGGTCACAAGCGCCAGTACCGTCTGATCGACTTCAAGCGGGTCGACAAGGACGGCGTGCCGGCGAAGGTCGCTCACATCGAGTACGACCCGAACCGCACGGCGCGCATCGCGCTGCTGCACTACGCCGACGGCGAGAAGCGGTACATCATCGCGCCGAAGGACATGAAGCAGGGCGACCGCGTCGAGTCCGGCCCGGGCGCCGACATCAAGCCGGGTAACAACCTGCCGCTGCGCAACATCCCGGTCGGTACCACCATCCACAACGTGGAGCTGCGTCCGGGTGGCGGGGCCAAGCTGGCCCGTTCCGCCGGCGTCGGTATCCAGCTGCTCGGCCGTGAGGGCGCGTACGCGACCCTGCGTATGCCGTCCGGCGAAATCCGGCGGGTGGACGTGCGCTGCCGCGCCAGCATCGGCGAGATCGGCAACGCCGACCAGTCGAACATCAACTGGGGTAAGGCCGGCCGGATGCGGTGGAAGGGCAAGCGCCCGACCGTCCGTGGTGTCGCCATGAACCCGGTCGACCACCCGCACGGTGGTGGTGAGGGTAAGACCTCCGGTGGTCGCCACCCGGTCAACCCGCAGGGTAAGCCCGAGGGCCGCACCCGCCGTAAGGGCCAGCCGAGTGACCGGCTGATCGTCCGCCGTCGCTACGCCACGCGTAAGCGCGGCTGAGGGAGATAAGACATGCCTCGCAGCCTGAAGAAGGGCCCGTTCGTCGACGACCACCTGCTCAAGAAGGTGGAAGTTCAGAACGACAAGGGCTCCAAGAACGTGATCAAGACCTGGTCGCGGCGCTCGACGATCATCCCGGAGATGCTGGGGCACACGATCGCCGTGCATGACGGACGCAAGCACGTCCCGGTGTTCGTGACCGAGGCGATGGTCGGGCACAAGCTCGGCGAGTTCGCGCTGACCCGCACGTTCAAGGGTCACGAGAAGGACGACCGGAAGAGCCGTCGGCGCTGACGCCGCGGGCATACGGATAGAGGGAACAAGGGGTTACAGCGATGCCAGGAAAGGGCGACGCTCCGGTGCTTCCGGGCGCGCGGGCGGTTGCGCGGCACGTGCGCATCTCGCCGATGAAGGCGCGCCGGGTGGTCAACCTCGTCCGCGGCCTGCCCGCGAAGGAGGCGCTAACGGTGCTGCAGTTCGCGCCGCAGGCTGCGAGCGAGCAGGTGTACAAGGTGCTCGCTAGCGCGATCGCCAACGCGGAGAACAACGAGCGGCTGGACCCCGACGCGCTGCTCGTCAGCGAGGCCTTCGTGGACGAGGGCCCGACGATGAAGCGGTTCCAGCCGCGGGCGCAGGGTCGGGCGTACCGAATCCGCAAGCGCACCTGCCACATCACCGTGGCGGTCGAAGCGGTCGCGCCGGCAGCGCCGAGGAAGGCCGCGGCGAAGAAGGCCGCCCCGGCCACGGAGGCCGCACCGGCCGAAGCGCAGAGCAAGACGGAGGACGCCGAGTAATGGGTCAGAAGGTTCACCCCACTGGGTTCCGGCTCGGCATCTCGACCGACTGGAAGTCCCGCTGGTTCGCGGACAAGCTCTACAAGGACTACATCGGCGAGGATGTCAAGATCCGCCGCATGATGTCCAAGGGCCTCGAGCGTGCCGGGATTTCCAAGGTCGACATCGAGCGCACCCGCGACCGGGTCCGGGTCGACATCCACACCGCCCGGCCGGGCATCGTCATCGGCCGTAAGGGTGCGGAGGCCGACCGGATCCGCGGCGAGCTTGAGAAGCTCACCGGCAAGCAGGTTCAGCTGAACATCATCGAGGTGAAGAACCCCGAGTCGGACGCTCAGCTGGTCGCGCAGGGCGTGGCCGAGCAGCTGTCCAGCCGGGTCAGCTTCCGTCGGGCGATGCGCAAGGCGATGCAGTCGGCGATGAAGAACCCGGTCTGCAAGGGCATCCGGGTTCAGGTTTCGGGTCGCCTCGGCGGCGCCGAGATGAGCCGGACCGAGTTCTACCGTGAGGGCCGGGTTCCGCTGCACACGCTGCGGGCCAACATCGAGTACGGCTTCTTCGAGGCCCGTACGACGTTCGGTCGGATCGGTGTGAAGGTCTGGATCTACAAGGGCGACGCCGTCCCGGGCCGGGAGGCTCCGGCCGAGGCCGGTCCGTCCCGCCCGCGTCGTGGTGAGCGCGGCGACCGTCCCGAGCGTCCGCGCCGTGGCCGGTCGGGTTCGTCCGGCACCACGGCTGGTGGCACCGAGGCCGGTCGGGCTGCTGCGACCACCATCGCGCAGCAGGCCGAGACGCCGAGCGGCGAGCCGGTCGACAGCGCAGCTGTCGCCGCCGCTGCTGCTCCGGCAGAAACGCAGCAGGAGGGCTGACAGATGCTGATGCCGCGCAAGCCCCCGAAGGGCTTCCGCAAGCCGCACCACCCGGACCGCAGTGGCGCGTCCAAGGGTGGTAACCGGGTGGTGTTCGGCGAGTTCGGGATCCAGGCTCTCGAGCCGGCGTACGTGACGAACCGGCAGATCGAGTCGGCACGTATCGCGATGACTCGCCACATCAAGCGTGGTGGCAAGGTCTGGATCACGATCTTCCCGGACCAGGCCCTCACCAAGAAGCCTGCCGAGACCCGGATGGGTTCCGGTAAGGGTTCGCCCGAGTGGTGGGTCGCCAACGTCAAGCCGGGGCGGGTTCTCTTCGAGATGTCCTTCCCCAACGAGCAGATCGCGCGAGAGGCCATGCGTCGCGCGATCCACAAGCTCCCGATGAAGTGCCGCATTGTTACGCGCGAAGTGGGTGAATCCTGATGGCAGCGGGCGTTAAGGCGACCGAGCTGCGTGAGCTCTCCGAAGAGGAGCTGGTCACGAAGCTGCGGGAGGCCAAGGCGGAGCTGTTCAACCTCCGCGTGCAGGCCGCAACCGGGCAGCTGGACAACAACCGGCGGTTGCAGGTCATCCGTCGGGAGATCGCCCGGATCTACACGATCATGCGCGAGCGCGAGCTGGGGCTCTCGGCCGCGCCGACTGAGGTGACTGCATCATGACCGAAGACACCGCCACCGCCACCGCGCGGTCCCGCCGCAAGGTCCGTGAGGGCCTGGTGGTCAGCGACAAGATGGACAAGACCGTCGTGGTCGAGGTCGAGGACCGGGTTCGGCACGCGCTGTACGGCAAGATCATGCGCCGTACGAGCAAGCTGAAGGTGCACGACGAGCAGAACGCCGCTGGCACCGGTGACCGGGTTCTCATCATGGAGACCCGGCCGCTGAGCGCCACCAAGCGTTGGCGGATCGTGGAGATCCTGGAAAAGGCCAAGTAGCGAAGGCTCGAGCTCGCCCGGCGTTGCGTCGGGCGTTGGTTCCGCCAGGCTCCGGCCGCTACGGCGGCCGGAGAACCGGCAGACATAGGAGATAGACGTGATTCAGCAGGAGTCGCGACTGCGCGTCGCCGACAACACGGGTGCTCGGGAGATCCTGTGCATCCGGGTTCTCGGTGGCTCGGGTCGGCGCTACGCGAGCATCGGCGACGTCATCGTGGCCACGGTCAAGGACGCCATCCCGGGTGCCGGTGTGAAGAAGGGCGACGTCGTCAAGGCTGTCGTCGTTCGCACCGCCAAGGAGAAGCGGCGCCCGGACGGCTCGTACATCCGCTTCGACGAGAACGCCGCCGTCATCATCAAGGACGGCGGGGACCCGCGTGGAACCCGTATCTTCGGCCCGGTGGGCCGGGAGCTGCGGGACAAGCGGTTCATGAAGATTATTTCCCTCGCGCCGGAGGTGTTGTGACCGTGAAGGTCAAGAAGGGCGACACGGTCGTCGTCATCGCCGGCAAGGACAAGGGTGCCAAGGGCAAGGTCATCGCGGCCTACCCGCGGCAGGACAAGGTCCTGGTCGAGGGCGTGAACCGGGTCAAGAAGCACACCCGCATCAGCACCACCCAGCGTGGCGCCAAGACCGGCGGCATCGTCACTCAGGAGGCCCCGATCCACGTCTCGAACGTGCAGGTCCTGGACTCCGACGGCAAGCCGACCCGCGTCGGTTACCGGATCGACGACAACGGCCAGAAGGTCCGCATCGCGCGTAGCACCGGTAAGGACCTGTGATGACCACGGCTACCGAAAAGACCCTGCCGCGCCTCAAGGAGCGGTACCGCAACGAGATCGTGGCCCAGCTGCGTGAGCAGAACAGCTACGGCAACCCCATGCAGGTGCCGCGGCTGGTCAAGATCGTCGTCAACATGGGTGTCGGCGAGGCTGCTCGCGACGCCAAGCTGATCGATGGTGCGGTCCGCGACCTCGCCACGATCACCGGCCAGAAGCCGCAGGTGCGGCGGGCGACCAAGTCCATCGCGCAGTTCAAGCTCCGCGAGGGCATGCCGATCGGCGCGAAGGTCACCCTTCGTGGCGACCGGATGTGGGAGTTCCTGGACCGGCTGCTCTCCATCGCGCTGCCGCGTATCCGCGACTTCCGCGGCTTGGACGGGCGCAAGCTGGACGGGCACGGCAACTACACGTTCGGTCTGACCGAGCAGTCGGTGTTCCACGAGATCGACCAGGACCGGATCGATCGCCAGCGGGGCATGGACATCACGGTGGTCACGACCGCCACGACCGACGACGAGGGCCGGGCGCTGCTCAAGCTCCTGGGCTTCCCGTTCAAGGAGAACTGAGATGGCCAAGAAGGCGCTGATCATCAAGGCGGCCGCGAAGCCGAAGTTCTCGGTTCGCGCGTACACCCGCTGCCAGCGGTGCGGGCGTCCGAAGGCGGTCTACCGCAAGTTCGGGCTCTGCCGGGTCTGCATCCGGGAGATGGCTCACCGCGGTGAGCTGCCGGGCGTGTCCAAGGCTTCCTGGTAAGGGCGACCGCGTCCCGGCCGTCGGCCGGGAACTCCTGCACCGATTAGGTATTGCTCTTCGCCGTAGGCCCGGGGCTGATGCCCCGGGAACCCCGGCGAGAAAGGCTGACGAAATCCATGACGATGACCGACCCGATCGCAGACATGCTCACGCGTCTGCGTAACGCCAACCAGGCGTACCACGATCAGGTGAAGATGCCCTACTCCAAGATCAAGGCGAACATCGCCGAGGTCTTGAAGGCCGAGGGTTACATCGCCACCTGGTCGGTCGAGGAGCCCGAGGAGGGCGCCGTCGGCAAGCGACTGGTCGTCGAGCTGAAGTACGGCCAGAACCGCGAGCGGAGCCTGGCCGGCATCAAGCGCGTGTCCAAGCCCGGTCTCCGGGTGTACGCCAAGTCGGACGGGCTCCCCCGGGTGCTCGGTGGGCTGGGCGTGGCGATCATTTCGACGTCCCAGGGGCTGCTGACCGACCGGCAGGCCCGCAAGCGGAGTGTTGGCGGGGAAGTCCTCGCCTTCGTCTGGTAACGGGAGACAGGTAGAAATGTCGCGAATTGGACGTAAGTCGATCCCGGTACCAGCCGGCGTCGACATCACGATCGACGGGCAGACCGTCAAGGTCAAGGGCCCCAAGGGCCAGCTTGAGCACACCCTCGCCGAGCCGATCACGATCGAGCGGGCCGAGGATGGCGAGCTGAGCGTCAACCGGCCGAACGACGAGCGCAAGGCCAAGGAACTCCACGGCCTGAGCCGTACGCTGGTTGCCAACATGATCGTCGGGGTCACCGAGGGCTACCGCAAGAGCCTGGAGATCGCCGGCACCGGTTACCGGGTCACCGCCAAGGGTTCGGACCTCGAGTTCGCGCTCGGGTTCTCGCACCCGGTGGTCGTCCCCGCCCCGGCGGGCATCACCTTCACGGTGGAGCGGCCGACCCTGTTCCACGTGGCCGGCATCGACAAGCAGCAGGTCGGTGAGGTCGCCGCCAACATCCGGAAGATCCGCCCGCCGGAGCCCTACAAGGGCAAGGGCGTCAAGTACCAGGGCGAGGTCATCCGCCGCAAGGCTGGAAAGGCAGGTAAGAAGTGAGCGCCACGCTGCTCAAGCGCCGCCGCGGTGTCGCCGCCAAGCGCGCCGTTGGGCGTGCGCGTCGACACTTCCGCGTCCGCAAGAACGTCAGCGGTACGGCCGAGCGTCCGCGCCTGGTCGTCACCCGCTCCCTGCGGCACATGGTCGCCCAGATCGTCGACGACACCAAGGGTCACACCCTGGCGTCGGCGTCGACCCTGGACGCCTCGCTGCGCGGTGCGGAGGGCGACAAGAGCGCCCTGGCTGGCAAGGTGGGCGCACTGCTCGCCGAGCGGGCCAAGGCCGCCGGCGTCTCCAAGGTCGTCTTCGACCGCGGTGGCAACCGGTACGCGGGGCGAGTCGCCGCGCTTGCCGACGCCGCCCGCGAAGCCGGGCTCGAGTTCTAACAACCCCGTCACGAGAGAGAAGGAAGGCTGCTGATGCCAGGTCAACAGCGCCGTGGCGGCGGGTCCGGTGGCAACGAGGGTGGTCGCCGCGACAACCGCCGTGAGGGCGGCCGCGGAAACGCGCCCGTCGAGAAGACCCCGCACCTTGAGCGGGTCGTCGCGATCAACCGCGTCGCCAAGGTCGTGAAGGGTGGTCGTCGCTTCAGCTTCACCGCCCTGGTGATCGTGGGCGACGGCGACGGCACGGTCGGCGTGGGCTACGGAAAGGCCAAGGAGGTGCCCGCGGCCATCGCCAAGGGCGTCGAGGAGGCCAAGAAGCACTTCTTCAAGGTTCCGCGGATCGGTCAGTCGATTCCGCACCCGGTGACGGGTGAGGACGCCGCTGGCGTGGTGCTGCTCAAGCCGGCCTCGGCCGGTACGGGTGTCATCGCCGGTGGGCCGGTGCGTGCCGTGCTGGAGTGCGCCGGGATCCACGACGTGCTCTCCAAGAGCCTCGGCTCGTCGAACCCGATCAACATCGTGCACGCCACCGTGGCGGCCCTGAAGGGGCTTGAGTCCCCCGAGCAGGTCGCGGCGCGTCGTGGTCTGCCGGTGGAGGACGTCGCGCCGGCCGCCATGCTGGCGTCGCGTGCGGGGGTGGCGCGCTGATGGCACGCCTGAAGGTCACCCAGCTCCGGTCCGGTATCGGGACCAAGCACAACCAGCGTGAGTCGCTGCGTTCGCTCGGTCTCAAGCGGATCAACGACGTGGTGGTCAAGGAGGACCGGCCCGAGATCCGCGGCATGATCTTCACTGTGAGCCACCTCGTGAAGGTCGAGGAGGTCGAGTAATGACGATCAAGGTGCATCACCTGCGCCCGGCGCCCGGTTCCAAGACCGCGAAGACCCGTGTGGGTCGCGGTGAGGGTTCCAAGGGCAAGACCGCTGGTCGCGGTACCAAGGGCTCCAAGGCCCGCAAGAACATCTCGGCGGCGTTCGAGGGTGGGCAGATGCCCATCCACATGCGCCTGCCGAAGCTGAAGGGCTTCAAGAACAAGTTCAAGGTGGTCTTCCAGGTGGTCAACCTGGACCGACTCGCTGAGCTGTTCCCGAACGGTGGTCAGGTCGGCCCGCTCGAGCTCGTCGAGTCCGGCGCCGTCCGCAAGGGCCAGCCGGTCAAGGTCCTCGGCACCGGGGATCTCGGCGGTGTGGCGCTCCAGGTGTCCGCGCACGCGTTCAGTGCGTCGGCCAAGGAGAAGATCGCTGCCGCCGGTGGCTCCGCCACCGAGCTGTAAGGCGTACGACCATGGCGCCCGTCCAGTTGAGAGCAACTGGCGGGCGCCATGGTCTGCCTGGGGCCTGAGCGCCCGGTAACATCGGAATCGATTTATGTAGTCGGGCGCATCTGCCCGGACCGGGGTGAGGCTGTTAGAGTCCCATCCCAGCCATGGATTGCGGGCACTCGCTCGTGATCCACCCCGACCCGCCAGGGATCACCGGCGGCCCGCCTCGCGCAGGAGGAAGAAGTTGCTGTCCGCCTTTCTCAGTGCGTTCCGTACGCCTGACCTGCGCAAGAAGCTGCTGTTCACAGTAGGCATCATCGCGGTCTACCGGCTGGGTGCAACGCTCCCCAGCCCGGGCGTCTCGTACGGCAACGTGCAGAAGTGCCTCGACACCATCCAGGGTGACACCACCGGGGTGGTGAACCTGCTCAACCTCTTCTCCGGCGGAGCGTTGCTGCAGCTCTCGGTCTTCGCGCTGGGCATCATGCCCTACATCACCGCGTCGATCATCCTGCAGCTGCTGACCGTCGTGATCCCCCGCCTGGAGCAGCTCCGCAAGGAGGGCCAGGCCGGTCAGGCGAAGATCACGCAGTACACGCGCTACCTGACCCTGGGCCTCGGTGTGCTGCAGGCGTCGGCGTTCGTGGCGCTGGCCCGCTCGGGTCAGCTGTTCCAGAACCGCTGCGACCAGTTCCCGATCATCCCCACCGGCACCGGCATCCCGGACTGGCTGACCCTGGCAATCCTGGTGATGACGATGACCGCCGGTACCGGCATGGTCATGTGGCTCGGTGAGCTGATCACCGACCGCGGCGTGGGCAACGGCATGTCCGTCCTGATCTTCACCTCGATCGCGGCGCGTCTGCCCAGCGAGGGCTGGCAGATCAAGACCAGCAAGGGCTGGGACATGTTCGCCCTGGTCATCGCGCTGGTCCTGGTGGTCATCACCGCTGTCACCTTCATCGAGCAGGCGCAGCGTCGGATCCCGGTGCAGTACGCCAAGCGGATGATCGGCCGGCGGATGTACGGCGGCACCTCGACCTACATCCCGCTCAAGGTCAACCAGGCGGGTGTGATCCCGGTCATCTTCGGGTCGTCGCTGCTCTACCTGCCGCAGTTGGCGCTGCAGTTCTTCGACCAGACCGACCCGGGCAAGACCCAGGCGTGGATCCAGAACAACCTGGTCAACCCGAGCAGCCCGATCTACATCTCGGTCTACTTCCTGCTGATCATCTTCTTCACGTACTTCTACGTGTCGATCACGTTCAACCCGACCGAGGTCGCGGACAACATGAAGAAGTACGGCGGGTTCGTGCCGGGCATCCGCCCGGGCAAGCCGACCGCCGACTACCTCGACTTCATCCTCAGCCGGATCACCCTGCCGGGCGCGGTCTACCTCGGTGTCATCTCGATCCTGCCGAACTTCTTCTTCATCTGGCTGGACAACCAGCAGTACCAGAACTTCCCGTTCGGCGGCACCGCTGTGCTCATCATGGTCGGCGTCGGTCTGGAGACCGTGAAGCAGATCGAGAGCCAACTCATGCAGCGGAACTACGAAGGGTTCCTGCGGTAGATGAGACTCGTTCTGGTTGGCCCGCCGGGCGCGGGCAAGGGCACGCAGGCCGAGTTCATCGCCGCGCACCTCTCGGTGCCGAAGATTTCGACCGGAGACATCTTCCGGTCGAACGTCACCCAGGGCACGCCGCTCGGTGTCGAGGCGAAGCGGTACATGGACGCGGGCGAGCTGGTTCCGGACGAGGTCACCATCAACATGGTCCGGGACCGGCTGGCCGAGCCCGACGCCAGCGAGGGTTTCCTGCTCGACGGCTTCCCGCGGACGACTCCGCAGGCGGCCGCTCTGGACAAGCTCCTCGCCGATCTGGGCACCGCCCTGGATCTGGTCCTGGAGCTGGTCGTCGACGACGACGAGGTGATCCGGCGGCTCTCCGGTCGGCGTACCTGCCGGGGCTGCGGCAAGATCTGGCACGTCGAGTTCGACGCCACCACCCGGCCGGGCATCTGTGACCGGTGCGGCGCCGAGCTGTTCCAGCGCGACGACGACAAGCCGGAGACGATCGCCACGCGGCTTCGTGAGTACAGCGAGAAGACCGCACCCCTGGTCGACTACTACGGCGCCCAGGGCAAGCTGGTCGGGATCGACGCCACCGGCCCGGTGGAGGACGTCACCACCCGGGCCATCGACGCGTTGCGGTCGTACGGCGGCTGAGGTCCGGCCGGGCCACGGCGGATAGAGTGCGAACAGCGGGGTACGCGTTATGTGCCCCGCTGTTCGGCAACGAAAGGTAACCGCTCCATGCGTCGTCCCCAGCTGGATATCCAGCTGAAGACCCCTGACCAGATCGAGAAGATGCGGGCCGCCGGGTTGGTGGTGGCCGAGGCGCTGCGCCGGATGCGGGAGGCTGTTGCCCCCGGCGTGAGCACTGCCGATCTGGACGCTATCGCCGAGTCGACCATCCGCGAGGCGGGTGGCGTTCCGTCGTTCAAGGGCTATCACGGTTTTCCGGCGTCGATCTGCTCCTCGGTCAACGAGCAGATCGTGCACGCCATCCCGTCGCCGAAGCAGGTGCTCCAGGCCGGTGACCTGATTTCCATCGACTGCGGCGCGGTGCTGGACGGGTGGCACGGCGACTCGGCGATCACGGTCGGGGTCGGCGACGTCGACCCGGCGCTGCTGAAGATGGCAGCGGTCGCCGAGGACGCGATGTGGGCCGGTATCGCCGCAGCCGCGCGTGGCGCCGCCAGCGGCAAGGGCCGCCTCACCGACATCTCGCACGCGGTGGAGACCGCTGTGCGCAAGGGCGGCCGGTACGGCATCGTCGACGGCTACGGCGGGCACGGCATCGGCACGGAGATGCACCAGGACCCGCACGTGCTCAACCACGGTCGGCCGGGCAAGGGCCCGCGGCTGGTCCCCGGAATGGCGCTGGCGATCGAACCGATGATCACCATGGCGTCCCCGCGTACCGTCGAGTTGGCCGACGGGTGGACGGTCGTCACCCGGGACGGCTCGGTGGCCGCGCACGTCGAGCATTCGATGGCGCTGCTGCCGGACGGGGTCTGGGTGCTCACCGCGTTCGACGGTGGCCGCGCCCGCCTGGGCGACCTGGTGACCGCTCGCCAGCCCGCCGCCACAACAACCCCCTAACCTGTCTCTTATACAAATCTG
>NZ_QGSZ01000266.1 GCF_003857055.1 Micromonospora inaquosa | reverse complement strand
ACCCCACCCCCCACCCCCCGGTTGATCATGAAGTTATTGCCACCTCGCGCGGCGTGTCGTGGCAATAACTTCATGATCAACGATGGTGTCGGGGGGTTGGGCCGGGTTGGTTTTTTGGCGGTTGGGCGCATGTTCTGCGGGTGGCGGGATAGAAGGGCACATGACCACCGAAGCCTCCGAAGCGCCGGTGCTGAATCGTCAGCAGATCCGGCTGCTCATGGTCGGCCTGATGACCGGCATGCTGTTGGCCGCACTCGACCAGACCATCGTCGGCACGGCGCTGCCGACCATCGTGGGTGAGCTGGGCGGAATCAACCACTACTCGTGGGTGGTCACCGCGTACCTGCTCGCCTCGACCGCGTCGACGCCCCTCTACGGCAAGATGGCCGACCTGTACGGGCGTCGGCCGGTCTTCCTCTTCTCGATCGGCACGTTCCTGGTCGGTTCGTTGCTGGCCGGGCTGTCGCAGAACATGACTCAGCTGATCGTCACCCGGGGGATCCAGGGTCTCGGCGCCGGTGGTCTGCTGACCCTCGCCTTCACCATCATCTCGGACGTGGTGTCACCCCGGGAACGTGGGCGTTACCAGGGCCTGTTCGGCGCGGTCTTCGGGATCTCGTCGGTCGCCGGGCCGTTGGTGGGTGGTTACTTCGCGGAGACCGACTGGCGGTGGATCTTCTACATCAACGTGCCGCTGGCGATCCTGGCCATCATCGTCTGTTACCACGTGATGCGGTTGATCCCGTTCGAACGTCGGGACCACTCGATCGACTGGCTCGGCGCCGGTCTGCTGGTGGCCGGGGTGAGTTCCCTGCTGCTCGCGCTGAGCTGGGGCGGCAACGAGTACCCCTGGGGTTCCGGCGTGATCATCACGCTCTTCGTGGTCGGTGCGGTGCTGGGGGTGCTCTTCATCCTCCAGGAGGCCCGGGTGGCCGAGCCGATCCTGCCGCTGCGACTGTTCCGGAGCGCCACCTTCGCGTTGGCCAACTCAGCTCTGCTGATCATCGGTCTGGTGATGTTCGGTTCGATCATCTTCATCCCGCTGTACCTGCAGATCGTGAAGGGCGCCTCGCCGACCCGCAGTGGTCTGCTGATGCTGCCGATGATGGCCGGCATCATCATCACCTCGATCCTGACCGGCCGTGCGATGACCCGGATCGGCCGTTACAAGTGGTTCCCGGTGGCCGGTTCGGTGACCCTGCTGGCCGGCATGTTCCTCTTCACCCAGTTGGCGGTGAGCACCTCACTCTGGGTCGCGTTCGGGTTCATGGTGGTGATCGGCGTCGGGCTGGGTCTGTGTATGCAGTCGCTGATCCTGGCGGTGCAGAACGCGGTCTCCGTACGCGATCTGGGGGCTGGCACCTCCTCGGCGACCTTCTTCCGGTCGCTGGGTGGTTCGTTCGGGGTGGCGATCCTCGGCACGGTGCTCTCGTCCCGGCTGACCGGCGGGCTCGCCGACCGGTTGCCCGGCGCGATCGCGCAGCTTCCGCCGCAGGAGCAGGCCGCCGTGGCGGCGAGTGGCGGTACCAATATCTCGATCAACGATCCGGCCACCATCATGGCCCTGCCGGGTCCGGTACGCGCGGCCATCCAGAACGCCTTCGTCGACGCGCTGGACATGGTCTTCCTGACCGCCGGCCTGATCGCGATCGTGGCGGTGGTGGTCACCTTGACGCTGCCCAACACGCAGCTTCGGGGTGCCGGTCCGAAGGGCGCCACCGGTGGTGCCGATCCGCTCGGCGGCGAGGCCCCGGCTCCGGGCGGCAAGCCGCTGACCCGCGAGTCCAAGGAGGAGGCGGCCGCCGACATGGAGGCCAAGTCCCAGACGATGATCTGAGCAGATCGCCGCGTGGAACGACCCGCCAGGCGGCGTGATCGTCTCGGGGTCGGTGAGAGTCGGGGTGTCCGGGTGCCGGGGATGCCCCGACTTTCCTGTCAGCAGGGCGTGCTGATGGGTCAGGCGGGGCGGCGGTAGGCGCCGTACCACCAGGTCGCGGCCAATTCCCGGGCCGCCGCCGCATCGGTGTCGGGGTCGGCCGGGGTGGTGCTGACGTGGTCGGCCAGGAAGCGGTCGCCGCCGAGCACGATCAACCGGCTGGCCATCGACACGTCCAGGTCGGCCGGGGTGCGCCCGGCCTGCTGCTCGATCCGGAGCGCGTCGACGGTACGGGCCACGAACCGCTCCAGCCCGGCCGCCCAGTAGTCGCGGACCGCCTCGTCGTAGGCGGCGACCTCGCTGACCGCTGCCAACACCGGGGCGTATGTCCGGTAGATCCGGATCACGTCGGTGAAGATCTCGGTCAGCGCCACGAGCGGGTCGCCGGGCCCGGCGGGGTCCCATTCGCTGGTGCGGCCGAAGGAGGTCTCCCGCATGGTGCCGGCGAGGCGCATGAGCAGTTCGCTCTTGTCCCGGAAGTGGGTGTAGAAGGTCGACCGCGCCACGCCGGCCTCCGCGGCGATCCGCTGCACGCCGAGGTCGGTGAAGCGGATGCCCTCCTTGAGGAGCCGCTCGGTGGCCGCCAGCACCCGCGCTTCGACGGCGGCACGCCCGTCGGGGTTGTGCGGGCGACGGCGGGTGATCGAGGGCATAGCCGGAATCCTAGGTGGCCGGGGGCTGGGTCGGCGACGTACGCTCGGCGTCGGACACAGTGTCCGACATAGTGACCACGGAGTGCCTGACCTCGGCCTCCGACCCACCACGAGGAGCAACAGACGTGAAGTACCGACTGCTGGGCAACACCGGGGTGTACGTCTCGGAGATCTCGCTCGGCGCGATGACCTTCGGCGGCAGCGGGCACCCGCTCTGGGGCACCCTCGGTGGGCTGGCGCTGCCCGAGGTGCAGCGACTCGTGGACACCGCGCTGGACGCGGGCGTCAACTTCGTCGACACCGCCGACGGCTACAGCGACGGCGAGAGCGAGGAACTGCTCGGCAAGGCGCTCGGCAAGCGGCGTCGCGACGTCGTGCTGGCCACGAAGGTGCACTCCCGGACCGGGCCCGGCCCGAACGACGTCGGTACCTCCCGGCTGCACATCATGCAGAACCTGGAGGACAGCCTGCGTCGGCTGGGCACCGATCACATCGACCTGTACCAGATCCACAACTTCGACCAGGTCACTCCGATGGAGGAGATGCTGCGCGCGCTCGACGACGCGGTCCGGCAGGGCAAGGTGCGCTACATCGGCGCGGCCAACTTCGCCGCCTGGCAGATCTCCAAGGCGCTGGGCATCTCCGCCCGGGAGAAGCTGGCCGGGTTCGTCTCGGTGCAGGAGTACTACTCGCTGCTGGGCCGGGACGTGGAGCGCGACGTGGTGCCGATGGCGCTCAACGAGGGTGTCGGGCTGACCGTGTGGAGCCCGCTCGCCGGTGGTTTCCTCTCCGGCAAGGTCAGCCGGGACGGTGCCGTCGCCGACAGTGGCGCACGCAGCGCCCAGCCCGGTTACGCCAGCTTCACGCCGATGGACCCGGAGCACGCCTTCGGGGTGGTCGACGTGCTCAAGGGCGTCGCCGAGCGGCACGGGGTCAGCCCGGCCCGGGCTGCGGTCGCCTGGCTGCTGTCCCGGCCGGCCGTGACCAGTGTGATCGTCGGTGCCCGCAAGCAGGAGCAGTTGGTCGACAACATCGCCGCCTCGGACCTCACGCTGACCGCGGAGGACCTCACCGAGCTGGACGAGGCCACCAAGCTGCCGGTCGCGTACCCGAACTGGATCCAGGAGGGGTACTTCGCCGGGCTCCGCTACCCGCAGTGAGGCGCAGCCCCGGGGTCGGTGACCCCGGGGCTCCCCCTACTTGAGGATGAGCCGGTTCGTCTGCTCGAAGACGTCCAAATCGGCCAGGGTCTCGAGGACCGAGGAAGAGAGCGGGGCGGGGAACCGGTCGCGCGTGAAGAACCCGGCGTCGGTGGTCTCGTCGGTGACCCGGGTCAACTGCCCGTCCCACTCCTCCACCTTGAACGCCGTCGTGAACACCTGGTACGTGTGGCCGTACATGTTGGTGCTCGTCCGGTCCGGGCCGGTGTAGAGGGCGAACGCGCAGACCCGCAGCGCGCGCAGCCCGGTCTCCTCACGGACCTCGCGTACCGCGCAGTCGGCGATCGACTCGCCCAACTCCATCGCACCGGCCGGCATGGCCCACTGGCCGTTGTCCGAGCGTTTGATCAGCAGAATGCGTCCGGCGTCGTCGTTGACCACGGCGCGGGCGCCGACGAACATCAGCGTCCGGTCCCCGGCGAGCGCGCGCAACTGCCCTACGTATGAGTCGGCCCAGGAGATGCTCACCTGCGACAACTTACGGGGGTTCCCAACGTGTGACCGCCGACACTAGCTTGTTACCCATGCGTAGCACGATGATGGACGCCCCTCTGCAGATCTCCCGGATCCTCGACCACGGTGCAGGGGTGCACGGCACGGCCGAGGTGGTCACCTGGACGGGCGCCGAACCCCGCCGGATGACGTACGCCGAGGTGGGCCGTGCCGCCGCCCGGCTGGCACACGCGCTGCGCGACGAGTGTGGGGTGACCGGCGATGAGCGGGTCGCCACCTTCATGTGGAACAACAACGAGCACCTGGTCGCCTACTTCGCGGTGCCGAGCATGGGTGCGGTGCTGCACACGCTCAACATCCGGCTCTTTCCCGACCAGGTCGTCTACATCGCCAATCACGCCGAGGACCGGGTGGTGCTCGTCGACAGCACGCTCATTCCGCTGCTGGCCCGGGTGATCGGTGAGCTGACCACGGTGCGGCACGTCGTGGTGGTCGGCGGCGGCGACCCGGCGCCGCTGGTGGCGACCGCCGGTGACCGGATCACCGTGCACCACTGGGACGCGCTGCTCGCCGACCGGCCCGAGGTGTACGACTGGCCCGAGGTGGACGAGCGCGACGCCGCCGCGCTCTGCTACACCTCGGGCACCACCGGAAACCCGAAGGGTGTGGCCTACTCGCACCGCTCGATCTATCTGCACTCGTTGCAGGTCTGCATGCCGGAGGGTTTCGGTCTCGGGCCGACCGACCGGGAGCTGGCGATCGTGCCGATGTTCCACGCCATGTCCTGGGGTCTGCCGTACGCGGCCTTCCTCTCCGGCGCGTCGCTGATCATGCCGGACCGGTTCCTCCAGGCCGCGCCGATCGCCGAGATGATCGCCGCCGAGCGACCCACCCTGGCCGGCGCGGTGCCGACCATCTGGACCGATCTGCTGGCCTACCTGGACACCCACGACGTGGACACCTCCTCGCTCGGTGAGGTGATCGTCGGCGGCTCGGCGTGCCCGCCGGCGCTGATGCACGCCTTCGACGAGCGGCACGGGATCGACGTCATCCACGCCTGGGGGATGACCGAGATGTCCCCGCTGGGGTCGGTGTCGCGTCCGCCCGCCGGGGTGACCGGTGAGCAGGCGTGGCGCTACCGCTACACGCAGGGGCGGGTGCCGGCGGGCGTGCAGGCGCGCATCGTCGGCCCGTCGGGTGAGCCGATGCCCGCCGATGGCAGGGCGGTGGGCGAGTTGGAGGTCCGGGGGCCGTGGGTGACCGCCCGGTACGTCGGTGACGACGCCCCGGACGAGGAGAAGTTCCGCGACGGCTGGCTGCGCACCGGCGACGTGGGCACCCTCTCGCCGGACGGGTACATCACGCTGACCGACCGCGCCAAGGACGTGATCAAGTCCGGTGGTGAGTGGATTTCATCGGTGGAGCTGGAGAACGCGCTGATGGCGCACCCGGCGGTGCTGGAGGCGTGCGTGGTGGGTGTCCCGGACGAGCGGTGGGACGAACGTCCGCTGGCCACCGTGGTGCTCCGGGAGGGCGCTTCGGTGACCGCCGAGGAGCTGCGGGACTTCCTGGCCGGGTCGGTGGCGCGCTGGCAGTTGCCCGAGCGCTGGGCGTTCATCGACACGGTGCCGAAGACGAGCGTGGGCAAGTTCGACAAGAAGGTCGTCCGTTCGCGGTACGCCGGGGGCGAGCTGACTGTCCGGGAGCTGACAGCCCCGTAACGTTTTGCCAGGCACTGTCGCCTGTTAGGGCGGGAGTACTCCTGAACAACCCTCCCCAGGGGCGGCCCCGGCGTTCGCACCGCGCCGGGGCCGCCCGCTCCACGCGGGATGACCCGCACCGTCATTGTTGCGAAAGTTATTCGCCTCTGTCCTGCTGACGGGGAAATCGGGTGGCCAGCGACCCGATCAGGCCTCGCTGGTCGTGATGAGCACCTTGCCCACCGTCGAGTCCTCCACCGCCTGGTGCGCCGCAGCCGCCTCCGCCAGGGGGTAGTAGTGCAACGGCAGGCCCGCGTCCGCGCCCACCCGGATGCCGCCCTGACTGGCCGCCGCCGCCACGTCCTTCACACCCTGCGCCTTGGCCGACTTCGGCTCCGTGTAGACCAGTACGAACTGCCAACGGGCGTTCGGGACCATCATCGCCCGAATCGGGATGCGCACCTCGTCCCCGCCGTCGTCGGCGTACATGCAGACCGCGCCGCCGTGCCGCAGCACCTGCACGTCCGTCGCGGCGTTACGGGCGGGGGAGACCTCCACGATCGTGTGGACCCCGTCGGGGGCGATCTTGTGGACCTCCCCGACCACGTCCTGCTCCCGATAGTTGATCACAAAGGAGGCGCCGGCCGACGCCGCTAGCTGCGCCTTCTCCGCGCTGCTCACCGTGGCGATCACCGTGGCGTCGGCCCAACGGGCGAGCTGGATCGCGGCGTTGCCGACCGCGCCCGCGCCGCCCTGCACCAGCACCGTGTGATCCGCCAACGCCCCAGCCCGCAGGGTGTCCGGCATGAACTCGCCAGCGGTCAGACAACGGTGCGCGGTGAGGAACGGGATGCCCAGGGCGGCCCCCAGCTCGAACGCGGCGGCGCCGAGGCGTACCGCCTGCCGGACCGGCACCAGCGTGTACTCCGCCGTCGTGCCCCACTGTCGCTGCCAGGCGGCCTCCCAGACCCACACCCGCTCACCGATCAGGTCAGGGTCCACCCCCGCGCCGACCGCCTCGACCACCCCCGCGCCGTCCTGCCCGGGAATCTGCCAGCCGTCCGGCGGGGAGTTGCGGCGGGACTTCCAGTCCGTCGGGTTCACCCCGGAGACCGCCATCCGCACCAGGACCTCGCCCGCACCCGGCTCCGGCACCGGCCGGTCGACCAGCCCAAGCACCGACGGGTCGCCGTTGCGCTCGTACACGATGGCCTTCATCCGTGGTCTCTACCCCGCTCGGCCCCGGTCAACCCAGCTCGTCCACCAGCTCGGGGGTCAGCTCACCGATCGCGTGCAGCGTCACCACCGCCAGCCCTGCGGCGTCCGGGTCGAGCGGGTACGACCCGTGCGGCACCGCCACCACCCGCATCCCCGCCGCCGCGGCGGAACGCACCCCGTTGGACGAGTCCTCCACCGCCAGACAGCGGGTCGGATCGACGCCGAGGCTCCGCGCCACGCTCAGATACACGTCCGGTGCCGGCTTGCCCCGTTCGGTCTGCTCGGTGGAGAGGGTCGCGCCGAACGCGTCGGTCAGGCCGGTCGCCGCCAGCGCCGCCTCGATCAGCCGGGTCGGCGACGAACTGGCCAACCCGAGCGGCCACCGCGCGGCCAGCCGGCGGACGACCTGGTCGGCGCCATCGATGAGGGGTACGTGGTCCCGGTAGCGTCGGGTCATCTCCTCGACCACCTCGACGGCGACCTGCTCGGCGGTGCGGCCGACGCCCAGCTCCCCGCTCAGATAGTGGGCCCACTCGCCGGTGCTCATCCCCATCAGCCGGCGTTGGGTGTCCGGCTGCCACGTCCCGCCGTGCGTTGCCACGTACGCCCGGCGGACCTCCTCCCACACCGGCTCGGAATCCACGATCACGCCGTCCAGGTCAAAGACCACCGCATCCGTCACGGGCCCATCCTGCCTGACCGACGGGTGCCCGGTCAGTCGGGCAGCGCGGGCAGACCGAGCGGGCTGCCCTCGGGAAGCAGGGTGTGGCCGGCCCGGGCGATCGGCTCCAGCAGCTCCCGGAGTCGATCCGTGTCGGCAGGGGTCAGCGCCTGCCACGGGTGCGCGGCGGCCCGGTCGGTGGCGTCCTCGATGGCCTGGAACCCGGCCCGGGCTTCGTCGGTGGCCGTGCCGTCCCCGGTCAGCCAGCCCCGCTCGGTGAGCCGCTCGCGGGCGGCCTGCCACTGCTCCTCGGACCAGCCCCGGCCGAGCAGATACTGCGGCGGCGAGCCGTCCAGCGCGACCCGCCCGGTCAGCGTCTCCACCGGGTCCAGCCCGGCGGCCACCAGCGCCGCCACGTGCCCGTCCCCCCGATGTTCGCGCAGCGTGGTGGCGGCCTGCCACAGGCGTGCCAGCGGGTACTCGCCGGTCGGGAGGGCCGCGTTGACCGCGCCGAGCACCCGGCCGGCGGTCTGCGCCGCCGAGGCGGCCCGCTCCAGCAGGTCGGCCGCCTCCACCAGGTGCGACTCCGGTAGCTCGTAGGTCAGCTCGGCGAGCGCCTGCACCGCACCGGTCAGGCGGGCACGCAACGCCTCCTGCGGGGTGGCCAACCGCCACACCGCCGGCAGCGCGCGAGCGACCATCGGCGGCGCGAAGTTGAAGAAGGCGGCGATCACCGGGGCCGCCTCGGTGGCGCCGAGCGGCGCGGCCCGGCCGGCGAAGTACCCGCGCCAGTAACCGCGCAGCCCAACCGCCTCGTACGCGGCACGGGCCCGGGGGTGGAGGTAGGTGACCGCATGCACCGGCTCGAAGTACGCCCACATCGACCGGGCAACCCGCCCAGGCTCGTCCAGCGCCGTCACATGCACCTCCGCGTCCGGTTCCGGCTGCTCACCCCGGGCGACGAACCGCCCGGGGTGACGCCGAACCTACTGCCGCTGGGTGACGGGCCGGAAGCCTCATGTGAACAACTCCATCGCGACCCGGCGACAACCGGGACGACCCGGACAGGTCACTGGGCGGCGAGCACGTCCACCACGAAGCGCAGCGGGCCGGTCGGCCGTCCATCGCCGGCGGCCTCGTCGTTGCCGTACGCCAACTCGCCCGGGATGTCGAGCTGCACCCGGCTGCCCACGGTCACCCCGACCAGGCCCTGGTCCCAGCCCGGGATCACCTGGCCGACGCCGATCGGGAAGGTGGCCGGCTGTCCGGCCTTCCAGGAGGAGTCGAACTCCTTGCCGTCCTTGAAGAACACCCCCACGTAGTTGGTGGTGATGTTCTGGCCCTTCTTCACGGCCGGGCCGGTGCCCTTGATCAGCGGCGTGACGACGAGCTTCTTGAGCTCACCCGTGCCCGGCGTCACCGCCGGCTTGGTGCCCAGCGCGGGATCGGCGCCCTCGGGCAGCTGCGGGGCGGGGGGCGCGCCGGCCTCGTCGGCGGCCGGGGCGGAGGCGGACGGGGTGGTGTCGGCCGAGTTCTTGGGCTTGTCGTCGCCACCGCCGATCGTCACGAAGACGGCGATCAGCACCCCGACCACGGCGACGGCGGCGAGGCCGCTGGCCCACGCGTTGCGCTTCCGCCTCGCGTCGGCTGCCTTCTTCTCCGCCAACTGGGCGGCCAGGCGTCGCCCCGACTTGGTCGCCGGGCTCTGGTCTGGGCCCTTCTGCTGCGTCCGCTCGCTCACGTCGTCGACTCCCTGCTGCGAAGTGTGGCCGGCACCCGGTGCCGGGGGGAAAGCCGACGCACACGGTACCCGCACTGCGGCCTACCGTGCCCGCCGCGGATGGCACGGATCGCCCAGCACGGCAGATCCGGGGCTTTCCCGGGCGGTTATTCCGGTACGACCATGAAGTCGGTCACGAACGAGGTGACCCGGCCATCGGCGGCCCGACCGATCCAGGTGCCGTAGCAGCCGTCGCCCCAACCCGTGGCCACGGTGACGACGTTGGCGCCGCTGGCCTCGTCCAGCACGGCGGTGATCAGCCCCGGGACCGGGGACGAGGGCAGCTCGGCGGGGATGAAGACCTCCTCGACCCGATCGGAGTCCCAGCCCTCCAGGACGGCGAGCGCGGTCGGGTCGGCAAACGTGCCGACGCCCGCGTCCACCCCGTACCCGAAGTAGTCGTCCGCGCCGAGCGTGGCGACGTCCTGGTCACCCGCGACGGCCGGCTCCCAGCGGATGGTCGGCTCGGCGGAGACGACCAGCTCCAGCGCGGCGACCCGTCGGTCCACCTCGGCGTCCTCCCGGAGCACCACCGCGACCCAGGCGCGGGCGGGATGCCGCCCTGGCGGCACGGTCACCGTGAACGGCTCCGCCTCCGGGCAGACCAGCGGGTCACACCCGACCACCCGGCCGGTCGGCAACACGATCTCGCCCACCGGGTGAACCTCGATCAGGTACCCGCCGTGCTCGTCGGTGAAGCGGGCGCCGGGCGTCAACAACCGGTCCAGATCAGGGGTGTACGGCATGGGGGCTCCTCCGGTCGCCAGCGGCCGGCGGAGCGTACCCGGCCCGGCGGACAGCGCCGCCGCTGCCGTACGGTCAGGCGCTCTTGCGGGGTGCGCTCTTGCGCGCGGCGGTCTTCTTCGCCGGCTCGGCCTTCTTAGCCGCGGTCTTTTTCGCGGCGGTCTTCTTCGCCGGCTCCGCCGCCTTCTTCTCGGCCGTCTTCTTCGCCGCGGTCTTCTTCGCGGGTGCCTTGGCCGCCTTCTTCTCGGCTGCCTTCTGGGCGGACCGGGCCGACGAGATGGGCGTCGGCTCACCAGCACCGCCACCGCCGCGGGCGGGCTGCTCGCCGCGAGCCGCCTTGGCGCGCTCCACCGAGGCCTTCAACGCCGCCATCAGGTCCACCGCCGCGGCCGGGGCCTCCTCGACCTCCTCCGGCTGGACGACCTCCCGACCCTCCACCTTGGCGTCGATGACCTCCTGCAACGCGGCCCGGTAGTCGTCGGTGAAGACGTCCGGCTCGAACTCGCCGGTCATCGAGTCGATCAGTGAACTGGCCATGGCCAGCTCCGGCGGGCGCACCTTGAGGTCCTCGTCGAGGAAACCGAAGTCCGGGGTACGGATCTCGTCCGGCCAGAGCATGGTGTTGAGCAGCAGCACACCCTCGCGGACCCGCAACGTGGCCAGTTGCTCCCGCTGGCGCAGCGCCACCTTGACGATGGCCACCCGCTCCGAGTCGATCAGCGCGTCGCGCAGCAGCACGTACGGCTTCGTCGCCGCGCCCTCCGGCTCCAGGAAGTACGCCTTGTTGTAGAGGATCGGGTCGACCTGTTCGGCTGGGACGAACTCCAGCACGTCGATCGCGCGGGAACTGGTCAGCGGCAGGTCGGCGAAGTCCTCGTCGGTGAGGATCACCATCTCGCCGCCGCCGATGTCGTAGCCCTTGGCGATGTCGTCGTAGGTGACCTCCTCGCCGCAGACCGAGCAGGTGCGCTTGTAGCGGATCCGGCCGCCGTCCTCGCGGTGCACCTGGTGGAACCGAATGTCCTTCTCCTCGGTGGCCGAGTAGAGCTTCACCCCGATCGAGACGAGCCCGAACGACACGGCTCCCTTCCAGATGGCACGCATCCTGCGCTCCCTTCCCCGGTATCGACCATGCTCGCATCCGAAAGAACCGGACGCGAGGTGTTCGGCCTGCTACTACAGTCGGGTCGTGCCCGGCGCGCCGCTCAAGCCGATGCTCGCGATGACCGGGCCGCTCCCGGCGGGTGACGGCTGGGCGTACGAGTTCAAGTGGGACGGCGTCCGCGCGCTCGCCGACATCTCCGGTGGCGACCAGCACCTGTATGCCCGCTCCGGTGTGGAGATCACCGCCGCGTACCCGGAGCTGGCCACCCTGCCCGAACAGGTCGACGACGCGCTGCTCGACGGCGAGGTGGTGCTGCTGGGCCAGGGTGGGCAGCCGTCGTTCACCGCGCTGGCCGAGCGGATGCACGTGCGGGACCGGGTCAAGGCGGCCCGGTTGGCAGCGGCCATGCCGGTCACGTACATGATCTTCGACCTGCTCCGTTTGAACGGCGACGACCTGACCGGTTGGCCCTACGAGCGCCGCCGGGAGGCGCTCGAATCGCTCGCGCTCGGTGGCCTCCGGTGGGCGGTGCCGCCGATGTTCGCCGACGGCCCGGCCACCTACGAGGCGGCCGGTGAGCACGGTCTGGAGGGGGTGATGGCCAAGCGGGTCGGGGCCGTCTACCGCCCGGGGGTGCGCTCGCCGGACTGGGTGAAGGTCAAACTGGAGGTGACCGGCGACTTCGTCATCGGCGGTTGGCGACCGGGCGCGCGCCGGATCGGCGGACTGCTGGTCGGGGTCCCCGGCCCGGACGGCCGGCTGATCTACCGGGGTCGGGTCGGCGGCGGGATCGGTGCCGCCATCGAGCGGCAGCTCCTCGACGAGTTGGAACCGCTGCGCTCCGGCGTGTCACCGTTCGCACCGGGTGTGCCGCGCGAGGATGCCCGGGGCGCCATCTGGGTAGCACCCAGGGTGGTGGTGGAGGTGAAGTACGGCCAGCGCACCCCCGACGGCCGGCTGCGCTTCCCCCGGGTGCTGCGGTTGCGCCCGGACAAGCCTCCGGAGGAGGTCGACGATGCCGGCTGACCGGCTGCGGGTGGATGTTGAGGGCCGCGCGCTGGAGCTGTCCAACCTGGACAAGGTGCTCTACCCGGCGGCCGGGTTCACCAAGGGTGAGGTGATCGACTACTACACCCGGATCTCCCCGGTGCTGCTGCCGCACCTGCGGGACCGACCGGTCACCCGGATCCGCTACCCCAACGGGGTGGACGACAAGTCGTTCTTCGAGAAGAACACGCCGGCCGCGACCCCGGACTGGGTGCGGGTGGAGAATCTGCCCGCGCCCGGGTCGACGAAGGGCCGGGAAACCATCGACTACGTGATCGCCGACGACCTGCCGACCCTGGTCTGGCTGGCCAACCTGGCCGCGTTGGAGCTGCACACGCCGCAGTGGAAGGTGGGCGAACACCCGGACATGATGGTCGTCGACCTGGACCCGGGGCCACCGGCCGGGCTCGCCGAGTGCTGCCCGGTGGCGGTGCTGATGCGCGACCGGCTCGCCGAGGACGGCATCGAGTCGTACCCGAAGACGTCCGGCAAGAAGGGCATGCAGCTCTGCTGCCCGATCGCCGGCACCCAGTCGTCGGATCTGGTCTCCGACTACGCGCGACGGATCGCCCAGGAGTTGGAGCAGGCCCACCCGAAGCTGATCGTGTCGAAGATGGCGAAGAACCTCCGGCCGGGCAAGGTCTTCATCGACTGGAGTCAGAACAACGCGGCGAAGACCACTGTGGCGCCGTACTCGCTGCGGGCCCAGTCGGTGCCGTCGGTGTCGACACCGTTGACCTGGGACGAGGTGGAGGCCGGCGGGCGCGGTCGGAAGCCGGCCGTCCGCCAGTTCACCGCCGCCGAGGTCCTGGCCCGGGTCGACGAGTACGACGACCTGCTCGGCCCGCTGCTCGACGGCGGCCCGGAACTGCCCAACCGCTGACGGGCGCCGACAACGTCCGCAGGACGCGACAACCTTCGGTGACCCCGCGGCGTGTAAGGCGCGTGACCGACCAACAGAAACCACTGTCCGCGGCGGACCGGTCCTACGTCGCGTTCGTCGAGGTGGCGTGGCAGCGACATATCCGGCTGGCCATGCTGCTCAGCGGCGACCGGTGGCGGGCCGAGGAACTGCTCCAGGACAGCCTGGTCAAGGTCTATGAGCGGTGGCGGCGGCTGTCCCGGCTCGGCGACCCACACGCCTACCTGCGCCGGGCCCTGGTCAACAACCACACCTCGGCGTGGCGGCGACGTCGCCGGGAGAGCCTCTTCGCGGACGTTCCCGACCGGCCCGCCGCGACCGACGGCATCGGCCCGGACGTGGTCGTGCTGCGCCGGGCGCTGATGTCGCTGCCAGCCAAACAGCGAGCGGTGGTGGTGCTCCGCCACTACGAGGACCTGAGCGAGCGCGAGGTCGCCCAGGTCCTGGGCTGCTCGCTCGGCACCGTCAAGAGCCAGAACGCCCGAGCCCTGGGCAAACTGCGCCACCTCCTTGAGGAATCCTTCGACTCGGTAAGCAGGTGATAGTCATGAACAACATCGATGACCGTCTCGCCCATGGGCTGCACGACATCGTCGACGACGCGACGGACTCCGTACCCCCGGTGGGTGCGCTGATCGAGCGCGGCCGGCGGGCCCGGCGACGCCGGACCACCGCGCTGGTCGGTAGCACGTGCGCGCTGCTGGCGCTGGGCGTCGGCACCGCGCTGACCGTTCCGACAAACTCTCCGGCGGGCCGCTCCGACGTCACCACCCAGGCCGCGCAACCGGAGCCGGCCTCGCCGGCGATGCGGCTGGTCTCGGCCGCGACCGCCAGCGAGAACATCAGCTACCGGATGCGGCTGACCCACTCGGGCCCGGACGGGCTGACCTACGAAGGCGCGTTCGACCCGAGGACCGACACCGGCTACGTCCGGGTGCCGAAGGACGACTCGGTCATGACCGAGCTTTTGATCAACGGCACCCGGTACCAGGGTGGCGAGCCTCCGCTGGGTCCCCTACCGGCCGACAAGGGCCCGGGCGAGACGTACGGCCGGTACGGGCAGTACCCGGGGACGTACGACCGGCTCTCCCTGTACGGCGACGGGGACGACGTGCTGGGTTCCGCCGAGCCCGACCCGGCTGCCCTCTTCGCGGCTCTGAAGCGACAGAACGCGACGGTGACCGAGAAGCCGGACGGCTCACTGCACTTCACCTATGCCGAGACCGGCAGGGACGGGTCGAGCAGCACGGCCGGCGACGTCACGCTGGATCGCGACGGTCGGATCGCGACGGTGGCGCTCACCGTCACCTGGCAGTCGACGGTGAAGGGCCGTCTCGACACGGGGACTGTCAACTCGACCCTCGAAGTGTTCGACTACGGCACGCCGGTGACTGTCGAACGCCCGACCGACGTCGTGATGATCAAAGAGTAGGAACCGCGCGGCCCGGCGTCCACGCTTGTGGACGCCGGGCCGACGGGGAGCATCAACCCGCGGCGACGTGAACAGCGGGCGAAGCACGGCGCAGCCGCCACCAGGCACCGCCGACCAGGGCGACGGTGATGACGGTGACCGCGATGTCGCCGGCCAGGGCCGCCGCCGGGCTCGCCGGGGAGTAGGGCGGCACCAGGTACGCGAACGCCGCGGCGGTGACCAGGCCCGCAGTGCCCGCAACGAGCACGTGCCGCTGCCCCCAACCGCTGCCCGACGACCAGTACGCGATCAGCCCTCCGACGGCAGCGGCGAGCGACAGGGCGATGGCCACTCCCGGCCAGCCGGGCGTCAGGTCAGCGCCGAAGCGGACGAGGACGATCAGCAGACCCACCCAGAGCGGATGCGGCACCCGACGGGACCGACGCGGGAGGGCGCGGCGCCAGCGGGGCAGCAGGGCGACCGCGACCAGGGCGAAGACCAGCACGGCGGCGAACGCCAGTTGGAGGGGGCTGGCCAGGAAGCCCTTCCGGCCGCTGCTGTCCGAGAAGATCAACAGGCTGCCGAGCAGGTAGATCACGCCGACCACGGCGAGACCGGGCCGGCCCAGCCACGGCCGCTGCCGCCGCTCCGGCCGGAGGAACGACTCGACGAGCACGATCGGCGCGCAGATGGTCAGCACGATGTGGTTGCCGACGTAGTCGAACGCCTGCCGGAGGCTGAAATCCAGCCCCGGCACCAGCGTCGCCTCGGCGGCGGCACGGGTGTCGGCGTACTGGGTGTCGTCGAGGTAGCCGGGGTTGAACAGTGACTGGTCGACCAGCCCGGCCTGGAGTACGCCGAACGCGGCGGCGAGCAGCACGATGGTCGGCCAGCCCGCGCCGAGGTGTCGGGCGGTCTCCCGGATGAGGATCGCCGCGCCGCCGTACATCGGGCCCAGGAAGATCAGCACCGGCAGGAAGTCGTCGATGGCGAAGCCACCCCACGAGCACTCGGCCGCCCACGGCGCGAGCAGCAGCAACGCGAGCACCGGCAGGAGCCGCCGACGCAGTGGCAGACGGTCGGCGGCGGCGGGGCGGTCGGTGGCGGGATGGTCAGCGGTGACGGGGTCGGGTCCGGTCGGCACGGGCGCTCCTCGGCGGCGTCTCGGGATCGTTCCCTGCACGGTGCGCGGGCCAATCGGTCACCCGATACGGCCATCGGCCGACGACAGGTGCGACCAAAGTCGTTGAGTACTGTGGTGCCGACGTCGACCCGGGAGCGTGGAGATGCAGCCAATCGTGACGGCCGACCTGGCGACCCGACCCGTCGAGGCTGAGCTTCCGTTGATCAGCTACCGCGACGAGGCGACCGGCGAGCGCGCCGACCTGACCGCACAGCAGGTCGGCCAGTGGGCGGCGCGTAGCGCCAGCCTGCTGCGGGACGGCTGTGGGCTCGGCCCCGGCAGCCGCGTAGCGGTCCTGCTGCCGCCGCACTGGCGTACCGCCGCGGTGTTGTTGGGCGCGTGGGCCGCGGGCCTGGCGGTGTCGTTCCGGCCGCGCGCCACGGCGGGCCTGCCGGTGCTCGAACCCGGCGGGGACCGGCCGTTCGACGCGGTCTTCGTGACCCCGCAGCGGCAGGACGACTGGCTGGAGGACGTGCCGGACGCCCCGCACCGCTACCTTGTCGGCACCGGGGCGGGTCGGCTGGCCGACGTGCCGCTGGGCTGGCTGGACTGGTCCGCCGAGGTGCTTCGCCACTCGGACGTCACACCCGACCACACCGCCATCCACCCGTCGGACCCGGCCAGCACGGACGGCACCACCTATGGCCAGTGGGGGGCGCTCGCCCGGGAGATCGCCGGGATGATGGACCTGCGGGCCGGCGACCGGCTGCTGGTCGACGCCGCCGAGACCGAGCAGCCGCTGAAGTGGTTGCTCGCCCCGCTCTCGGCCGGCGCGTCCGTGGTGATCACCGCCAACCTCGATCCGGTACGGCGGGACGAGGTCGTCGCCGCCGAGCAGGTCACCCGCATCCTCTGAACCCGCCGAGCGGCCCCAAACAGCGCTGGCCGACCCGGTTCCGTTACACCGCCACATGCCCTGCTCAGAGGTCTTTTGTCCATGCCGTCGGCGTGTTCTCATACCCGAACAGCGACGTCATCGACCCGGCACCGCCTCCCTCATCGAAAGGTGCACCGATGCGCAGAAGATCGACCTTCCGAGTGGCGGTCCTCACCGCTACCGCCGCGACGTTCCTGGCGTCCGGCGGCGCCTCCGGGGCGCTCGCCACCGCCGCGCCCGCGACCGCCTCCCCGGGCGTCACTGCCTGTGAGCCGGGCGCCGACGCGCACGGCGCCGCCCGGGTCGCCGAGGGCGCCACCGCGCAAGAACCGGAGCTGTACGCCAAGAACGAAGCCAACGCCTACGGCGTGATCAAGGACGCGCCGCGCCTGGCGAACGGCAGCGTCACCATCCCCACGGTCTTCCACATGGTCTCCGACCATCCGCTCACCGCTGCCGAGACGACCAGGTGGAACACCCTGATCGCCGCGCAGATGACGGTGCTCAACGACTCGTTCGCGGGCCGCACGGCCGGCGACGCCGCCAACACTCCGTTCCGCTTCTCGCTCGTGGACACGACGTGGACGGTGAACAGCGCCTGGTACACGGTGGTGCCGGGCAAGAACGAGCGGGACATGAAGAAGGCGCTGTACACCGGCGACTCGGAGACCCTGAACGTGTACGCGGCCAACATCGGCGGCGGGCTGCTCGGCTGGGCGTACTTCCCGAAGGACTACAACAACGGGCGCGACTACATCGACGGCGTGGTGATGCTCGACGAGTCGATGCCGGGCGGCACGGCCGGCAAGTACGCGCTGGGTGACACGCTGACGCACGAGGTCGGGCACTGGCTGATGCTGGAGCACACCTTCGCGCACGGCTGCTCCGCGGCCGGCGACTTCGTCGCGGACACCCCGCGCGAGGCGGCGCCGCAGTTCGACTGCCCGGTGGGTGCGGACTCCTGCACCGCGCCCGGACTCGACCCGATCCACAACTTCATGGACTACACGCAGGACTCCTGCATGAACATGTTCACCTCGGGGCAGGCCGATCGGATGAGCGACGCCTGGGTGGCGTTCCGGGCCGGCGGCGCCGGATAGCCCACTGGACGTCGGGGCCGGTGGTTCGCGTTGCGGCGAACCGCCGGTCCCGCCTCGTTCACCCTTCCGGTTGAGCCCGATCATTCCGTCGGTCCTCACGTTCTGCCTGCTCCTACGCTTCGCCGAAGGCATCTGGCACTTTCGTCGGCGGAGGGCACATGGCGTCGAGGCGTACACATCGGACACTGGTGGCGGCGGTCGCCGGTGGGTTGTTCGCCCTCGGTGTCGTCGCGCCCGGTCCGGCGGCGGCGCCACTGCCCCGCGCGGCCCAGGCCGACGGCCCGACGACCCCCGACCCGCGGGAGCCGCGCCCACCGCTGCTCCCCGCCGACTTCCAGGGCACCGGCCGGTACATCGTGCGGGACCTCGGCATCGACGTGCCGTTCTCCTGGCAGGGCCGCGACGGCAACAGTCAGATGATCGCCGGCGGCCCCGACCACCCGATCTGGTTCACGAACCTGATCTACGAGAACACCCTCTACACGCTCACCTACAGGTGGCCGAACATTCCGCTGTTCCCGCCCCGTGAATGCAGCAAGGTGCCGGGTTTCTTCAACCGCCAGATCTTCAACGACAAGCTGAAGACCGCCCGCTACATGGGGCCGGAGATCCTGCAAGGTGAGAAGGACCGGCACGTCGACCACTGGCGGGTCGGGGTCGTCGGCGGTTCGACAGTGCCGGGGGAGTTCTTCCGGTTCCCGCTCGCGCTCGGCGACATCTACGTCGACCAGCGCGACCCGGGCCGCTGGTGGCAGGTGTTGCAGTTCGGCCTGCAGAACCTCTTCGACCCGGAGCTGGACGAGTGGTTCACCATGGACACCTTCGACCACCGCCCCGGCCAGGTAACCC
>NZ_QGSZ01000332.1 GCF_003857055.1 Micromonospora inaquosa | reverse complement strand
CACCTATTGGGGTGCAGAGCAAAGGAGGGGCGGGCGGGGAGGGGGTTGGCAGGGCCGGGCAGTGGTCGGCCGCCGGGTCGGCAGTCAGCGGCGTCGGTGCGGAGCCCCGCCGCGGTCAGGGTTGGGGTTCGGGTCAGGCGGCGTCGGAGACGCGGGCGACGCGACCGGCGCGGCGCAGGCCGTACAGGGTCAGCAGGGCGGCGGCGACCAGTGGGGCGCCGTCGCGGACCAGGCCGTCCACGCCCAGCAGCCACCAGCACAGCGGCAGGTCCACGGCGAGTACGGCCACCGTGACGAAGACCAGCAGGCCACGCGCCCAGTCCTTGCCGCGCATCAGGAACGCGGTGCAGAACAGCACGGCGTAGCTTGCCGTGATGCCCGCGAAGAACCAGAACAGCACGGCCGGCACCGCGGTCAGTCGACCATCCAGGATGGAACCCCCGGCCACCAGGGCCGGCACCAGCATCAGCGGACTGTAGGTGAAGGCAGCCACCCGGCTGGTCAACAACCAGGCGCTGGCCTGCGGTCGACGTGGAGGAGTCTCCCGCCAGGAGATGCCGTCCCGGTCGATGACGAGGCGCGGTCGGTGCCGGACCAGGTGCCCGGCCAACGCCGACGAGCGGTAGAGCAGCCAGACCACTGTGACACAGAGCGCCGTGAGGATCGCGAAGCCGAGCAGGCCGGGTAGCGGCGGCACCCCCTGCCGGGGCACGACGAGCCGACCGACCGCGAAGATCGTGGTGACCGCGAGGATCAGCCCGAACGGGCGGGCCACCATCCGACCCCGTCGGACGTGCCCGATCAGCAGTAGGAAGCCGAACGAGCGCAGCAGGGCCCAGCCGGTCCGGACGGCCAGCCCGAAACCCTGCTCCGGGGCGTACCACCAATTGAGCAGCTCGACCACGACGGTGGCCGCCGCCGTCGTGGCCAGCAGGATGATGAGCACCCGGACGACGGACGGCCGCCGGACCTGGGTCTCGGCGGCCGTCCTCATGAACTCCGATGTTGCCCGCGAAGGGTCTCGTTCACACCTACCGCTGTGGCTGCTCGGCGTCGAGGCGCGCGCGCAGCGCGTCCAACTCGGCCCAGAGCACGCCGGGCAACTTGTCACCGAACTTCTCGAACCACTCGGTGATCATCGGAAGCTCGTTGCGCCACTCGTCCGGGTCGACCTTCAGCGCGATCCGCACGTCCTCCGGTGTCATGTCCAGGCCCTCGACGTCCAGGGCGTCCGGCGCGGGGACCATGCCGACCGGGGTCTCGACCGCCTCGGCCGTGCCCTCGATCCGCTCGACGACCCACTTGAGCACCCGGGAGTTCTCGCCGAAGCCCGGCCAGAGGAACGAACCGTCCGGGTCCTTGCGGAACCAGTTGACGTAGTAGATCTTCGGCAGCTTCGCCTCGTCGCCGTCGACGCCCTTGCCCATCTCGATCCAGTGCCGGAAGTAGTCCCCGGCGTTGTAGCCGATGAACGGCAGCATCGCCATCGGGTCGCGCCGGACCACACCGACGGCGCCGGACGCGGCGGCGGTGGTCTCCGAGGAGAGCGTGGCACCCATGTAGACGCCGTGCACCCAGTCGCGGGCCTCGGTCACCAGCGGGATGGTGTCCTTGCGGCGGCCACCGAAGAGGATGGCGTCGATCGGCACGCCGTTGGGGTCGAAGTACTCGTCGGCGAGGATCGGGCACTGCGTGATCGGGGTGCAGAACCGGCTGTTCGCGTGCGAGGAGAGGCTGTCGCTCTCCGGCGTCCAGTCGTTGCCCTTCCAGTCGATCAGGTGTGCCGGCGGCTCACCCATGCCCTCCCACCAGACGTCCCCGTCGTCGGTGAGGCCGACGTTGGTGAAGACGGAGTTGCCCCGGTCCAGGGTGCGCATGGCGTTGGCGTTGGTCTTCCAGTCGGTGCCGGGCGCGACGCCGAACAGGCCGTACTCGGGGTTGACCGCGTAGAGGCGGCCGTCCGGGCCGAACCGCATCCAGGCGATGTCGTCGCCGATGGTCTCGACCTTCCAACCGGGGATGGTCGGCTCCACCATGGCCAGGTTGGTCTTGCCGCAGGCCGACGGGAACGCGCCGGCGATGTGGTGGACCTTGCCCTCCGGCGAGGTGATCTTGAGGATCAGCATGTGCTCGGCGAGCCAGCCCTCGTCCCGGCCCATCACGCTGGCGATCCGCAACGAGTAGCACTTCTTGCCCAGCAGCGAGTTGCCGCCGTAACCCGAGCCGTACGACCAGATCTCCCGGGTCTCCGGGAAGTGCGAGATGTACTTGGTGTCGTTGCAGGGCCAGGCGACATCCTGCTGACCGGGGGCGAGCGGCGCGCCGATCGAGTGCAGCGCGTGCACGAAGTCCGCCTTGTCGCCCATGGCCTCAAGGACCCGGGTGCCCATCCGCGTCATGATCCGCATCGACGCGACCACGTACGGGCTGTCGGTGATCTCGACACCGAACATCGGGGATTCGGCCTCGACCGGGCCCATGACGAACGGGATGACGTACATGGTGCGACCGCGCATGGAGCCCCGGTACAAATCCGTCATCGTCCGCTTCATCTCGGCCGGCGCCATCCAGTTGTTGGTGGGCCCGGCATCCGCCTCGTCGACGGAACAGATGTAGGTGCGCTCCTCGACCCGGGCGACGTCCGTCGGGTCGGTGCGCGCGTAGAACGAGTTGGGCTTCTTCTCCGGGTTGAGCCGGATCAGGGTTCCGGCCTCGACCAGCTCATCGGTGAGGCGGCGCCACTCCTCGTCGGACCCGTCCACCCAGACGACACGGTCGGGGGTGGTCAGTTCCGCCACCTCACGGACCCAGGCGAGCAGTTTCGGATGGGAAGTCGGGGCCTGATCAATTCCCCGCACAACAGCCGGAGCAACCATGTCACATCTCCTTGTGGTCGACGCTGACCGATCTATGGGATGCACGAGACTCGGCGGCGCGAAGCGTCCGCCTTCGTGGAAACCTGGGATTGGCCTCAGCGTAAACCGGGCAGCCTTCCGAGTCAGTGGGACAGGTTGTGAAGAACTGCACAAGCTACGGCCTCGCTGCGGCATCACGAGCTGATACCCGCTTTCCCGCGCAGTTTCACGCAAATCTTGTTCTGCACCCCGGCGGAAGCTTGTTGCGGTCGGGCCGTGGACCTGCCCCGCCGACCGGTGCGGGGATTCCCGTTCCGGTGCGGCTCAGTCCTCCCAATTGGCTACGCTCTGTGCAGCGGCTACGCACGCGACGCTGGGCCCCTCCGGGACACCGCGCCCGCTCGCCGTTGCTACCCCTCTGACTGGCCAGCAGCCGGTAGGCTCCCTCCGTGGCCGCCACGATGACCGGGGAACAACCGGGTTCCCGGCAGACCCGACGGGGTCTCGTCGGCATGCTGCTCGACCGCTTCGGTCATCTCCTGCGCGAGATGAGCAAGTTCGCCACCGTGGGTGGTTTCGCCTTCCTCATCGACTTCGCGCTCTTCAACTACCTGACGAGCAAGCACGGCGTCGAGGAGCTGACGGCGAAGACGATCTCCACGGTGATCGCGGCCACCGTCGCCTTCGTGGGCAACCGGTTCTGGACCTGGCGGCACCGCCAGCGCAACAACGCGGCCCGCGAGTACGCGCTCTTCTTCTTCTTCAACGCCGTCGGCCTCGGCATCACGGTCGCCTGCCTGGCGCTCAGCCGTTACGGGCTCGGAGCCATCTGGCCGGCCGTGTTCCAGACCCGCCTGGCCGACAACCTCGCCAGCTACATCGTCGGCACCGGGCTCGCCACGCTGTTCCGATTCTGGTCGTACCGGCGGTTCGTCTTCGTCGAAGCGGGAACCCCGACCCTTCCGCAGGTGAATCCCGACCGTGATCACGGGGCGTGACCTGCCGCCCATCTCGTTCGGCCGGTGATCGCCGGCCACCCCGACTGCCCTAAGGTGTTTCGCATGCGTCTTGTCCGCCTGCTGCCTGAGCGCTGGCAGAAGTTCATCCACGAGGCGCTCAAGTTCGGCATCGTTGGCGGCATCAACACCGTCATCAATTACGCGGTGTTCAATGCCCTCGCACTGACCGTTTTCGTCAATGGTCAGTTGAAGGCGACCGTGATCGCGACCATCGTCGCCACCATCACGTCGTACCTCATGAATCGGCACTGGACGTACCGCGACCGTCCGAAATCGGCGCTTCGCCGGGAGTATCTCCTTTTCTTCCTGTTCAACGGCGCTGGCCTGCTCATCGAGCTGGGCGCCGTGGCGGCGGCCAAGTACGGCCTCGGCGTACACGGCCTGCTGGCGCTGAATGTGGCCAAGACCGTCGGCGTCATGCTGGCCACGCTGTTCCGGTTCTGGTCCTACCGGACCTTCGTCTTCCAACCGGTCGCACCGGCCACTGATGAGGCTGCGAAGCCCGAGTCCACCTGGCACAGCATCCCCCGCGACGAGTGGGACACCATGGCGGAGATGGACCCGGTCGCCGAGTTGGCGGAATCCGTGTCCGAGCTGGAGGAGTCGGAGCCCGCGCAGCGCGCCGACTACCCGCCCGGCACACCCACGCAGGGCCGGCCCCCGCAGCTGAGCGTCAGCCCCGCCGCCGACCTGGACGCGGAACTCGCCGCGGAGCTGCACGTCGGCACCCGCCGCGCGCCCCGCCGGTGACGACACCCGACGCCCGTTCCGGCACGGGACGGCCAGCCGAGTTGTTCTTCGAGGATCTCGTCCCGGGGCTCACCGTCGACCTCGGCGTGGTCACCGTGGACGCCAACGAGATGGTCGCCTTCGCCCGGCGCTTCGACCCGCAGTGGTACCACGTCGACCCCGACCTGGCCGCGGAGAGCCGGCACGGCGGTCTGATCGCCAGCGGCTTCTACACGGTCAGCCTGTTCATGCGCGCCTACGTCGACCACCTGCTGTCCCGGGCCGCCGCGGACGCGTCCCCCGGCCTGGAGGAGCTGCGCTGGCTCGCCCCCGTGCGGGCCGGCGACCGGCTCGCGGTCCGGGTCGACGTGATGGGCGCCCGACCGTCGACCGCCCGCCCCGGGCTCGGCACCGTCAGTCTCACCGGCACCATGCTGCGCCTCGGCCCGGACGACCGACCCGAGCAGGAGGTGCTGCGGACCCGCTTCCGTGGCTGGTTCGCCGTCCGGCCGGTCGAGGTCGACCCCGCCGACGCCGGAGCCGTCGAAGCCGCGCCGACCGACGCTGACCGGCCCGAAACTGACCAGTCCGAGACTGACCGGCCCGAAACTGACCGGCCCGACGCTGACCAGCCCAGCGCTGACCGGCCCGCCAGCGACCCGATCGCAGCGGACCCGGCCGCCGCCGGGTCGCCCGACGGCGACCCGACGGAGATCAGCGGCTCAACCGAGCCTCAGCGACACGACTGACCCGCCCCCGACACTGCGGCAGGAGGCGGGTCTCAACCGGCCGGTTCAGGTCGTGGTGTCGCGCAGCGACTTGCCGTCCTGCATGTCGGCGAGCATGTCGCGCATCTCGCCATCGCCCAGCGAGTGCTTGTCGTGCTGTGCCTCGACCAACTCGTACAGGGTGGTCTGCACCTTTCCGACATCCGGCACGTCGGAGAGCACCGACTGGCCGCGCTCACCCGCCGACTCGATGGTGAGCGTCCCGCAGCCGAGCAGACGCTCGATGAAACGCTGGTTCATCGAGTGGTCGTTGACCCGGGCGAGCGGAAGGTCCCGCCGGTCCCGGGAGAAGACACCCTGCTGGAGCAGGACTCGCTCGTTCGTGAACAGGTAGTGAGTGGTGCGCCAGACCAGGAACGGCCACAGACCGAGCCAGAGCACCGCGACCAGGGCGATCGCCCCGATCACGGCCAGCGCGATCGAACCGCCGCCACTCTCGGGCAGCAGGAGCACGCCGACCACCACCGCGGCGATGGCCAGCACCAGCACCGCGATCGGCCGGATCAACGCCTTCCAGTGCGGGTGCAGGTGCAGCACGACGTGCTCGTCCTCGGTGAGCACGTCTTCAGGAAACGCCACGGGAACCTCCAACGCGATTTTCTAGACGCGCAGACGGTAAACCCCCCAAGCCCCACCACAACATCCGCCACGCGGCCCCAACCGTTCCCCGTGATCTTGCCCGTGGTCAGCGGAGGTGCAGGACGTCGCCGGCAGCCAGGGTTCGGGCACCGGTGGGGGTGGTGACCACCAGTTGGCCGTCGGGGTCCACCCCGGTGGCGGTGCCGGTCAGGGAGTCGCCGTTGGGGAGCAGGACGCGTACCTCGCGGCCGACCGTCGCGCAGGCCGCCAGGTAGGCGTCACGCAGGCCGCTGGCCACCGCGTCGCCGCCCGCCGAACGCCAACGGTCGTACCAGTCGGCGACCGCCCGCAGCAGCGCCCGCAGCAACGGATCCCGGTCGGTGGCCGTCGCGCCGGCCAACTGGAGCGAGGTGGCCGGCAGCCCGGTCGGATTCACCGGCAGCTCGTCGGCGCGCAGCGTCACGTTGAGTCCGATGCCCAGCACGATGGCCGGCGGTTGCTCCGGCGAACGTCCGGGCACCGCCTCGGCCAGCACGCCCGCGCACTTCGCGTCGTCGATCAGCAGGTCGTTCGGCCACTTCAAGGTGGCCTCCAGCTCGGCCAGCCGGGCCACCGCCTCGACCAGCGCCACGCCGGCCAGCAACGGCAGCCACCCGTACCCCGTGGGTGCCGCCGGCAGCCAACCGCGGTCCGGCACGGCCTCGCCGGGCCGCAGCAGCACGCTCGTCGCGATGCCGGCCCGGGCCGGCGACTGCCAGACCCGACCACGCCGGCCACGCCCCGCGGTCTGCCGCTCGGCCACCACGACCAGACCCTCGGGCTCGTCGGCCCGGGCGGCCTCGGTCACGTCGGCGTTGGTGGAGCCGGTCTCGGCGCGCAACTCCAGCCGGGCCCACGGCCCGTTCGGCGCGACCAACGCGCGGCGCAGCCGGGCCGCCGACAGCGGCGGCCGGTCCAGATCGGTGTACGGAGAGCCGGGCATTCCGCCAGCCTACGGCGGTGCGCTGGTCGACACTGAGGCGTACTGCACACGGGCACCCACCTGAACCATCGTTATATTCCCTGGGTGACTACCGAGACCGGGACCAACATGCACAGCACCGCGGGCAAGCTGGCGGACCTGGAGCGCCGGGTCGACGAGGCGGTGCACGCCGGGTCGGCCCGCGCCGTGGAGAAGCAGCACGCGCGTGGCAAGAAGACCGCCCGCGAGCGGATCGCGATGCTGCTCGACGAGGGCTCCTTCGTCGAACTCGACGAACTGGCCCGGCACCGGTCCACGGCCTTCGGGCTGGAGAAGAACCGCCCCTACGGCGACGGTGTGGTCACCGGCTACGGCACCGTCGACGGCCGGCAGGTGTGTGTCTTCGCGCAGGACTTCACGGTCTTCGGTGGCTCACTCGGCGAGGTCTTCGGCCAGAAGATCGTCAAGGTGATGGACCTGGCCATGAAGATCGGCTGCCCGGTGGTCGGCATCAACGACTCCGGCGGCGCGCGCATCCAGGAGGGCGTCGTCTCGCTCGGCCTCTACGGTGAGATCTTCTTCCGCAACGTCCGGGCCTCCGGCGTCATCCCACAGATCTCGCTGGTGATGGGACCCTGCGCCGGCGGCGCTGTCTACTCCCCGGCGGTCACCGACTTCACCGTCATGGTCGACCAGACCTCGCACATGTTCATCACCGGCCCAGACGTGATCAAAACGGTGACCGGCGAGGACGTCGGCATGGAGGAGCTGGGCGGCGCGCGTACGCACAACTCCCGCAGCGGCAACGCGCACTACCTCGCCAGCGACGAGGAGGACGCGGTCGACTACGTGAAGGCGCTGCTGTCGTACCTGCCGTCGAACAATCTCGACGAGCCGGTCGTGGTCGAGGCCCCCGCCCCGCTTGAGGTCAGCGACGAGGACCGCGAGCTGGACACCCTGATCCCGGACTCGGCCAACCAGCCGTACGACATGCACACCGTCCTCGAACACATCCTCGACGACGGGGAGTTCCTGGAGGTCCAGCCGCTCTACGCGCAGAACATCGTGGTCGGCTACGGCCGGGTCGAGGGGCGACCGGTCGGTGTCGTCGCCAACCAGCCGATGCACTTCGCCGGCACCCTGGACATCGCCGCCTCGGAGAAGGCCGCCCGGTTCGTACGCACCTGCGACGCGTTCAACATTCCGGTGCTGACCTTCGTGGACGTGCCCGGCTTCCTGCCCGGCACCGGTCAGGAGTGGGACGGCATCATCCGCCGGGGCGCCAAACTCATCTACGCGTACGCCGAGGCCACCGTCCCCAAGGTCACCGTGATCACCCGCAAGGCGTACGGCGGGGCGTACGACGTGATGGGCTCCAAGCACCTCGGCGCGGACCTCAACTTCGCCTGGCCGACCGCGCAGATCGCGGTGATGGGGGCACAGGGCGCGGTGAACATCCTCTACCGCTCCGAGCTGGCCGGCGCCGAGGACCCGGCGGCGGTCCGGGCCGAGAAGATCGCCGAGTACGAGGACACCCTGGCGAACCCGTACGTGGCGGCCGAGCGTGGGTACATCGACTCGGTGATCGCGCCGCACGAGACGCGTACCCAGATCGTCCGGGCGCTGCGCGTCCTGCGTACCAAGCGGGAGACCCTGCCGCCCAAGAAGCACGGCAACATCCCGCTCTGATCCTCGGCTCACGCCCGCTTGATCCCCTGCCCAGCGAGGGTCAGCAGGTCGGGTTGGCGGCGGCGCACATCCGGCGGGCGGCGACAGCCGCCAGGCGGAGCAACGCCGGCTCGGTACCGGTCTGCCCCAGACTGAGCACCGTGATCAGGTCACCCACCCGGACCACGGCGGTGCTGGTCGCCCTGGGCGACGCGGCGATCGGTCGGCCCGTTCTCTGGTCGACGGGCTGCGAACCGGTGTGCCGCAGCAGCGCTGCCCCGTCGCCGGCGAAATCGCGCCGGGTCACCGTCCAGCGGTGCAGCGCCGACCCGGTGCCCGTCGCGTCCCCGACCTTGTACTCGCCGACGCTGTTCCACTCGGCGCACGGGGCGACCAGGTCGTCCATCGTGGCGAGCAGCTGGGTGGCCGCCTCTGGCACCAGCCGGTAAAGGTCCTGCGTGACCAGACCATCCGACTCGGTGAGGATCGCCGGAGCGCGCTTCGGCACCAGGGTCTGCGAACGGGACAGGATCGACATCTGCCAGCCAGCCGAGCGCCCCTGGCTCGTGCGGCAAGCGGCGAGCAGGTGATCCAGCAGGACCGGCTCACCCAGCCCTGATTGGCTGAGCTGCACGTCGACCTGTTGCGACAGGTCGGCTGGCTGCAACAGGGCGTCGGTGGTGATCTCGTGCCGGATCGGTGCGGCTGAGGGCACGGCGGCCGGCAGGCCCGGCGGCGGAGACGTCCTCGGCGCGGCGACCGCCACGGCGGATACCCCGGCGAGGGCCAGCACGACGGTCGCCACCACGATCTTGCGCTGGCTGCGGCGACGGGCCCGGGAGCGGATCTCCCCCGGGCCGAGCCAGCGCACGTCCTGCAGGTCGCGCTGAATCTGTTCGACGAGCGTCGGGTCGTCACCCATCGGTAGCCTCCTCCAGGTCAGAGACGGCGAGCAGGCCGGCGAGCGCGGTGCGCCCCCGGGAGAGTCGGGCCTTGACGGTGCCCACCGGGGCCGCGGTCTCCCGGGCGACCTCGGCGACCGGCATACCCATCAGGTAGTAGAGGGCGATGGCGACGCGTTGCTCCTCGGGCAGGCGGCGCAGGGCGGCGACCACCGCGACGGTGTCGGGGCCCGGCCCGGGAACGGTCTCGGTGGCCCCGTGTCGCAGGTAGGCGCGGGCCCGGCTACGCAGGCTGCGCCACCGGCTGACGGCGATCCGGCTGGCCACCACCCGCACCCACGCCTCCGGGTCGTCGTACGCGCTGACCGTCGACCAGCGCTGCCACGCCCGGACGTACGCCTCCTGTACGGCGTCCTGCGCCTCGCCCCGATCGCCGGTGAGGGCGTAGACGAACCCGAGGAGTCGTTGTCGACTCCCCCGGTAGAACTCGTCGAACCCGTCGACGTCCGGCACCCCGCTACCTCCCCGTGTCGGTCGTTGGGAACACGCACCGGGCGGGGCGGTCGGTTGCCCGGGTCAGGCGATCATCTTCTCCAACTCGGCGAGCGGGAACGCGCCGGCCGCGATCCGCTCCCGGACCGCCCGGCGTACGGCCCGTTGCACGGCGACGTTGGCCGGCGTTGGTACGCCGTGCAGCCGGCCGAGCAGCGCGACCTCCCCGTTGAGGTGGTCGACCTCGGTCGAGCCGGTGCCCCGGGCCAGGCTCTGCCAGGTGGAGCCACCGGAGCGGGTCTCACCGTCGACCGGGCGCTGCCCGACCAGGTCGCCCCGTTCGGCCTTCTCCTCCTGCGGCGAGGTGTGGGCGATGCCGGCGGCGGCCAGCGCGGCGACGCCCTCGGCGCGTACCCGCTCGGCCAGCGCATCCGGGATGTCCCGGCCGAGCAGCGCCTGTAGGCCGTTGCCGAGGTTGCTGAGCAGCTTGCCGTACTTCCAGCGCAGCACGTCGGTGCGGACCGGGGCGACGAAGCCGGCGGCGGCCAGGTCAGCGGCGATCACTCGGTCGGTGTCGTCGGCACCTCCGGGGTACCGGCCGATGTGGAGCATCCCGGGGTGCGGGTGCCCGTTGGCGACCACCACGCCCGGGTCCAGGTGGGTGGCCGGCAGCCAGACGCAGACCGGGTGCACGTCGGCGAAGAGTCGCAGCGCGGCCCGCTCGTTGGCCACCCCGTTCTGCGCGGTCACCAGCGGCAGACGTTCGCCCGCTGTGCCGCCGCCAACCACCGGCGCGTCCACCCAGGTGGCCAACGCGCCAGGAGTGTCCTGCGACTTCACGGTGAGGATCAGCACGGTGTCCGCTGGCAGCGGCTGGTCACCGGGCCGGTCCACCGCCGCGAGCCGGGCGGTGAGAGCACCGTCGGGCTGCCGCAGGGTCAGACCCCGCGCGCGGATCGCGTCCAGGTGGGCGCCGCGGGCCACCACTGTCACGTCCCGGTCGGCCTGGGCCAGCCGTACGCCGATGGTCCCGCCGACCGCACCCGCCCCGATGATCACGTATCGCATGGCCTCATTCTGCCCGCCCGTGCCTCTCCAGCCCGTGCGCCGTCCGCCCGTGCGCCCGTGCGGTTTTCGCCCGTCGGTCAGCCGGTCAGGCCGGCGTCGGTGAGGAACGGGCCGGCGAGCAGGAGCGCGCCGGCGATCAGCGCGGCCAGGTTGACCAGGGCGAAGACGCTCACCCAGAAGAACGCCGGGAACGGGGTCAGGCCAGCGAGTTGGTCGGCGTCGGAGGCGGGCATCCGGCCACGCGAGCGCAGCCGTTGCAACTCCACCACCGGCCGCACCCCGCCGAGCAGCAGAAACCACACCCCGGCGTACGCGAACGCGGCCTGGACCTGCGGCGTCGCGTACCACGAGACGGCGAACACCAGCGCGCCGGTGACCAGCAACGACACCACGCCGAAGGCATTACGGATCATGACGAGCATGGCCAGCAGCAGCGCCACCGCCACCCAGAGCAGCAGGGTGATCCGGTTGCCGCCGAGCAGCCAGGCGCCGGCCAGCCCGACCAGCGGCGGTGCGACGTACCCGGCGAGCAGGGTGAGGATCATGCCCGGTCCGGTGGGGCGGCCGGCGGAGAGCGTCAGCCCGGACGTGTCCGAGTGCAGCCGGATGCCGCGCAGCTTGCGGCCGGTGAGCAGGGCGACCAGGGCATGCCCACCCTCGTGCGCGATGGTGATGGCGTTACGGGCGATCCGCCACGGCAGCCGGGTGGAGACCACCACCAGCGCGACGGCCCCGGTGATCAGCACCAGCAGCGCGGGCGGGTCCGGCTGCGCGCCGAACAGCGTGTCCCACAGGTCGCTCAGCCCGTCGATCGACATCATGGGGCGCGAGCCTACCGGCGGCGTTCCGTGTCACTCCCGAGGCACCGGCTCCGTATCCTGTGAGACTGGTCGAGGACCAGGTGGCCAAACCCGGCGAGACGCTGAGTTTCGTCGAGCCGTTCCGCTGGCAGCTCGATCCGACCACGCTCCGCTGAACCCGTCGCGCCCCGGCCACCGGGCCTTCATGACCCTTCAATGAAGCTTTTTTCAGTCACTCTTGCGATCTAGGGCACTTACCTCCAAAGATGGATGTCGATAGAGCGACGTCCTTGGAGGCACTCATGGCCCGTACTCAATCCTCGCTGCGCCGCGCGCTCGCGGCCGGCCTCACCGTCCTCGCCACCGCGGCGGCGGCCCTGGTCGCGACCGCCGGACCGGCGGCCGCAGCCACCACACCCGGCATCGACGTGTCCCGCTACCAGGGCACCATCAACTGGACCAGCGTCCGCAACGCGGGCATCCAGTTCGCCTTCATCAAGGCGACCGAGGGCACCAGCTACAAGGACCCGAACTTCAACGCCAACTACGTCAACGCGTACAACGCCGGGGTGATCCGCGGGGCGTACCACTTCGCCCGCCCGAACATCTCCGCCGGCTCCACCCAGGCCAACTACCTGGCCTCCAACGGCGGCGCCTGGTCCGCGGACAGCCGCACCCTGCCGGCCGCGCTGGACATCGAGGGCAACCCGTACAGCGGCGGCTACTGCTACGGGCTCAGCACGACCGGGATGCGCAACTGGGTGCAGGACTTCCTGAACACCTACCGCTCCCGCACCGGCCGGTACGCGGTCATCTACACCACCACGAGCTGGTGGAACCAGTGCACCGGCAGCTGGACCGGCCCGTGGGCGAACCACCCGCTCTGGCTGGCCCGCTGGTCGAGCACTCCGGGCGCCCTGCCGGCCGGCGCGTCGGTGTGGAGCTTCTGGCAGTACACCAGCACCGGCGCGGTCTCCGGAATCAGCGGCAACGTGGACCGCAACTACTGGAACGGCGACCGTAGCCGCCTGATCGCATTGGCCAACAACACCTGACCGGGCCGTTGGCGGCAGCGGGATCGACGGTCACCACACGGTCGACAATCGGTCCGGCTGCCGCCACACAACACCGGGTACGGGTCAGGCCCGCCGCCGGCTCAGGGCCGGCGCCACAGCATCCTCGCGAGCCAGCACTCCCCGGCGGGTCAACCGCCAGGCAACCACCCCGAGGCCGGCAACGATCACGACGCCGAGCAGTGCGACGAGTACCGAAACCCCCGCGCTGACCAGCAGCAGAATCGCGTCGCCGAGCGCCACGAGCATCCACAGTGCCAGCCGGGGCCGAGTGTCCCTCCGTCGGTAACCCATGTCGTGCCTCCTTCCGTCGTCGAAGGTCAATTACCCCGGACGACGGAAGGTCATGCGAATGAGTTTCAGTCCTGACGGTCGGGCACGAAACCCTTGGCGATCCGGTCGAAGTTCGGCAGGTTGGCCTGCCAGTCCTTCTGGGCGATCTCCCAGCGCAGGGCGTAACCGCGGTTGCTGGCCGTCACGAACCCGCGGTTACGGACGTGGATCCGCTGCCCGTCCCGGGTCTCCAGCCACTCCCAGTCCGCACAGGTCTTCCAGAAGTCGCAGCGCACGATGTCTAGGTACTGATAGTTCTTGACTTCGTTCTTGCGGCCGCCCTCGATCCTCTTCCAGTCGGCGTAGGCGTCGTCCTTCGGGTTCGGAGTCCACTGCACGAGCAGCTCACCCGGCCCGTTGGACTGGTCGAAGACGACAGTGTCGCTGCCGCCCGAGCGTCGCACCCAGCCATCGGGCAAAGGCAGGGCGAAGCCGGCCGGATCCTTGTGCAGTTTCCAGCCCGCCGGCAGCGCGTTCGGGTCCACCGAGGGGGTGGCCGAGGCCGTCGGGCTCGACGCACCGGGGTTGGGCGGCGGTGGCGCGGCAGCGGAGGTCGGCGCGGGCGCCGAGGTCGCGGCAGCACCGGTCGGGTCGGCCTGCGGGGTCTTGTCGCCGTCGCCGCTGGTCAGCATCGGCACGACCACCGCCAGGCCGATCAGCAGCAGCACGACCAGCGCACCGATCAGCAGGTTACGTCGGGTGTTGTTGGGCTTCGCGCCATCCGAGAGCGGCACCGCCGCCCGGCCGGCCGGACCCACCGGCGGCATGAGCGACGTCGGCGTGGTCGGCTTGCGCTGCTCCGGGGCCACCGGCGGACCATCGACGACCGTCGGCTCGTCGTCGACGTTCGTCGTACCATCGTCGCTCGTGTCGGGCGCGGCCGTGACCTTCGCGGTCGGCTCGGCCTCGGTCGGGCGGTCGATCGTGGCGGTCGGCTCGGCCGGGGCCGCGGGCGACTCGGCTGGCACCAGTGCGGTCGGGTCGGCTGCCGCACCGGAGGAAACGACGGCCGTCGGCGTGGCATCGGCGGCCGGCGTCGCAGCGGCAGCAGCGGAGGTGGTCGCGGCGGCGGCCGGCGGCGGCGACACCGGCCGGTCGACACTCTCGGCGGGTCGCGGCGCCGGCACGTGCGGCGGACGCGGCTCGCGCGGACCGTTCGGCCCCGGCCGGCGTACGCCATCAAGCAGTGAGATGCCACGCGACCGCTTGCCCCCGGCGCGGCGCAGCAACCGCTCCGCCACCTCGGCGGTGATCCGCTCGTTCGGGTCCTTGCGCAACAGCCCGTTCAGGACGGCCTTCAGCGGGCCGGCGTTCTTCGGCGGCGGAATCGGCTCGGTGGCCAACGCGGCCAGGGTGCCGATCGCCGACGGGCGGGCGTACGGCGACTTGCCCTCGACCGCCGCGTAGAGCGTCGCGCCCAACGACCACAGGTCGGCCTCAGGCCCGGCCGTGCCGTCCCGGGCCCGCTCCGGCGAGATGTACGCGGGCGAACCGAGCACCATGCCGGTGCGGGTCACGTTCGGGTCGCCGGGGATCGTGGCCAGCCCGAAATCGGTCAGCACCACCCGGCCGTCGTCGCCGAGCAACACGTTGCCGGGCTTCACGTCGCGGTGCATGACACCCGCCTTGTGCGCGGCGCTGAGCGCACCCAGCACACCCAGGCCGATCTCCACAGTGCGGGCCACCGACACCGGGCCGTCCTCGGCGAGGGTGTCCTGCAACGACCTCGACGCCACGTACTCCATGACGATCCACGGATCACCGTCGGTGCGCAGCACGTCGAAGATGCGGACGACGTTCGCGTGGTTGAGCCGGGCGATGGCCCGCGCCTCCCGCAGCGAGCGCTCGCGCATCTCGCGGCGCTCCTCATCGGTGAGACCCGGCGGCGGCACCAACTCCTTGATGGCGACGTCCCGGTGCAGCACCTCGTCGCGCGCCTTCCACACCCGGCCCATGCCACCCTGGCCGAGCGGCGACAGAAGCCGGTATCGGTCAGCGACGAGTTGGGGAAGCGCGTTCGACATCGGTGAGACGGTACCCGGACCCGCTGACGCTCACACCGCCGGCACGCCACTGTGCGTTCCCCGGAACTTCCGGCCGCGTACCCTGGCGGCATGTCTGCCGAAGAGCCGCTGTTCCGGGTCGTCCGCGGCGTGCCCACCGCCGAGGAGCTGGCCGCTCTGGTGGGGGCGATCATCATCCGGTCCCGCCCGGCCACGGCACCCGCGCCGGCGGCCGCGTCCGCCTGGGCGCGCAGCGGCCGACCGGGCAGTTCCCGTGGGTGGCGCGCCGCCGGCCTGCCCCGCTGACCCCGAGACCTGCCGTACGGGGGCTGCCAGGGTGGCGTTGAGCCGTTAACCTCACTCAGGGAAACGGTGCCGCTACGGGTAGGGAGGATCCATGATCCCCGAAGAGGACCGGCCAGCACCCTGGCTACGCGGCTACGGCGGCATTGAAGCCGACATCAGTCAGCTCAGAGAGTTCGCCGACCGACTCGCCGCCGAGGTCGAGAGCAACTACGCGCCGCACCTGTCGTACATCGCCGAAGACATGTCCGCGAAGCTGCCCAACCCCTGCGACGCCTTCATCGAGCTGGTCACCTTCCTGCACGCGCACCACGAGACGCAGCAGGCCACCGCCGACATGGTGTACGCCGTCCGAGGTGCCACCGGCCACCTCGCCGCCGCCGCCGACCAGGTCGCCACCCACTACGCCGACAGCGACGCCTTCACGGCCGCCCGAGTGGTGGACGTGCAACGAGCCCTCGCCAACCCGGCCAGCGTCCTCCCCGGCAGCCCAACACCGACACTGACCGACCCGACCAGCCCCGACGCCCAAGGGCCGGTGGTGCTGCCGTGATCGAACGGGGCACCGGCCGCACCTCCGGCCTCACCGACTGGCAACTCATGGACGTCAACAGCATGTGGGCCTGCCTGCACGACCACGACACCGCCAACCACTGGAAGCAGGTCGCCGGCTGGCGCAAGGTCTGCGACCTGGCGCAAACCCACCTCGGCCGCCTCCAGCAGTACCGACGCGGCCTCGCCGAGGCATGGCCCCCCGAAACCAGCGCCGCCTCCCGCACGTACCTCGCCGAACTCGACGAACTCATCGACAAGGTCCAGCGCACCCACGACGCCGCCGCCGCGAACTACACGGCACTCTCCGCCGTCACCCAGGCCATCGGCACCACCCGGGCCGCACTCCGCAAGATCCACGAGGAGTACGCGACCAAGTACCAACAGAAGCAGGCGTACGAGTCGATGATCGCCGACCCGAAAGCGGTGATGGGCAACCGGGCCACCGAGCCGCCAGTTGCTGATGGGGAACTGGAACGGCTGAACGTGCAGGCCAGATCCATGATGTTCAGCTTGAGCGGCGAGCTCCAACAAGCCCAAGCAACCCTCCAAAAACCTCCTATGGCGCCTACTCAGGCCGGCAAGGACATATCGAACCCGGATGTGTACGGCAACGCTACAGCGCCCGTCATTCCGCCGATCCTGCCAGCACCTATGCCACCAAAGGCAACCCCGGTCACGTTCACCCCTCAGCACACCGCAGCCGCACAAGTCCCTGCAGCCACTGGGAATGGTCCCATTCTTAATGGGACTGGGGCAGGGGCTCCGTTAAACCCACCCAGTATCGCGCACCCTAGCCCTGCGTCCAATGCACCGAATCCCCCTTCCTTCCCCTCGGGGATACCGCCAATTTCTCCGCCGACTTCCACCACTCCGCCAATTAACCACCAACCAGTGGGACCGGTCGGGAGACCTGGGCCAAATGGCTCGAACGGCCCATTTCGGGGACCCGGGCCGGATCTGACGCGACCGATGCCTCCGGGAGGGCTCATCGGTAGTGTTCCCGGATCACTACCCCGTCATCCCGACAGCAACAGCGTTCCACCACGCCGAGTGAACCCTGTAGGGGGCGTGATTGGTGGCGGTGGGGCCGGAACTGCCCCTACCGGCGCAGCCGGATCCCGCCCTTCCGCCGGTAGAGGCTTTTCTGGTGCGCACGGAATGCCTCCAATCGGCGGAGCGCCGGGGGCTTGGAATTCCGGGATGAGCGGAACGGGTCGCCCTACGCGGAGCGACGACAATAGGACCGAGCCTAATCGCTGGGACCCGGATAATCCGTGGGAAACGTCGCGGGGAGTTAGCCCAGTGGTCCGCCCTCCCGAAGACGAGGGGCCAATAGACCCAGGACCGGCAATCGGCATAGGCCGGTGACGAGGTCGACCATACACGCTTTCTTGGCGATCCTGATATTCGTCGGGATTATCGCCCTACCCTCCGGGCCTATCGCGGCGAGGCCGCCCATAGTGCCGTCTATCGATGATCCGACCCGTATCCGTACCGACCAGTGGCATTTAACAACTCTCAACTCCGGAGAGGCCAACAAAATCAGCCAGGGCGAGGGTGTAACTGTGGCTGTTCCGGACACGGGCGTCTACCCGCACACAGACCTAAGGGACAATCTCCTTCGCGGCGTTGACCTTACTGGCGAGGGAGAGAGCAGCGATGGCCACAGCGATCGAAATAGCCACGGCACCGGAATGGCCGGTCTTATCGCCGCCCACGGCCAAGAGGGAGGCCGAGGAGCTCGCGGCATAGCACCGAAAGCTAAGATATTACCAATTATTTCCTCGACGGCCGACAACCAGAGCAGCCCAGACAACATCGGCAAGGCAATCGATTATGCAATTTCCCATGGCGCTGCCGTCATCAGCATTTCCAGTGCTGGAGGTTCCAGCCCAGCCTTACGTCGTGCGATCAGCGAAGCCCTTCTCGCGAATGTCGTAGTCGTCGCCGCCGCAGGTAATCGACCAGCGGACACTGCGGTTGGTTACCCTGCGTCCGAAGAGGGCGTCGTAGCCGTGGGGGGAGTTGACAAAACGGGCATACACGCTGCCGTCTCGGTGACTGGGCCGGAGATCGACGTGGTTGCCCCTGCGGTTGACATCTACAGCACGAGCATCGACGGAAAGTACCGCAAGGGCACCGGAACGTCTGACGCCACGGCGATTGTGGCGGGTGCGGCTGCGTTGATCAGGTCGAAGTACCCCTACCTGCCGGCGCGAGAGGTCGCGCACAGGCTTACTGCTACCGCCGTCGACAAGGGCCCTCCTGGGCGTGACGACGAGTACGGGTATGGCGTGATTGATCTTGTGGCGGCACTGACGGCAGACGTACCGCCGCTGGGGTTTGGATCGGTGAGCGCTCCGGCCGATGCCGGCCCGACCACGACGGCTGTCGCTCAGCCGGGAGACGATGGCGATGGCGCGACCGCCCGCGGCCTGGCAACCCTCGGGGTGATCGTGGCTGCCGGGGTCGGATGGGTCGTGATAGCGCGTCGCCGCCGGCATGGTGATGATCCGCCGCCCAGAATCAGTCGCTGATCGGTCAACGAAGCGCTGATCGACTCGGGTTTCATGATGTCGGGGTGTCCGGGACGGCGGGATACCCCGACATCGGCGGCGTTGAGCCGGTCTTCGCACTGGACGAGGCGGTTTGGGGGTGATCCACTCGCCTTTCAGAAAACCGCCGTGTCCGGGGCGTGGGGATACCGCGTTTTCCTGAAAGGCGAGTGGATCAAGGGCGCCCGGCGGCCGAGCCACCGTAACCACCGAGCCCACGAGCCCACCGAGCCCACCGAGCCCCCGAGACCACCGAAACCACCG
>NZ_QGSZ01000294.1 GCF_003857055.1 Micromonospora inaquosa | reverse complement strand
AGGTTACTACGCGTCTCGTGGGCTCGTAGATGTATATAAGAGACAGATCCGGACCCGACCGGCACGGCCGACCCCGATTCGACCCCGACCCCGACGGTTGACCCGACGCCCACACTGGACCCGACACCCACGCCGAGCGACGACGCGACCGCCACCGCCGCGCCGACCAGCACCCGGTCCGTCCCGGCCCCGACACCCACGCCGCCCGCGGTGCCGACCCGTCGGCCCAGCCCGGCGAACCCGTCGCCGTCGACCGTCGCCTCGACGCCCAGCGTCAGCCCGGCTCCGCTGGCCGGACCGACGAACCCCCCGCTGTCGCCGACGGTACGGTGACGAGCAGGCCCGGTCCGTCCGGCGTCGGTGGTGTTCGGCGGTAGGTGCGTACCGGAGGGGGTGGCGTGGGCGGCGGTGCGGAACTCCGCCCGGTCACCACCCGGCCCGGCCCGGGGCTGCGGATCGCCCGGCTGGTCACCGAGGTGACCGCGCCGGCGGTGCTCGTGTCGCTGCTGATCCTCACGGTGAGCTGGCGCAGCGCACAGCGCCCCGGTCAGGGTCTCGTCTGGGGTCTGCTCGCCACTCTCTTCGTCACCGGCATTCCGTTCGCCTACATCGTCGGCGGGGTACGCCGTGGTCGGCTCACCGACCACCACGTCGGCCGCCGGGAGCAGCGTCGGGCGCCGCTGCTCGTCGGCCTCGGTTCGGTAGCGGTAGGGCTCGCCCTGCTCGCCGTGTTCGGCGCGCCCCGCCCGGTCCTGGCGTTGGCGGTGGCCGGGCTGGTCGGCCTCGTCGTCGCCGTGTCGGTCAGCCACTGGTGGAAGATGTCGATCCACTCGGCGGTGGCCGCCGGCACGCTGGTCATCCTGATGTTGACCTTCGGGACGGGGTTGGTAGTCGCCGCACCACTGCTGGCGGTCGTCGGCTGGTCCCGGGTACGGCTGAGGGACCACACGGTGGCGCAGGTGCTGGCCGGAGGTGCGCTCGGCGCCCTGATCGCCGCTGTGATCTTCGGCCCGCTGCGCTAGCCCTGGGCCGTGCGGGCCGCACCGAGGGCGGGCGGCGCGGAGCCACCCACCCCCGGAAGCGGTCAGGCGCCGTCGTCGGCGAGGCGGTGCCGGTTCGCCTCGATCCACGCGTCCAACGCGGCCGGGTCGTCCGGGTCCACCCCGTCGGCCATCAGCTGCGCCACGGCGGCGGTGGCCGCGCTGCGCCGCTCACCGGTCGAATAGAGCCGGGCGAACTCCGGCACCATCTCCTCGATCGCCTCGTCGGTGCGCGTCGTCGCCGCCTCGGGCAGCCCGCGCTGGCGCGACGCGTACCGCGCCCAGGCCCGCAGCACCCGGGGCAGCATCGCCGCGTCGTCCATGTCCAGCACGGCCCGGCGGTGCACCCAGTCCAGCAGGAAGAGCCCGGACACCGCCGGGCTCCAGCGCATCGGGTCGGCGTCCGGGAAGCTCGCCGAATGGTCGAGCAGCAGGCTCAGGCAGAAGTGCAGGGAGGCCAACTCGGGGCCGTCGACGGCGTCCAGCCCGAAGCGGACGGCCTCCGGCGCGGCGAGGAACCGTCGGACCAGGTCGGTGCGCTCGGCCGCGGAGAGCGGCTCGACCTCCGCCGTGCCGGTCGGGTCGGCCGCGGTGGGCAGCATCGCCAACCGGGCCCCGACCAACGCCCGGTCGGTGGCGAGAGATCCCTCGCCGGGCAACTCGCCCAGGTCGTCGGTGACCGCCAGGTGACGGGCCACCTCGCCCCGGAGCCGGGCTGGATCTTCGGTGCGGAACCAGGTCAGCTCGTCGTCGGCGCACATCTGCCGAACCTGGTCCAGGATCCGTTCGGCCGGCCCGCCCACGAAGATGTCCTTGGTGATCCCGATGTTGTGGTCCACCAGGGCCACCAGCGCGTGCTCCGAGCCGCCGGACTCGTCGTCGTAGGCGAAGGTCGCCAGGTAGGAGGTCTGATCGCCGTACACGTCGCCGTAGGCCCAACTGCCGGTGAGGTGCACCCGGCCGAGCTGGGTCGTCCAGCTGGGCGCCTGGCTGCCCGGACGCACCCGCTCGGTGCCCTCGGCGGTCGGGACGAGCGTGGCGAAGACCTGCCGGATGGTGGTCGCCGCCGCAACCCTGCGGCGGGTGGTGGCGGCGAGGAAGCCGGTGACGAACTCCCGTACGGCGGCGTCGCGGTCGGTTTCCGCGATCGCGTAGACACTGCCCAGCAGGGCGCTGCCCAGCATCTCGGCGTCGAGGGCGGACTCCAGCTTGGTCACGTCGCGTGCGGCGTGCAGCACCGCGTCGTAGGGGGTCTGAGGCGTGGCCATGCTCCGACCCTACGCCGCTGTGGGCGTACGGAGAGCGGTAGCGGGCCGTGCGGAGCGTCAGCGCCGCGCGGCGTCCCGCAGCGCGTCGCGTGCCTGCGCGTAGGAGCCGAGCACGGTCCGGACCGGGGTCAGCACGTACTCGTCGCCCACCTGGGCCACCTGCGCCGTCAGCCGCTGTTCGGCGCGGGCGCGGGCGCGGCGGGCCGCCCAGCGCACCACCGGGCGGGTCACCGCAGCCACCAGCAGCCCGGCCAGCAGGCCACCGAGCAGCAGCACTGTCGGCAGCGGCACCTCACCGACCATCGGGTTGTCCAGCGCGGGCAGGCCGAGCGCCCGCAGCGCGTAGCCGAGCACCAGCCAGCCCAGCCCGACCACGGCGGCGAGAGTGACCAACCACTGCACACCGCCGACGATCCGCCACCACACCGGTCGACGGTCGAGGCCGAGGTCGGTGCCGGCAATCGTGCGATCCAGGGCGTCCGGCAGGTCGCCGAGGCGGGACCGGGCGGCGGAGGTGACCGCGCCAGGCCAGGCGGCGGGCAGGTCGGCGGTGGCCCGGTCGGCCACCGCGCGGATGGCGAGGCCGAGCGCCGAGCGTTGGGCGGCCGTCGGGTCCGGTACCGAGGTGGCCGCGACCAGGCTCTCCGCCGGGTCGGTCTGGTCGCCGGGCGGGCCGGGCAGGTGCAGCCGACGCAGCGGGTCGGGTCGCAACCGCCGCCAGCCCCGGACCACGGGCCAGCCGGTGGCCGCACCAGCCCGGTGCCGGTACGCCCGCTCCACGGCCTCGGTCACCGCGGGCACCCCGGCCGCCCCGGCCAACGCCCGGTTCAGCCCGTTGACGGCGGCGTCGTCCGGCCCACCCGCCGGCCGGGCCGAACCGACCAGTTGGTCCAAGCCGGCGACGACAGTGTCGACGTCACCCGCGAGCCGGCGCAGCGCGGCCTGCCGTTCGGCCACCGTGCGTTCCAGGGCGTTGCGCAGCCCGACCATTCCGGCCGGATCGATGGCGGTGGTGGCCAGCAGGGGCACACCGGTCAGCTCGTCCGTGTCGAGCAGCCGACGCAGGTCCTCCAGGACCCGGGGCACCTCGGTCGGGGGCAGCCGGTCGGCCTGGTTGAGCACGACCACTGTGACGTCGCGGTGCCGGTGGAACTCGCGCAGGTAGCTGTCGTGGATGACCCGGTCGGCGTACTTCTGCGGGTCGACCACCCAGACCACCTGGTCGACGAGGCCGAGGAGTCGGTCCACCTCAAGTCGGTGAGATCTCTGCACCGAGTCGAAGTCGGGCAGGTCGAGCAGGACCAGCCCGTGCAGGGCCGTCTCGTCGTCGGCGTCCAGGGCACTCTCCCGGACGAAGCGGTGCCGGGGCAGTACGCCGATCCAGTCGAGGAGCTGGTTGGCACCCTCCAACGGCCCCCACACGCAGGCGTGGGTGACGCCGGTGGTCGGCCGGCGAACCCCGACCGGCGAGAGTTCCAGCCGGGCCAACGCGTTGAAGAGGCTGGACTTGCCGCTGCCAGTGGCACCGGCCAGGGCGACCACGGTGTGGTCCCGGGACAGCGTGAGCCGGGTGCCGGCCCGCTCGACCAGGGTGTGCGCGGGCACCAGGTCGGCGTCCGGCAGCAGACCGTCCACGGCGGTCAGGAACCGGCGTACCGCGTCCAGTCGGGCGATCAGCGCGTCGGCGTCGACCCGCTGGTCCCCGCGGAACACCTCGCGTACCCGGCCGGCGATGTTGCTCACCGGGAACCCTCCTCGTCGCTGGCCGACAGCCCACTGCGATGCCGGGCCAGCTCGACCCGGCCGGCGGCCCGGCGCAGCCCGTCGCCGGCGTCCGCGGCGGGGCGGGCGTCGGCGGTGCGGCTCAAGAAGCGGTCGGCCTCCGCGTCGAGCAGCGCCCGCACCCGGTCCAGCAGGTCGGTGCGGGCCTTGGCAGCGAGGGTACGCACCGCCTGGTCGCCGAAGATCGCCTGGAGGACGGCCTGCGCGGCGACAGTGGTGCCGGCCCCGGTGGCCAGCTCCAGCCCGGTCGGAATGAACGCGGTGGAGGCGAAGACGGCGATCATCACGGCCAGCCCGGTGGCGTTCACCGCGTAGGCGGCGGTGCGGGCCACGAACCGCTTGTCACCGCCCTCCACCCGGACCAGGTCCAGCACTGCGCGCTGCCAGTCCCGGACCATGCGCTCGGCGCGTTCGGGGAGGTCGTCGCTCGGGTGGGCGAGCGCCGGGTCGAGCAGCCCGGCGCCGGCCGGGTGCGCCTTCCACCCGGTGTACGTGGATTCGGCGGCCTCGGAGGCCACCCCGCGCAGCAGCGTCACCAGCTGGGACTCGATGGCGTTGCGCAGTTCGACGGCGGGTGCCGGTCGACCGGTGACGGCGGCGACCACCCGGTCCCGTAGGTGGCCGATCCGTGCTTCCAGCGTGCGGAACAGCTCGCCGGTGCCGACGAACTCCTGCCAGCGGGCGAGCACCTCACCTCGGAGCAGCCGGCCGTCCTGAAGCCCCTGCTCGACGGTGCGCTCGGCACCCCGGTACGCGGCCCGGACCCGTTCGTCCAGCCCGTCGGCGGCGGCGAGCTGCTCGTCGGCGGCGTCGGCCAGATCTTCCACGGCGGGGTGGAGCGCGGCCAGCGCCCCGTCGAGGGTCTGGCGGACCACCGCCGCCCGCGCGTCGACGTCGGCGGCCAACCGGGCGAACCAGTCGGCCAGCGGCGCGGTCACTCCCTCGGGTAGCAGCCCCTGACCGTCGACCCAGGTTTCGGGCAACACGAACAGCGGCGCCCGGTCGAGGTTTTGCTCGGCGAGCATCTCGGTCAGGTGCGCGGCGATCTCGTCGGTGGCCTCGGCGGGGACCCGGTCCAGCACCATGGCGATCACCGCGCCGCGCGCCCGGGCACTGCGCAGCAGCTCCCAGGGCACCGCGTCGGCGTACCGGGCGGCGGTGGTGACGAAGAGCCACAGGTCGGCGGCGGCCAGCAGTTGGCTGGCGAGTGCCCGGTTGGCGTCGACGACCGAGTCGATGTCGGGCGCGTCGAGGAAGGCCAGCCCGGCGGGGAGCGCCGGGGCGGTGACGAGGTGCAGGGCCCGAGGATCGTCGCTCGGCTCGGTGGTGCGGGTCAGCCCGGGCAGGAGCTCACCCTGCCGGAACCAGGTCGCGTCGGACGGGTTGCAGACCAGGACCGGGGAGCGGGTGGTGGGCCGGAGCACGCCGGCCGCGCTGACCCGGGCCTTGACCAGGCTGTTGACCAGTGTCGACTTGCCCGCGCCGGTGGAGCCGCCGACCACCACGAGAAGTGGGGCGTCCAGGCGGGCGAGTCGGGGCAGCAGGTAGTCGTCGAGCTGGTCGGTGAGGGCGGCCGCGGTGTGCCGGGCCGAGCTGGCTGAGGGCAGCGCGAGGGGATACCGGGTCGCGCCGATCGCCTCCCGGAGGCCCGACAGCGCGCCGGGGAGGCTGTCGTCCCCGGTGGTGGCGGGCGGCTCCTCCGCGGCGTCCGGCGGGGCGGTGCGGGCTGCGACGGCGGGCGCGCCGGAACGGGTGGCGGGATCGCCGTGCGTCGTCACCGCTAAAGCGTGCCCGACCGATGCAAGGGAAGACAACCGGACGGTAATAACGGCTGGGTTGCGTCGGGTTGACTCAAGTCAACTTGACGATTGGCCAACGCGTGGCACTATTGAGTCAAGTTCACTCAACTTGTGGTGGGGCCCGCAGCGGGCGGTGCTCGCCAGCAGCCCACGGGCGACGCCCGTCACCTGCACAACCTTACGAAGCGAGGAAGCGAAGATGGCACGTGCGGTCGGTATCGACCTCGGCACGACGAACTCCTGCGTCAGCGTTCTCGAGGGCGGTGAACCCACCGTCATCGCCAACGCTGAGGGGTCGCGGACGACTCCGTCGATCGTCGCGTTCGCCCGCAACGGCGAGGTGCTCGTCGGCGAGGTCGCCAAGCGCCAGGCGGTGACCAACCCGGACCGGACGATCCGGTCGGTCAAGCGCGAGGTCGGCACGAACTGGTCCGTCGACATCGACGGCAAGAAGTACACCCCGCAGGAGATCTCGGCCCGGACGCTGATGAAGCTCAAGCGGGACGCCGAGGCGTACCTGGGCGAGCAGATCACCGACGCGGTGATCACCGTCCCGGCCTACTTCAACGACAGCCAGCGCCAGGCCACCAAGGAGGCCGGTGAGATCGCCGGCTTCAACGTGCTGCGGATCGTCAACGAGCCGACCGCGGCCGCCCTGGCGTACGGGCTGGACAAGGGCTCCAAGGAGCAGACCGTCCTGGTCTTCGACCTCGGCGGCGGCACCTTCGACGTGTCGCTGCTGGAGCTGGCCGAGGGCGTCATCGAGGTCAAGTCGACCAGCGGTGACAACCACCTCGGCGGCGACGACTGGGACCAGCGGATCATCGACCACCTGGTCAAGACGTTCCGTGGTGAGCACGGCATCGACCTCGGCCAGGACAAGATGGCCCTCCAGCGGCTCCGTGAGGCCGCCGAGAAGGCCAAGATCGAGCTGTCCGCCGCCACCACCACCAACATCAACCTGCCGTACATCACCGCTGGTGCGGCCGGCCCGCTGCACCTCGACGTGACGCTCAGCCGCGCCGAGTTCCAGCGGATGACGCAGGACCTGCTGGACCGTTGCAAGGGCCCGTTCGAGCAGGCCGTCAAGGACGCCGGGATCAAGATCTCCGACGTCGAGCACGTCATCCTGGTCGGCGGCTCGACCCGGATGCCCGCCGTGACCGACCTGGTCAAGCAGCTCACCGGTCGCGACCCCAACAAGGGCGTCAACCCGGACGAGGTCGTCGCCGTCGGCGCCGCCCTCCAGGCCGGTGTGCTCAAGGGTGAGGTCAAGGACGTCCTGCTGCTCGACGTGACCCCGCTGAGCCTGGGCATCGAGACCAAGGGCGGCATCTTCACCAAGCTGATCGAGCGCAACACCACCATCCCGACCAAGCGTTCCGAGGTCTTCACCACGGCGGACGACAACCAGCCGTCGGTGCTGATCCAGGTGTTCCAGGGCGAGCGGGAGATCGCTGCCTACAACAAGAAGCTCGGCACCTTCGAGCTGACCGGCCTCCCGCCGGCGCCGCGCGGCGTGCCGCAGATCGAGGTCGCCTTCGACATCGACGCCAACGGCATCGTCAACGTGCACGCCAAGGACCTGGGCACCGGCAAGGAACAGAAGATGACGATCACCGGCGGCTCCTCGCTGCCGAAGGACGACATCGAGCGGATGCGCCGGGACGCCGAGGAGCACGCGGAGGAGGACAAGCGTCGTCGCGACGACGCCGAGACCCGCAACGTGGCCGAGGCGCTCCAGTGGCAGACCGAGAAGTTCCTCGCCGAGAGCGGCGACAAGCTGCCCAGTGAGAACCGTGAGCAGCTCAACGAGGCGCTCGGCGAGCTGCGCGGCGCCCTCGGCGGGCAGGACATCGAGAAGATCAAGTCCGCGCACGAGAAGCTGGCGCAGGTCTCCCAGCAGGCCGGTTCGCTGCTCTACTCGGCTCAGGCCGAGCAGGGTCAGCAGCCGGGTGGCGAGCCCGGCCCGGGTGCGACCGGTGCGACCGGTGCGGCCGGCGCGACCGGTGCGCAGGCCGGCGGCGCCGACGACGTGGTCGACGCGGAAATCGTGGACGAGGACGGCAAGAAGTGACCGTCGGCCTCCGACACATGACCACCGCGAAGGGGATGAGGTAGCCGCATGACGCAGAAGCCACGAGCCGCCGACCCGGGCGACACCGGGTCGACGCCGGGTGGCTCCGCGCCCACGGAGCCAATCACCGGCGACGGGGAGCGGGTCGTCATCCGCAACAACCGCAAGCTCGTCGAGACCGCCGAGCCGGAGGGCACCGCCGCCGACGCGGAGACCGGTGTTCCGGCTGAGGGTTTGGTCGAGGACGCCGAGGTCGTCGTCGACGAGATCGAGGTCGAGGTCAACTCCACCGACGGGCCGGAGCCGTCCGGTCCGCCGGTGGTGGACGCCCCGGCGCAGCCGGTGGACGGCAGCGGCACGGGCACCTCGCTCGGCGCCGAGCTGGAGGCGCTCCGGGCCGAACTCGACGAGCGGACCAGGGACCTGCAGCGGGTGTCGGCGGAGTACGCCAACTACCGCAAGCGGGTCGATCGTGACCGCAGCCTTGTGCAGGAGCAGGCGACCGGCTCGGTGCTGGCCGCGCTCCTGCCGATCCTGGACGATCTGGACCGGGCCCGGGAACACGGCGACCTGGTCGGGCCGTTCGGCACGGTGGCGGAACAGCTCACCACCGCGCTGGGCAAGTTCGGCCTGAACGCCTTCGGCGAGCAGGGCGACCCGTTCGACCCGACCCGGCACGAGGCGGTCGCGCACCAGACGTCGGACGACGTCAGCGAGCCGACCTGCGTGCAGGTCATGCGACGCGGCTACCAGCTCGGTGAGCGGCTGCTGCGCCCCGCGCTGGTCGCGGTCGCGGATCCGGAATAGTGCCAGTCAGTGACCCGGCCGTCCCGCCCACCGCGCAGCGGTGGGCGGGACGGCCCGGCCACCAGGGTCGGAAGGAGGTGGACCGGTGAGTTCGAAGGACTGGGTCGAGAAGGACTTCTACGCCGTGCTCGGCGTGGACAAGGCCGCCTCCGCGGATGACATCAAGAAGGCGTACCGCAAGGTGGCCCGGGAGTCGCACCCGGACCACAACCCGGGCGACCCGAAGGCCGAGGAGCGGTTCAAGGCCGCGTCCGAGGCGTACAACGTGCTGTCGGACAGCGGCCGCCGTCGCGAGTACGACGAGCTGCGCTCCCTCTTCGGCTCGGGCGCGTTCCGGCGCAACGCCCGGGGTGGGGGGCAGCCGGGTGGCATGCCGTTCGACGTCTCCGACATGTTCGGCGGCGGAGCCGGCGATCGTCGCTTCGGGGGCGGCGGGTTCCAGGACCTGTTCAGCTCGATCTTCACCGGAGGCCAGGCCGGTGGGCAGGCCGCGCCGCGCGGTCCGGCCCGTGGCCGGGACGTGGAGACCGAGGTGGCGCTGGACTTCGGCGACGCGGTGCGCGGGGTGACGCTGCCCCTGACGTTGCGCGCGCCGGGGGTCTGTGACACCTGCCATGGCAACGGGGCCAAGCCCGGCACCCAGCCGCAGACCTGTCCGGTCTGTCATGGTGCCGGCGTGACCACCCGCAACCAGGGGTCGTTCAGCTTCTCCGAGCCGTGCCGCAACTGCCAGGGCGTGGGCACCGTGGTCGAGGAGAAGTGCCCGGAGTGCCACGGCAGCGGCGGTGTCACAAAGACCCGCACCATGAACGTGCGCTTCCCGGCCGGTGTGGCCGACGGCCAACGCATCCGGCTGGCCGGGCGCGGCGAGCCGGGCGAGCGCGGCGGCCCGGCTGGTGACCTCTTCGTGCACGTCAAGGTTCGGCCGGACGAGCTGTTCGGGCGTACCGGAGACGACCTGACGTTGACCGTGCCGGTCACCTTCGCGGAGGCCGTGCTCGGCACGGACCTGCGGGTCCCCACGCTCGACGGCGCGGTGACCCTGCGGGTTCCGCCGGGGACGCCGAGCGGGCGGGTGCTGCGGGCCCGGGGCAAGGGTGTGGTCCGCCGTGACGGGCAGGCCGGTGACCTGCTGGTCACGTTGGACGTGGTGGTGCCGGCCCGGTTGTCGGACGAGGCGCGCACCGCGCTGGAGTCGTTCGCCGAGCAGACCCCGCCGGCGGCCCGGGAACATCTCGACGCACGGGTGCGTCGAGTCAGTTAGTCCGGTGGAGTGGACGCGGAGGTGAGCGGGATGTCGGGCGAGTTCCTCGGTTCGGGCGACCCTGCCTACGAGGCCAAGGTGCTGATGATCTCGGTAGCGGCGCGGATGGCGGGGATGCACCCACAGACCCTGCGCCAGTACGACCGACTGGGGCTGGTGCAGCCCGGCCGGGCCGCTGGCGGCGGGCGTCGCTACAGCGTCCGCGACGTGGTGCTGCTGCGCGAGGTGCAGCGGCTCAGCCAGGACGACGGGATCAACCTGGCCGGCGTCAAGCGGATCATCGGGCTGGAGCGGCTGCTGGAGCAGGCGCAGCAGCGGGTGGCCCGGCTGGAGGCGGAGCTGGACGCCGCGTACCGCCGGGTGGCCGAGCTGGAGTCGCTGGCCCGCTTCCCGGGCCGGGATCTGGTGCCGACCAACCGCACCTCCACCGCCCTTGTGGTGTGGCGCCCTCGCCGCACGCCTGATCGCTGACCTGCCGCTCACCCGGATCGGTCTTCTCGGCCCGGACCGCGCTGGATTCCCCGGCGCGGTCCGGGCCGCTTCGGTTAGCCTGTCGATAAGGGTTCAATCGGCTCAATTCGGACCACCGGCATGGCGAGGGGGAGCGATGGCGGAGCCGGCGAAGAAGATGGCCCAGCAGACGGAGGACCGGTTGGAGAACCTGGCCGAAACCGTCCGCGAGAAGTTCGACAAGGTGACCGAGGGGACCTACCGGGACCGGATCATCGGCGGCCGGTTCGCCGAAGACGGCGAGCGCGGCGGCGAACAGGGCCGAGCCGAGACGGAACACAAGCCGGACTGACCGGTGATTGACGTGCGGGCCGGGACTCACGGGGGGTCCCGGCCCGTTCGCCGTCAGGAGTGCGGGCCGGGGCGCTGGGACGCCACCTGAGCCGTGTCAGCCGAGGCGGCGGTTTTCGCGGACCAGGCCGCCCTCGCACCAGTCCCGGTAGACGAAGAGATCCGGTCGGGCCAACAGCACTCGGCCGTTGTGCGCCCAGATCTTCATCAGCTCGTCGCCGTCCCGCTCGGCCTGTTCGACGAGCTTGCGGAAACGGCGCTTGGGGTGGGCGCGGAAGTTCGTCCGGATGCCGTCGGCCGCGTAGATGTACAGGCAGTGCAGCGCGAAGCGCCGGGCCGGGCAACTCGCGTCCATCGCTAACTCGAAGAGCGTCAACACCAGTCGGTCGCCGGAGACCAGCAGGTCCCAGTCGGGTGGCATCGAGGCCAACGGCACCGAATCGGGCTTGTACGCCCAAGCTCGCAACTCCGCCGGAGTCGGATCGACGGGGTTGGCGAAGCCGTGGAACGTCGACTCCTGCACGCTCACCGGCCAACCTTCCGCTCTCGCCCGCGTTTGGCAACGCTGCCTGCGGACCCTGGCTGCTGGGGCGAAACGGTAACCCGCCCACGCTTCGCTGCGGTAGCCCCCATGGGGAGCAATTCCGCAACCGTTGGCATGGGCGGCGCCACCGCATCGACCTCGCGGCCGATCATGCTTCTGCGACTATCCATGTTCGGCGATTCCAGCGGGTGCGAGACTCAGTGCAATGAGTCGGTGACCGGGGTCGGCTCCCGCCGCTGGGCCGCCGCGCGGTTGCGCAGCCACCGCTTGAACCACGGGAAGTCCGGCAGCCGGGCCAGAATCGGCCCGGTCACCACGGTGATCAGGACGTACGTCGCGGCCAGCGCTGCCAACCGTGGCTCGACGCTCCCGGCGGCCACCGCGAGCCCGGCGATGACGATCGAGAACTCACCACGGGGTACGAGTGCCAGGCCGGTTCGCCAACGACCGGGTTCCGCGATGCCGACCCGACGGGCGGCGAGGTAACCGGTGAGCGTCTTCGTCGCCATGGTGACCACGGCCAACGCGAGCGCCGGCAGCAGCACCGGTGGGATGTCCCGGGGGTCGGTGACCAGGCCGAAGAAGACGAAGAACACCGCCGCGAAGAGGTCTCGCAGCGGCGACAGCAGCTCGGTCGCGTGGTGCGCCACCGGGCCGGAGAGCGCGATGCCGACCAGGAACGCGCCGACCGCCGCCGACACCTGGAGCTTCGCCGCGAGCCCGGCGATCAGCAGGGTCAGACCGAGTACGCCGAGCAGCAGCGCCTCCGGGTCCTTCGCCGACAGGGCGGAGGAGATGAGGTGCCCGTAACGGATGGCGAGGACCAGCACGAGCAGCACCGTGCCCACCGCGACGGCGAGTGCGATGCCGCCACCGAGCAGGCCGGTGCCGGCCAGGACGGCGGTGACCAACGGCAGGTAGAGCGCCATCGCCAGGTCCTCGATCACCAGGACCGAGAGGATCACCGGGGTTTCCCGGTTACCGAGTCGTCCCAGGTCGCCGAGGACCTTGGCGATCACCCCGGAGGAGGAGACCCAGGTGATGCCGCCGAGCACCAGGGCGGCGACCCAGTCCCAGCCGAGCAGCAGGGCGAAGCCCGCGCCGGGAAGCGCGTTGAACAGGCCGTCGATCAGCCCTGCGGGGGCCGCCGACCGGAGGTTGCCGACCAGTTCGTTGGCCGAGTACTCCAAACCCAGCATCACCAGCAGCAGGATGACGCCGATTTCGGCGCCCACCGCGAAGAACTCCTCGCTGGCGGCGAGCGGAAGCAGCCCGCCGTGCCCGAACGCCAGCCCGGCGAGCAGGTAGAGAGGGATGGGTGACAGGCCTACCCGGCGGCTGAGCCGACCGAGGACGCCAAGGAGTAGCAGCAGCGCGCCGACTTCGACGAGCAGAGTTGTGGAATCGTGCATCCGCCTCAGCCGTCCGGGTCACTGTCGGCGAGGATGGCGGACACGCCGTCGAGACCCCTGCGGGTCCCGACGACGACCACCACGTCGCCGGCTGCGAAGCGGAAGGAGGGGAGTGGCGAAACGATCACTTCGCCTTCGCGCAGCACTGCCACGATGGAGGCGCTGGTGCGAGTACGCGCCTTGGTGTCGCCGAGCTTCCGGTTGACGTACGGCGACCCGGCCGTGATGGCGATCTGCTCGGTGAGCAGACCGGCGGCCTGTTCGCGGAGCCCGGAGAGCTGACCGAGCATCAGCGACGCGCCGAGGATGTCGGCCAGAGCCTCGGCCTCGTCGTCGGTCAGCGGAATGTCAGACTGGCAGGCGTCGGGGTCGTCGGGATCGTAGAGGACCAGATCACGGCGGCCATTGCGGTGGGAGACAACGCCCAGGCGGCGTCCGGACTCCGTCACCAGATCGTGACGTACCCCGATCCCGGGTAGGGCGGTCTGCTCGACACGTACTCGCACGCGGGCAAGACTACTGCTTCGGAGGCACAGACGATCGGCCGGATATCAGGTAGGGCGGTGCTGCTGCTGCTCGTACCCCTGTTGGCCGGGTGTTCGATCGGCGACGTCCGCCGGAAGCCGCCGACCCCTTCGTCCCGAGCGGCCGTCACCGCACCGTCTCCATCGGCCGCCGTCGCAGAGGTACGCCGCGTCCGGGTCGTCGTTCCGCAGCGGTACGACCCTCCGTACGTCGAGTTCGTCGACGCCGAGCACGGCTACGCCCTCTTCGCCAACTGTGGCGAGCCGCCGCCCGGCGACGACTGTCCGGCGCGACTGTTCGCCACCGACGACGGCGGACGGTCCTGGCGGGAGTTGCGACATCCCCACCCGGCGGTGGAGAACCACCAGCTCTACGCCGCGCCCGTGGCCGTCGGCGGGGACGGCGGGATCCTGCTCGGCGTCGGCTTGGTGGCCGAGCGCAGATGGACGAAAATCATCCTCGACATCCCCTGACGCACCCACCGGCGATCCGGTCACTTGCCAGAACACCGTTGCCGTAGCGATCGGTCGCTGCGGCAAGGGGGGCCAGCGCCCCCAAGTACCCGGGTCTCGTCACTCCTAGGAACGCGCCCCGTCCGCGCCGATCTTGCAGTTTCGGTCGCTGAGCTGCGCGGAATGCCCCCTTATGTCGGGACAGAAAGTGCAAGATCGCGGCTGAGTTCGGTCTGACACGGCGGTGACGAATCCGGCCTTGCCGGGGGCACTTTCGCGCCTAGATCTACTTCTCGGCCACGTACGTGCCCTTGCCTTGGCGGTCCGAAACTCGGGGCATGGGCAACTCCTGGCAGGCCCCAAGATCTTCCCATGCGGTTGGCCGGTCGACCACACTTCGCGTGCTAAGCATGGTCACTGCTTGTCCTGCAATGCTTTGCATTGCCTGTTGGCCGGGTGGGCACTCGGGAGTGGAAAGCCTGGTAGGAAGCCGGCCTCCTCGGCCGGGTCGTCCGCGTCGTGCTGGCACGGCGGCCGTGCGCTCCCCCCGGGCAAACGGCCGTGCCAGCGATCCGCTTTGCGGGCGCGTGATCGACTCGGCTTTCATCATGTCGCGGTGTCCTGGTGGTCCGGACACCCCGACTTCAAGGAACCCGAGTCGATCAAGCGCTGGCGGTCACCGGAGGCTGGCGAAGAACTCGCGGATGTCGCTGACCAGCACCTCAGGGGCCTGGTGGGCCGCGTAGTGGCCGCCGACGTCGCCCCGACCGGCGGCGTCCGCCTCGTAGGCCGTCCACCGGACGATGTTCGCGTGGTCCCGTTCGGCGAAGCGGCGGATGGACTGGAAGTCGCCGGGGAACATGGCCAGCGCGGTCGGAGCGGTGGTCGGTTCGGTCGGCGGCTCGCCGGCGTGCGCGTCCTCCCAGTAGAGCCGCATCGCCGAGGCGGCCGTGCCGGTGAACCAGTAGACCGCGACGTTGGCCAGGATGAAGTCGGCGTCCAGGCTCTCGTCGAAGAGTTGGGCGTTCCAGGCGAGCAGCCCCACCGGCGAGTCGGCCAGCGCGAACGCCAGGGTCTGCGGCTGCTGGCTGTGCACCTGGTTGAAGGAGAACTTGTTCTCGTAGAACCACTGGAGGTGCCCGAGCGCCGCCTGGTCCGCCTCGGAGAGCCCGGCGAACTCGGCCGGGTCGCCGGAGGGGAACGAGAAGAGTTGGGTGACGTGTACGCCGAGCACCCGCTTCGGATCGACCCGGCTCAGCTCCGGCGCGATCATCGAGCCGGCGTCGTTGCCGACCGCGCCGTAGCTGTCGTACCCCAGGCGGTTCATCAGCTCGGCCCAGGCGCGGGCGATGCGGTACCGGTTCCAGCCGGCGTTGCGGGTGGGGCCGGAGAAGCCGAAGCCGGGCAGCGACGGGATGACCACGTGGAAGGCCGGCGCGTCCGGGTCGGTCGGCTCGGTGAGTGGGGCGATCACGTCGAGGTATTCCAGCACCGACCCGGGCCAGCCGTGGGTGAGCACCAGCGCGGTGGCGTCCGGCCGGGACGACCGGACGTGCAGGAAGTGGATCCGCTCGCCGTCGATCTCGGTGACGAACTGCGGGTGGGCGTTCAGGTGGGCCTCGACGGCGCGCCAGTCGAACTCGCCCCGCCACCGGTCGACGAGGGCGCGCACCCGGCCGGTGCCATCCCGTACGAGTCGCCCGCCGCCGGCAGGTCTGCGGGCCAGTTGGTGTTGCCCAGCCGGCCGGCCAGGTCGTCGAGGGCGGTCTGCGGGATCTCGACGCGGAACGGGCGGATCGTGGTGTCGCTCATGCCGGAACTCCTTCGGAACGGAATGTTTCGTTCTGCAATCACAGTAGCAGAGCGGAACGATCCGTTCCACTGTTAGTCTGGGGTCATGTCAACGACTTCCGACAAAGGCCTGGGCGGTCGCCGCGCCCAGGCCGCCCGCAACGACGAGGTCATCCTCACCGCCGCCCGCGCCGTCTTCCTCGACGACCCGAAGGCCCCGATCTCCGCCGTCGCCGAACGCGCGGGCGTCGGCATCAGCGCGCTCTATCGGCGGTACGCGGGCAAGGAGGATCTGCTGCGTCAGCTCTGCCACGACGGGTTGCGCCGGTACGTCGCGGAGGCCGAGGCCGCCCTCTCCGAGTCGGACGCCTGGTCCGCGTTCACCGGCTTCCTGGCCCGGGTGGTCGACGCCGACGTGCACTCGCTCACCGTCCACCTGGCCGGCACCTTCACCCCGACCGAGGAGATGGGTCGGGACGCGATGCGTGCCGGTGAGTTGGCCACCGCCCTGGTCGACCGGGCCCACGCGAGCGGGCGGTTGCGCCCCGACGTGGTCGTACCCGATCTGGGGCTGTTGTTGGAGGCGTGCGCCGCGGTGCGCGTACCCGATCCGGAGCGGACCCGCCAACTTCGCCGGCGGCAGCTCGCGATCCTGCTGGCCGGCCTGTCGGCGGTGCCGGACGCGGACCCGCTGCCCGGCCCGCCCCCGGCGGTCGGGGAGTTCGACTGGCGGTGGCGGCGCCGGGAGTGATGGGCGTCACGCGCTAAGGTTGAGCGGAATACGCTCAACTCTGGTTGTGTCCAACCCAATGGACAACGCCGATCCGGGGGAGCCCATGAACACCGAAAAACTCACCACCAAGAGCCGCGAAACCATCACGGGCGCCGTCGCGCTGGCCAACCAGCGTGGTCACGCCACCGTGGAGTCCTGGCATCTGCTCCTGTCACTCCTGGACACCGACGGCTCAACCGCCACCGGTCTGTTGCGCGCCGTCGGGGCCGACCCGACCGAGCTGCGCCAGACCGCCCAGCGTGCGGTCGACAACCTGCCGGCCGCCCGCGGCTCCAGCATCGCCGAACCGACGTTGGCCCGGGAGTTCGTCAACGCCATCGGCGCCGCCGAGCAGATCGCCCGGCCGCTCGGCGACGAGTACACCTCCACCGAGCACCTGCTCGCCGGCCTGGCCCGGGTGGGCGGGGCGGTGTCCGGTGCGCTGAAGGCCGTCGGCGCCACCGAGGAGGCCCTGGTCGCCGCCTTCCCGACCGTTCGCGGTGGGGACCGTCGGGTCACCACCGCCGACCCCGAGCAGACCTACCAGGCGCTGACCAAGTACGGCGTCGACCTCACCGCCAGTGCCCGGGACGGCAAGATCGACCCGGTCATCGGCCGGGACTCCGAGATCCGTCGGGTCATCCAGGTGCTCTCCCGGCGCACCAAGAACAACCCGGTGCTGATCGGCGAGCCCGGCGTCGGCAAGACCGCGATCGTCGAGGGCCTGGCCCAGCGGATCGTCACCGGCGACGTGCCCGAGTCACTGCGCGACAAGAAGCTGATCTCGCTGGATCTCGGCGCGATGGTCGCCGGCGCGCAGTACCGCGGGCAGTTCGAGGAGCGGCTGAAGTCCGTCCTGGAGGAGATCAAGAACTCCAACGGACAGGTCATCACGTTCCTCGACGAGCTGCACACCGTCGTCGGCGCCGGCAAGGGCGAGGGCTCGATGGACGCCGGCAACATGCTCAAGCCGATGCTGGCCCGTGGTGAGCTGCGGATGGTGGGTGCCACCACGCTGGACGAGTACCGCGAGCACATCGAGAAGGACCCCGCGCTGGAGCGCCGTTTCCAGCCGGTGCTGGTCGGTGAGCCGACCATCGAGGACACCATCGGCATCCTGCGTGGGCTCAAGGAGCGCTACGAGGTGCACCACGGCGTACGGATCACCGACGCCGCGCTGGTCGCCGCCGCGACACTGTCCGACCGTTACATCACCGACCGGTTCCTGCCCGACAAGGCGATCGACCTGGTCGACGAGTCCGCGTCCCGGCTCCGGATGGAGATCGACTCCCGTCCGGTCGAGGTGGACGAGATCGAGCGGGCGGTCCGCCGGTTGGAGATCGAGGAGATGGCTCTGGCCAAGGAGCCGGACGCCGCCTCCGCGGAGCGGTTGGAGCGACTCCGTAAGGAGTTGGCCGACAAGCGTGAGCAGCTCACCGTGCTCTCCGAGCGCTGGCAGACGGAGAAGAACCACATCACCAAGCTCTCCACCGCCAAGGAGGAGTTGGAGCGCCTCGGAGGTGAGGCCGAGCGTGCCGAGCGGGACGGCGAGTTGGAACGCGCCGCCGAGTTGCGCTACGGCCGGATTCCCGCCCTGAAGGTCGAGCTGAAGCAGGCCGAGGAGGAGTTGGCCCAGCTCCAGGCTGATGGCGCGATGCTCAAGGAGGAGGTCGGCGCGGACGACATCGCCGCGGTGGTCGCCTCCTGGACCGGCATCCCCGCCGGCCGCCTGCTGGAGGGTGAGACGGCCAAGCTGCTGCGGATGGAGGAGTCGCTGGGCGGCCGGGTGGTCGGCCAGGCCGAAGCTGTCGGCGCGGTCTCCGACGCGGTACGCCGCGCCCGGGCCGGTATCGCCGACCCGGATCGCCCGACCGGCAGCTTCCTGTTCCTCGGCCCCACCGGCGTCGGCAAGACGGAGCTGGCCAAGGCCCTCGCCGAGTTCCTCTTCGACGACGAGCGGGCCATGGTCCGCATCGACATGAGCGAGTACGGCGAGAAGCACTCGGTCGCGCGCCTGGTGGGTGCGCCGCCCGGCTACGTCGGCTACAACGAGGGCGGTCAGCTCACCGAGGCGGTGCGCCGACGGCCGTACTCGGTGGTGCTGCTGGACGAGGTGGAGAAGGCCCACCCGGACGTCTTCGACGTGCTGCTGCAGGTGCTCGACGACGGCCGGCTCACCGACGGCCAGGGCCGCACTGTGGACTTCCGCAACGCGATCCTGATCCTCACCTCCAACCTCGGGTCGTCGGTGATCAGCGATCTGACGCTCGCCGAGGAGCAGCGCCGGGAGGGTGTGCTGGCCGTGGTCCGGTCGCACTTCAAGCCGGAGTTCCTCAACCGGCTGGACGACATCGTGGTCTTCGCCTCGCTGCGCGGGGACGACCTGCGTTCCATCGTCGACATCCAGTTGGACCGGATGCGGCGGCGGTTGGCCGACCGCAGACTGGGCCTGGAGATCACCGATGCCGCCCGGGACTGGCTCGCCGAGCACGGCTACGACCCGATCTACGGCGCCCGCCCGCTGCGCCGCCTGGTGCAGACCGCGATCGGCGACCAGTTGGCGAAGGCGCTCCTGGCCGGCCAGATCCGCGACGGCGAAACGGTGAAGGTGGACCGGTCCCCCGATCCCAACACCCTCTCCGTAACCCC
>NZ_QGSZ01000315.1 GCF_003857055.1 Micromonospora inaquosa | reverse complement strand
GTGGCGTGGTGGGCGGTGTTCCGTCGTCGAGCGTCAGGTTCTTCTGCTGGACGCTCCACTGGCTGTGGCACAGGCCGCAGTCGGCGCCGACGAAGTTCCGGCCGGCGGTGCTGTCGCCCTTCAGCCGCCACTTGAAGTAGAGAGTCGCCACCCGGCCGAACTCGCCGCCGTTGGTCTGGTCGTAGGTGCCGCCGTGCCCGACGTTCAGGTTGCCCATGAAGGCGGGCAGGCCGGCGGGAAGTTTGCCCCAGTCATCCATCGCGTTCGGGTAGGCGATGTCGCTGGGCCCGCCGACGAAGTACGCGATCGGCTTGGTCAACCTCCGGAGCTGGTAGTCGTCGGCGTCGTTCAGCAGCCCGCTGCTGAAGATGCCGGTCGTGGTGACGCGCGGGTCGTTCGAGACGGCGTACGCCTCCAAGCCTCCGCAGGAGAAACCGGCGACGGCGACCTTGCTCGTGTCGATCTTGTTGTAGTACCTGCTGCCCTGCCGGGAGTTCTCCGCGACGGCCCAGTCGATGGACTGGGTGAGCATCTGGGAGGTGGTGGAGCCGGATCCGTTCGGGGCGCCGTTGGCGATGGCGAGGAAGCCGTGGGAGGCGATCTCGCGGAGGAAGTTGCCCTGGGAGAGGCCGTTGGCCGAGCAGCCGCCGTTGCCCCACACGACGATGGGCAGGCGTTCGGACGGGAGCGTCTGGGGTCGGAAGATGGTGTGATTGGCAAGGGTGGCCGAGGTTTCGTAGTCGGCGGGGTAGGGGCCGGAGCCGCCAATGGCGGCGGACGCCGGTGTCCCGCTGAGCGCCATGATCACGGAGGTGACCGGGACGATGGCGGCCGCCAGGCCCGCGTAGATCTTCGATCGCCTTCTCATTGAACCCTCCAGGAACAGTCACGGTGGAGCTCCCTGGGGTGATGGTTGTGTCATCCGTACCCCGACGAAGGTGGTCGGCGCTGGCCACGGGTCTGGTCGACAGGGGCGCGTCGCGGTCTGGGCGGTGGCCGTGCCCTCGGCCACCACTGCCCGCTCGCCCAGCGCCGGCGACCGCCCGGCCGCGGTCCCCACAGGCGATCCGATGGGAGCTGTGTGCAGTTACTATCACTCTCGTAACGAAAAGTGTCAATGTCTGGGCCGCTCTGACCGGCCGCGACCGGTCAGCCGACCAGTGGCCTGCCGCCGGTCGGCTCCGGGCGCGAGGGGTTCCTCGACGCCTGGAAGTGGGTGATCCACGACGAGGCCTCCGGCCAGTGCGGCGTCGTCACCTCGACCAGACGCGCCTGAGCGAGCGAGCCGAGCATGGTGTGGATGTCCAGGAAGGTCTCCCTGGCCTCCTGGCGAGGCCAGGGCTTCGGTAGCAGATGCGCCGGCAGGTCCGGGTCGACGTCCGCGAACTTCCGCCAGGAGTCCATGGCCGAGGTGCGCGCCACCAGCGCCCGGGCCCCGTCCACCTCCCCGTTGCGCGCGGCCACCCGCAGCTCCGCGTACCGCTGAACGAAGCTCGAGTACGCCGAGGCGAGAGCGGTCAGGTCGTACGCGGCGGCCGGACCGTGTGGCCCGGTCTCCTCGTCGAACCGGGCGTGCAGGACCGACCACCGGGCACCCTCGACGTGGTGCAGCAACGCACGCAGCGCCTCCTTCACCGGCGCGGCGTCAGACCCCGGCCGGATCCACACGCTGTCGTACAGGCCCACGAAGCCCAGTGCGCTCAACGACCTGCGCAACGCATGACGGGACGCCTGGCCGGAACTCGGAAGGGAGAAGGACGCCAGCAGCCACTCGCCGGTCCAGGGCGCCGGGTGGGCGCCGAAGTTCAGGAAGTGCTGCATCCGGGAGCGGTGCTTGGCGATCGCCTGCGGCGTGAGGTGGTAAACCGGCGGCCGTCGGTTCCCCCGCGCGGCGATGAGGCCACGCTTGACCAGCCGGGACAGCGTGGCACGGGCACTGGGCTCGCTGACCCCGAACTCGCGCAGCATCGCGATGACCGCCATCGACGGCAGGTCGGCCTCCGCGGAGTCGAGGTACTCGCCGAGCAGCGTCGTCAGGAGGTGTTGCGGGCTGGACCCGGCCTGGGCCCGGGGGGTTCGGACGTCGTCGGCGGGCTCATGGAACTTCACCTCACCAGATTGCCGCACCGCGACGCGCACGGCCTCGTCACGAGCAGGGCGGGGTAAGGCGCTACCAGGGGCGGACGAGGGCACTATCGTTCTGGCGTGCACATCCGCTTCGACGTCCCCGCCGATCCCGCCTACCCGGGCCGGGCTGCCGCCGCGCTCGGCAACGTCCGGCTACGCAGATTCGGCTATATCGGAGCGTTGCTCACGGCGGTCGGGGCCATCGGCCTCGTCGTCTCGCGGGGGTTCGGGTGGGGCGAGCGGAGTTCACCGTTGTGGACCGCGCTGGTCGTGGCCGGCGTGCTGTCGATGCTGTACCGGCCGTGGGTGCTGGCGCGCGCCCGACGCCGCTCCGGTCGCTACGCCGTCGCGGGCGCCTACGACATCACCGATGACAACATCATGATGCGCAGTGGCTCCGAATCCGCTGGCATCGCCTGGGACGGGGTCGACCAGGTGCGCGACGTCGGAGAGTTCTGGGTCGTTTACGTCGGTCGGATGCCGGCGACCGTGATCCCCCGCTGGCTGATGTCCGCCGAGGATGTCGAGACGTTGCGCGCCCACCTGACCGAACGAGGGCTGCTGCGAGGTCGTTGAGCTGTCACGGGCCACAGCGGAGCAGCCCTTGTCGGCCCGACGACTTACAGGAGGCTGTCATGAGCACCAAGGACCGACCTGCGGGGATCAGCCCCACGGCGGTGGAGTCAGCGCCGGGGCTGTGGCGGATCGACCTGCAACGGCACGACCTCAGCATTCCCGGGCGGGAGGTCATTCAGACCCGGGTGGAGTTCACGCCGGATTCGCCACCGTTCACGCACTTCCACCCGGGGGCGACGGTATCGCTGTCGAACTGGCCACGTACGCCGTCGAAAAGGGGAAACCACTTCTCACCAAGGTGGATTGAGGTGCTCGCGGGCGCTCGCGCCAAAGGCCGCCCGCCACCAGCAAACGCGGGCGTGTCACCCCCCCCGCCTCGTAACACACCGGGGTACGGAGACAGCGGCGGCAGCACGACCCATAAAGTGAACGGATGTCGGTCAAACAGTTTCAAGTGACCTTCGACTGCGCCGATCCCGTGCGCGTCGGTCGTTTCTGGTGTGAGGCGTTGGGGTACGTCCCGCCGCCGCCACCGGAGGGATTCGCCGCCTGGGAGGATGTCGATCGCGAGGCGGGTTCGTGGTTCGCGTGCAGTGATCCCTCGGGGGTGGGTCCGCGACTCTATTTCCAGCGGGTGCCCGAGGGCAAGGTCGTCAAGAACCGGGTGCATCTCGACGTGCGGGTCGGCACCGGGCTCGTGGGCGAAGAGCGCCTGGCCGCTCTTGAGGCCGAGTGTGCGCGACTGGTCCCGCTCGGCGCGGTCCGCGGGCAGCTGTTGCTCGCCGACGGCGAGAACGAGTCGTGCCTCAACATGCAGGACGTCGAGGGCAACGAGTTCTGCCTCGACTGAGTGGGCGACGCCCCCAGCAGGACCGGCTCGCGTTGCCGCGCGTCTGCTGGGCGGGCGGCCGAACCTGGTGGGGGGTCAGGCGGGTGCCTGGCCCCCCACGTTCGGGCTCGGTCAGCCCAGGTACTTCTCCCACGGCCCGGTGATGGCCAGGGTGAGGCCCGGGTCCTGCATGTTGACGAAGAGCACCTTGCCGTCCGCGCTGAAGGTCGGCCCGCAGAACTCCGAGTCGTTGAGCTGGTTGCGGGCGATCGCGTACGTGGGGCCACCCGGGGTCGTGCTGAGCACGTGCGAGGCGCCCGTACCGTCCTCGGCGAGTACGAGGCTGCCCCACGGGGTGACCGTCACGTTGTCCGGGCCGTCGAAGGTGAGGTCGGTGTACTTGACCGCCGCACCCTCCTCGGACTGGGTCTGGTGCGGGAAGTACGTCACCAGCTGGATGGTCTGGTCCCTGTAGTTGTAGAACCACACCATTCCGTCGTGCGGCGCGGCGTCCGCCGGCAGGTCACCCTCGTCCCAGGCGTACGAGTTGACCACGTACACGCCCTCGTCGGTGGCCCACACGCCCTCGAACTTGCGGCCGCGGGTGACCTGGCCGTCGGCGAACTGCTCACGCACCGACGTGGTGCGCGCGTCGCGGTCCGGCACCTCGATCCAGCGGACCGGGAAGGGGCGGCCCAACTGCGCGGAGGTCAGGTATGCGACGTCCGGCAGCACCGAACCGTCATCCATGATGATCTGCATCGCGGCGAGGACACCGGCGTTCGGCGCGAGGCGGGTGAGCACACCGGGGCCCAGCTTGACGCCGTGCGGCGCGGTCCAGCGGTAGAAGAGGCCGTTGGGCGCGTCGGCGTCCTCGGAGAGGTAGATCCGGGTGCGGTCCTTGTCGACGGCCAGGGCCTCGTGGGAGTAGCGGCCCAGGCACTTGATCGGCTTCGGGTCGGCGCTGCCGTCGGCCCACACCTCGAAGACGTAGCCGTGGTCCTTCTGGTAGACGCCGGACCGGCCGTCCTCTTCCCACGTGTCGCCGGCCCGGTCCTCGGTTTCCTCGCAGGTGAGCCAGGTACCCCAGGGGGTCGGCCCGCCGGCGCAGTTGGAGATGGTGCCGGAGAGCGCCACGAACTCACCCAGGTTGCGGCCCGCGAGGTCGGTCTTGATCACGGTGCAACCGCCGGCGTCGACGGCGCCCGCGTCGTAGACCGTCCCCTTGACGTGCGGCACACCGAATTCGGCGCCCGGGTCGATCTCGTGGTTCTGGATCAGGGTGTACCGGCCGTGGCCGGCGTCGTAGACGGCCATGCCGTCGTGGTCCGACGGGGTCACGCCCTGGCCGCGGTCGAGCCGGGTGACGCCGGTCCGGGTGATCACGGTGTAGCTGAAGCCCTTGGGCAGGGCCAGGACACCCTTGGGGTCGTCCACGAGCGGCGGGAAGGGCGCGTTACCGGGCTTCACCGGCGGGTGCGGCCGGGCCGGGCTGGCCTGGGCCAGGGACGGCAGGCCGCCCGCGACGGCAAGGCCGACGCCGGCGGCGGCGCCGCTGGCGAGGAAGGTACGACGTGAGGAAGGCACGTGATCAACTCCTGGTCAAGGCAAGCGCGACGACTGGCAGCCAACTCCTGCGGGCGGACAGCGACACGTCACCCGTGGGAGCGGGCGGTGACATCGGAGTGAAGAGTGAGGGTCGCTCACGCGCCGGCCGGCTTGACCAACCCAGCGACAGGCAGTTGGGCGACGAGATCGCCCGGCTGGAGGCCAGCCGTCAGCAGATCGCGCAACTCGCCGCCGGGGACCGTCTGGCGCTCCCACCGGAGGTGATCACCTATCTCGACCGGCTCCGCGAGATCGACCTCGGTGAGGTGGGGCAGGACGACCTGCCGTTCGACGCGCTGGCCGTCGAGGCCGACCCGCGGTCAGCTCTGCTGGTAGTTGACCGCGGCGAACCCGCACGGCTGGTGCAGGTGCAGGTAGTGGGCGCCCTCGCCGACCTCGTCCAGGTCGGCACCCGCGATCAGGCCCAGGTAGTCCATCGGCTCCCCGCAGCCGGGGCAGTCGGCGTGCTCGGCGTCCTGGATCCAGTCGGGCCGGCCGCCCAGGGTCGAGCCACCCTGATTCCAGGCGCTGGCCTGGTACGGGCTCGCCAGGGCCGGCCCCGGAACCGGGAGCAGCGTCGGCGGGTCCTCCGGTCCGGCGTCACCGCCCAGGTAGCTCGGACGGGTGTTGCCAGCCCACCAGTCGGTGGCGCCGGACGGCGTGACCCGGCTGTACAACGTCGTGTAGCAGGCGCAGAAGTGGCAGGTCTCGATGACCAGGCGGCCGGACCAGCCGGTGTGTGCCAGCGCGGCGCGGATCGTGGGGTCGGTGGTGTCCAGGTCGGCGGCGACCCAGAGGGGTGACGCACACCAGGGGCAGGCGGGTCGGTCGGCCGGCGCGGGCCCGTCCCGCATGACCCACCGGTACGCGAGGTCAGCGCACAGGTCCCGGCGGTTGCCGTCCGGGCCGATCGTCCAACCGCCCTCGACCGCATAGCTCAGCACACCCACGTGCAGGCCGTCCGCACCGGCCGGCGGCCGCGTCGACCAGCGACGCAGGGCGTGCTCGGCGAGCGGATGCGTGCTGTGGGCCAGGATGAGGAGCAGATGGTTGAGCCGGTCCGGCGTCCGCCCGCCGTCGATCTGCTCGATGACCCGGCTGACCACGTCGGCGTTCGCCGCCCGGTACAACGTCGCCGGCCACAGCAGATCGAGGTCGAGCAGGCTCCCATGGTGCGGCGACAGTCTCTGCGGATCGGCCGCACCGATCTCGGTCAACTCCTCGATCGCGTCGTCGTCCTCGCCCGCCGCTCTCCTGATCAGTTCCTCGATCACCAGCGGATGGTAGCCGGGTGGCAGCTGCGCTTCGTCCGCGGTCGATCGGGTCGACCTCTGCCCGTGGGCCACCAGTCTCCGGCGCTCAGCGTCCGGCTGCCGGGGCTGGTTGAGGTCGGCGATCCGTTGACGCATCGGGCGTGGCCCGCCACCATCGGCGGGACGAAAGCGCCGCCAGCCCGGCGCCGGCGGCGTTGAGCAGGACGTCGTCCACCGACGACACCCGGTCCAGCCGCAGGACGTACTGGGCCGTCTCGACCAGGATCGAGCAGCCGGCCGCGAGGGCCAGGATTCGCGGTATCGACGCCAGCGCCGGGAACCGCAGCGGGGCGAAGAAACCCAGGGCCGCGAAGACCAGCAGGTTGCCGACGACCTGGACCGTCGCCGTCAGCGGCCCCCCGTCGGAAAAGATCGTGAGCAGGTCGCGCAGCGGCACCAGGGTCACCCGACCGGCCACCGCGCCGGCCTGGTCACCCGGCAACATGATCATCCATACCCACGGCACCGTGCCGTAGACGATGCCGACGTCGGCCAGCGACGTCCGCCAGGCCGAGGTGGAGCCGGCGGGGCGTCGGCGGCGCGTCAGGGCCCAGACCGCCAGCGCGGCCAACGGCAGCACGACCATCGTGATGAGGACGACGCCGTTGAACGTACCGAACCAGCCGTGCCAACCCCTGACCATGCGACCCCCGCTCTTCGCCCGGCCCCGAAACCTACCCGGCGCAGGTGCCAGGCGTTCGCCTGTTTGTGACACCCGTGGGTCGGGCACCACACCAGCGTGGCGAGTGACGGAGTCCCGCAGATCCTGGTGATTCAGGGAGCCGGTGCCGGCGTACACGACGAATGGGACAACAAGCTGGTCGACAGCTTGCGCCGTGCGCTCGGGGACGGGTACGAGATCCGCTATCCGCTGATGCCCGACGAGGCCGACCCGAGCTACGCCACCTGGAGCGCGGCCATCCGGCGGGAGCTCGCGGCCCTGGCCGACGGGGCGGTCGTCGTGGGCCACTCGGTGGGCGGGACGATCCTCGTCCAGACGCTCGCCGAGCAGCCACCGGAGCGGGCGCTCGGCGCGATCGTGCTGATCGCCGCCCCGTTTGTCGGCACCGGGGGCTGGGCCGGCGACGAGTTCGAGTTTCCGCCCGACCTCGGCGCGAGGCTGTCGCGCGGGGTGCCGGTGCACGTGTTCCACGGCCTCCGGGACGACACGGTGCCACCGTCACACGCCGATCGGTACGCGGCGGTCATTCCCCAGGCGCATCTGCACCAGCTGTCGGAACGCGATCACCAGCTGAACGATGACCTGCGCGAGGTGGCGGCGGTGATCCGGCGCGATCCGGCGACCGTAGCGGACCGGGTTCTGCCGCGGTCGCCGCTTGTCTGACCCAAAGCTGGTGCTCAGCACATCACGGGTCCATCGGGGGTAGCAACCGCACCTCGGGCTTGTGGCGGCGGGCGAGGTGATTGATGCCAGTAATGGTGGTAGCGATCACCGTGATGAGGATTGCCAGTGGTAGCGGCTGACCGTCGAAGTGCCGCATCGCCGTGTTGACGAGAAGCGGGTCGGGGATGAGCCATCCGGCCAGGAAGCCGGTGAGTCCGACGCCGACGATGACGGCGGGCCGGTGGCGGCGGACCACGAAGGCGGCGACGACAGCGGCGGTGGCGGCGGCGAGGATCCCAAGGACCGTCGGCACGGCGTCGAGAACGTAGACGCCGTGGCGTCCCCATTCTCCGGTGCCTTTCCAGGCGAGGATCCCGAGCGGGACGAGGGCCCACCAGAACAGGCGCGGCCGGGGTGCGGTCCACCGCTCGCGGCCGGCGATCACGAGCAGGACGAGGATCGAGGCCGGTACGGCGAATGCGAAGAGCTGTTGGCCGAGGTTGGTGCCCATGCCGGCGCCGTTGAAGCCATCGATGACGAACCAACCGACGGTGGCCGTCAGGAATATTGCCTGCAGGGTGAGGGCGGTCCGGGCCGCGCCGCACAGCCAGGCGATCAGCGGTGCGAGGGGCAGCAGGCCGAGAACGACTATCTGCGGCCAGCTAGCGATGATGGTCGGCATGTCGGTGGCGAGGACGGCGCCGGTGAACAGGTCCAGCGTCTGACCGGCGGGCTGGGTGCCGGCGGCGACGAGAAGGGCACTGAGGCCGGTGGTGAGGGCTGTGGTGGTGACGGGCGTGGTGAGTCTCAGTCGGATCGCCAGGGCGATGATGTTCAGGGTCTCGTGCCGGCTCGGGTGTCGGCGGCCGTGGTCGAGGTCCAGCAGCAGTCCGAGCAGTTCCTCGCCGCGGGCGGTGCGGTGCGCGGCTGGCAGCAGGCGCAGCAGCCGTCGATATCGCCGCTCCAGAGTGCTCATGCCCGGGCTCATCCGATGGTCCCAAGACGCGGAGCGTTGCGGGCGGCACGTTTGTTGAGGCGCTCCTCGGCGAGCCGGACCGCGTCGGCCATCCGCCTGCTTTCAGCGCGGATGGCGTCCGCACCTGCGTCGGTCAGTTTGTAGAAACGGCGCAGCCGACCCTTCTCCACCTCGTCGTGGTCGGGGGCGATGAGCCCTTGGGCGACGAGGCGGTCAAGGGCTCCGTAGAGGGTGCCGGCGCGTAACCGGATCCTGCCGTCGGTCATCTGGTCGACCTCCGTCACCACTGCGTAGCCGTGCCGGGGTTGGTCGGCGAGGGCGGAGAGGATCAGGAACGTCTGCTCACTGATGTCCATGGACGATATATATCGCACCGCGATGCATGAAGCAACGATGTCCCGGCGTGGCGGGGCGTCATCGGTGTGAGACGTCGCCGGTCGTGCCGCCCCCGATCGGCTCACGGGGGCGGCACGACCGTTCGATCGTGCGTGGGGTCAGCCGCGGGTGGACCACTGCTGGTTGGTGCCCCCGTTGCAGGCCCAGAGGATGAGCTTGGTGCCGTTGGCGGTGGCGGCGCCGTTGGCGTCCAGGCAGAGCCCGGACTGGACGCCGGTGACGGTGCCGTTGGAGTTGAGGTTCCACTGCTGGTTGGTGCCGCCGTGGCAGTCCCAGATGATGGCCTGGGTGCCGTTGGTGGTGCCCTGACCGTTGGCGTCGAGACACTTGTTGCCGTACACCTGGAGTTGTTTGGCGGCGGTGTAGGTCCAGCGCTGCGCGGTGCTGTTGCTGATGCAGTCCCAGAGTTGGACCTGGGTGCCGTTGGTGGTGGTGCCGTTCGGTACGTCGACGCAGCGGCCGGACTGGCCGCCGACGACCTGGACATTCTGCGACGGGTTGCTGCCTCCGGCCGGTGCGTAGGCGGCGGCGTTGATGTTGGCCTGGACGGCGTTCTCGGTGGCCGCCGTCGGGTAACCGGAGGTCAGTACGCCCTCGAAGAAGGTGCCGCGACCGGTGATGCTGTTGTCACCGCCGATGCCGAGCAGGATGGCCCCTTCCTTCTTCATCGGGTGGTAGCCGTTGGGGCGTGGCCCGTCGAAGTAGGTCGTCAGGCTGCCCGACTGGGCGTTTCCGCCCCGGATCGCCCAGTGGTTCGGCTCGCCCTTGACCATCGCCGTGACGAAGCGGTGGTTGATGGACGCGATGTTGTTGTAGCCCGCGTTCACACCGGAGAACAGCCCCCACTCCAGGTCAGCCATGATCCAGGGGCCGGCCCCCGCGCCGTAGCCCCACTGCTTGTTGGCGCCGAAGTAGACGGTCTCCATGATGGCGCGTTCGTCGGCGAGGCTGTTGGTCTGGGCGTTGCCGTAGTCGAAGCAGCACCACTGGTTGTAGTGCGTGCCGTCGACGACCGCGTAGATGCCCTCGGGCTGGTCGCCGGTCGCGACACCGTTGGTGTTGTTGTTGCGGTAGCCGGTGCCGGGGGCGATGTAGACGCCGTACGCCTTCTGGCCGCCGACGGTGACCGGCGCCGCCTTCGCGTCGGCGAGGTTGTCCCAACCGCCGGGCGCGGGGCCGGCGAAGCCGCCGGGCGGCGCCTGGGTGAGCCGGTTGTTGCGGCCGGACTGGTCGTAGATGATCGTGATGACGCAGTTGGTGTTGGCGCAGAACGAGTCCTGGGTGGCGGCGTTGGCGTAGCCACCCTCGCTGAGCACGCCGACGTCGCGCGTGGTGTTGTCCGACGATCGTCGGACCTGGTAAAGCGGGCCGTTGTACGCGCCATACAGTGCGCGGGTGGTGCTGTGCGCGGCCACGCACGGCGTGCCGCCGGAGGCGTAGATGTCACATGGGCCAGTGCCGGCGGCATGGGCGACGCCCGGAGCGTCCGAGACCACATAGACGCCAGCGGTGACGGTCAGGGCCAGCAGCGTCGCTGCGGCGGCCATCAGGCGGCCCAGCTTTCTCTTCACATTCATCGGATCCTTTCCAGTGGGGGATGGGGTGTGGCGGTGGAATTGACGTCACACGTCATACCTGTGACATTAATAGCCGTCCATCTATTAGCGCTAGTTGGCACGCGTTGGTCATCGATCGATGAGCCTGAGGACGGATATGCTGGTCGGCGGAGCAAGGTGCGTCCCCGTGTCGGGGCAAGAATCGATTCGAGGGCGATTGATGAACATCGGGGAGATCGCTCGTCGGGCGGGGGTGTCCCGCAGCACCGTCTCCTACGTGCTCAGCGGGAAACGCAGCGTCTCGGAGGGAACCCGGCAACGAATCCAGTCGGTCATCGACGAGCTGAACTACCGGCCGAACGCCAGCGCCCGTGCGCTGAAAGAGGGGCGCACCCGCACCCTCGGGCTGGTCATCCCGCCGGCAAGCCAACGATTGACCGACATGCAGCTGGGCTTCGTCGCCAGCGTCGTCGAGGCGGCCGCCCGCCACGACCTCGATGTGCTGCTGTCCCCCTCCGGTGGCGACCATGACCGGTCCTTCGAACGGATCGTCACCGGGCGTCGGGTGGACGGCGTGATCCTGATGGAGATCCGGTTGGCGGACGACCGGGTTACCCGGTTGACCAACGCCGGGCTGCCGTTCGTCACGATCGGTCGCACCGCCGAGCCGCACGGGATGAGCTGGATCGACATCGACTACGCCGGGCTGATCGCCCGGTGCGTGCAGCACCTGGCCGACCTCGGGCACCGGCAGGTGGCACTCGTGAACCGTTCCGCGGAGTTGGTGGCCGCCGGATACGGCCCCAGCCATCGCGCGCTGGACGGCTTTCGAACGGCGGCGCTGGAGCGGGGGTTGACCGGCGTGGAGGTCTGCAGCGGCGACGACACCGCCTCCGGCGAGGCGTGCATGGAGCAGCTGCTCGCGACGCACCCGGAGGTCACGGCGGTGGCCACCATCAACGAGGCCGCACTGCCCGGGATGCAGCGCGCGCTGACCGGCGCCGGGTTGTCAGTGCCACGCGACTTCTCCGTCACCGGAGTCGCCGCGCAGCACTGGGCGGAAGACTTCCGCCCCCCGCTGACCGCCGCCGATGTGCCGATGGTCGAGATGGGCGCCGAGGCGGTGGCCCTCTTGCTGGAGATCATCGGGGCTCCCGACGCCGTGCCGCGACACCGCCTGTACAGCCCGCCCATCTCGTTGCGTTCCAGCACCGGTCCGGTCCGGGCCCACTGATCCGGGCCGGCTACCCGCCCCTGACCCGCCGTTCCTCCGAAGCGGCGGCGAGGATGAGATAGCTGCTGGCCGTCCAGGTGTACGCGCGGTCCCGAAGCCCGGTGCCGGTCTCGGCGTCGAAGTTCTCCGCGAAGCCGGACTTCTCGCACAACGCGAGAAATCGTCGACTGACCTCATCGGCGAGCCTGGTCTGCCCGGCCCGGCGCAGGCCGTCCTCCACCAGCACGGTGGAGGGTGCCCAGATCGGGCCCCGCCAGTAGCCGTCGGCGAGGTAGTGGGCCGAGTCCGTGGGCTCGGTGGCCAGCCCGTGCGTGGTCAGGTGGGCTTCGACGCCTCGCGCCAGCGCGGCGGCGACCGGGCCCGGCAGGTCGGCACCGAGTGCGACGGGCATCAGGTCGAGCAGACTGCGGCTGCTCCGCCGGTGCCCGGTGTGGGGGTCACGGGCGCAGAAGCGCTCGCCGTCCCACAGGTCGCGCAGCATGGCCCGGTGGATCCGGTCAGCCTCCCGGGACCAGCGGGTCGCCGGCTCACCCAGCTCGGTGGCGAGGTCGGCGAGACAGCGGAGTTGCGAGACCAGGAACGCGGCGAGGTCGGCCGTCTCAAGGACCCGGTTGTCGTCGAAGGTGGTGGCGTTGTCCCAGCCGCTGTCGTTGCCGTGCTGGTAGTGCGGCAGGTCGTGGCCGCGTGCGCGCCGCGCGTCGAGCCAGAACCCGGTCCAGCGGGCAAGCCGGTCGTAGGTCTGCGCCAGTGCCGCCCGGCTGGGCGGCTGGGGAAGGCGTCGGCGCAGGTGACGGAGGGCCCAGCCGTGGATGGGCGGCTTGACGTAGTTGTGCAGGACCTCGGAGTGGGTGACCGAGTCGGGGAGGGCGCCGGCCTCGTCCTGGTGGTCGAAGGGCAGCTGGAACTGGTGCCAGGCCAGCTCCGGCTCGCCTTCCGCCAGGGCGATCGCGTTGAAACAGTGGTCCCAGCTCCACACCTTGTCCATCCAGTGCTTGGACATCAGGACGGCCGGTCGGGTGACGAAGCCCGCCGGTGCGACAGTGGCCGACCACAGGACGTACGCGGCCAGATCGGCGGCCGGGGTCTCCGCACCACGCCACGGCGCGATCGCGTCGACGAACGCGGTGAACTCCGCGATCCGGTCCCGGCACAACTGCTCGAACGTGACGGATCCGGAGTACGGGCGGCGAGCAGTGGCGTACTCCTCGATCGCGATCTCCCAGGGCTGGTCGCCGGGCAGGTCCAGGGACCGGTCGGCGGTGCGCAGCGCCTGCACGCCGTCGGTCCGCAGCAGAGCGCCGGAGAGCACCGTGACCCGGTAGCGGCGACCGGTCTCGTACGAGGTGAAGACGTGTGATCCGTCGACCGGGTCGGCGTACAGGTAGGTGCCGCTGAACGGGGTGAGGGTGTGCGCGGCCGCGGCCACCCGCAGGCCGAGCCGGTGTCCCCGGATCCGCAGGGTGTCCGGCCCGTCGTAGACGGCCTCGATCCGGTCGGCACCGTCGCGCCAGGTCAGCACGGCGGGTGTGGCGACGACGGTGGTCCCGGCGACCGTGGGGGTGAGCCGCAGTACGGGGTGCAGCCCGGTCTGGTGGGAGACCAGGTGCAGATCGTCGGCGTACGTCTTCTCGGCTACCACCGGGGAGATGTTGAACCAGGATCCTCGGTAGCTGAACGGGATGTCCTGGATTCCGAACTCCGGACCGGACGGGGCGACGGTCATGGGTGGCGGGTGCCTTTCTGTGGTGCGGGTGGTCATCCTCGACCGCCGCGGATGGTCAGTCCTTGACGGCGCCGGCGGTCACGCCCATCGAGACGTAGCGCTGGGCCAGGATCAGCAGCACGGCGGCGGGGATCGAGGCGACGACGGCGGTGGCCATGATGGCGTTCCACTGCTGGTTGTTGTTGCCGATGTAGTGGTAGATGCCGAGGGTGATCGGCTGGTGGTCGCCGCCGCCGGCCAGGGTCGAGGCGAAGATGAAGTCCGACCAGGACCACAGGAACGCGAAGAGCGACACAGTGACGATCGAGTTGCGGCTGACCGGCAGCACTACCGACCAGAAGGTCCGCAGCCGACCGGCGCCGTCGACCACGGCGGCCTGCAACAGTTCGTCGGGGATGCCGGACATGAAGGCGGTGAAGATCAGGACGCCGAACGGCACCGCGAGCGTGGTGTCGGCCAGGATCAGGCCGGGCAGCGTGTTCAGGACGCCGAGAGTGAGGAAGATGGCGTAGAAGCCCATCGCCATGATGATTCCCGGGATCATCTGCGCGATCAGCAGCACGAAGCTCAGCGCCGGCCCGCCGGGTGGCCGGAGCTTCGCCAGCGCGTAGCCGGCGGGGGCGGCCAGTGCCACGGTCAGCGCCACCGTGCCGAGGCCGACCAGGAAGCTGGTGCCGAGGTACGGCAGTTGCTGGTCGAGCACCGCCCGGTAGCCGTCCAGGGTGCCGTTGGTGGGAAACAGGTGCGGGGGTGTGGCCCGCATGTCCTGGTCCCGGGTGAAGGACACGTTGATCATCCAGTAGACGGGGAACAGCATCAGCCCGGTCAGCACCAGGCCGATGCCGGTCTTCCACCAGGCCCGAGGCGTCGAGGTGGTCATCGCAGCTGCTGCCTCCGCTCGATCCGGATGTAGACGAGGCCGGCGATCAGAGCCAGCACGATGAGCAGGTTGCCGATGGCCGCGCCCGGGCCGAACTCGGGCAGCAGGTTGCCGAAGCCGAGCCGGTACGACCAGGTGGCGAGGGTGGCGGAGGAGCTGGTCGGACCACCCCTGGTCATGATCCAGATGATGTCGAAGACCTTCAGCGTGTAGATCAACCCCAGCAGCAGCGTGATCGCGGAGACGGGACGCAGCAGCGGGAAGGTGATGCCCCAGAACCGTTGCCACCCTGTCGCGCCGTCGAGCGCAGACGCCTCGTACATCTCTGCCGGGATCGCCTGCAGGCCGCTGTAGAGCACCACCAGGTTGAACGGGATGCCGATCCAGACGTTCGCGATGATCACCGAAGTGAGCGACCAGCCCGGCGAGGTGAGCCAGTTGACCGGGTCGACCCTGACGACGCCGAGCGCCGCGTTGACCAGCCCCGAGTCGCTGTTGAGCAGCCACGACCAGGTCGACGCGGAGACGATCAATGGCAACAGCCACGGTACGAGGATCAGCGCCCGCAGCGTGCGTGACAGCGGGAAGTGCTGGTGGAAGAAGAGAGCCAGCGCCATGCCGATGGTGAACTGGAAGGCGAGCGAGGCCACGGTGAAGACCACTGTGTGCGTCAGCGTCGGCCAGAATGCCGGGTCGGCCAGGACCGTCCGGTAGTTGTCGAGGCCGGCGAAGGGCGCCCCGCCCTGCACGAACGAGCGGACGGTGTACTCCCGCAGGCTCAACTCGACGTTGCGGTAGAGCGGGTAGGCGTAGAAGGCCGCCAGGTAGATGGTCACGGGTGCCAGGAAGCCCCACGCCAACCATCGGTTGGGCCGGCGGGCACGGGACGGGGGAGGCCCGGGTGGGGCGGCGGACGCCGCCCCACCCTGGTCTCGTACGGCAGCGGAGGTCTCTGTCGTGGAGCGCATCGTGTCGGTTCGGATCGCTTACCGGGTCGTGGCCGCGGCCTGCGCGGCGGTCAGCGCCTCCTGTGGCGACTTCCCACCGCTGAGTGCCGACTGCACAGCGGTCCACAGGGATTCGGAGATCTTCGGGTACTTCGTGCCGAGGTTGTCGCCGGTGCGGCCCTTGGCTGCCCGGACCGCCTCCACCCAGACCTTGAGCTTCGGGTCCGCGGTCGCCTGTCGCTCCTGTACGGCGGCGACGGGCGCGACGTAGGAGAGTGTGGTGTCCGTGGTGAGGAGGTTGTCGGCGCTGGTCAGACACGTGACGAGCTTCTGCGACGTCTCGTACCGGCCGGTGTTCTTCTGCACCGGGATGGAGACGAACTCACCGCCGGTGGGCGCCGGGGCCGGGCCGCCCGCGCTGGCCGGAATCGGGATCGTGCCGTACGAGAAGTCGAGCTTCTCCGCGTTGGCCAACTGCCAGGTGCCGTTCTCGGCGAACGCGTAGTCGCCGGTGGCGAACTCCTGCCAGCTCGTGGTCTGGGTGTTGTTGATGACGGAGTTCGGGGCGTGGCCCTGCTTGAGCCAGTCGGTCCAGAGCGTCAGCGCGGACACCGCCTGCGGCGAGTCCAGGCTGGTCAGTTGGGCGCCCGACCCCCAGAACCAGGGCAGGAACTGGAAGCTGCCCTCCTCGGTGCCGATCGCGGAGAAGGTGATGCCCTTCTTTCCCTTCGCCTTGACCTTGGTCAGTGCCGTGGTCAGTGACGTCCAGTCGTTGACGGTGGCGGGGTCGACGCCGGCGGCGGTGAGCAGATCCTTGTTGTAGTAGAGGGCGAGGGTGTTCGCCCCGATCGGCACCCCGTAGGTCTTGCCGTCGCTCTGACCGGCGCCGAGCAGGTTCTTCTCCATGGCCGAGACGTCCAGCTTGTTGTCGTCGGTGGTGGTGAGCGCACCGGCCTCGGCCAGAGTCGAGATGACCGGGTTGTCAACGATCAGCACGTCCGGCGAGTTTCCCTGCTGGGCGGCGAGCAGCGCCTTGTTGGTCAGGTCGGTGGTGTCGTAGCCGGTTCGCTCGACCGTCACCCCCGCGGAGGTGCCGCACTTCTTGAGCAGCGCCACCCACTCGGAGTCGTCGGCGAACTGGGGATACGGATCCCAGACGAGGTAGGCGCCGCCGTCGGTGGGGTCGTCGGCGGACGACGAGCAGGCACTGCCTGTTACTGCGGCGAGAGCTATTACGGCGACGGCGGCCAGGCGCCGCCGACGACTGAGTCCGGTCATCTGGTGCCTCACTTCAAATCGATCGTCAGGTGGGGTGTGTGGGTTGATCGTCGCGGGCTGGGTCAGTCCAACCATGAGGCGAATCGATTCGACGAATCGGTTCGCCCGAAGATAGGTCTGGCCATGGCCGGGGGTCAAGAGCTAGTCGGCCGCTCCGAGGGGATCGCTGGGCAACACGCCCGTCATCGGGTCGTCACTTCATTGACACCGTTCACTTCGCGGTCCTACGATCCGTGCGAATCGATTCGCAAGTGCTGCCCTCCGGAGAGCGTCCCCCGCGCCCCACCAAGGAGCCGCCCGTGAAAACCCCGTCCCGCAGCAGGTCAGGACGAGCCCGCGTGTTCGCGGCCCGACTCGTCGTTGGCCTGCTCGCCGCCGCTGCCGCCGTCACCGTCGTCTCGTCCCCCGCGCAGGCCGCAGACGAGTCGATCAGCGTCAACTTCTCCGCCACCAGCGGTGCGCCGACCTACCGCGCATCCGGCTGGATCTACGGCATGACCGAGAACGCCAGCGGTCCCGCCGACCACTTCTACCGGGACGTCAAGTTCCAGTACATGCGCGCCGGCGGCGCGCAGCTTCCCGGGAGTGGCTGGGTCGGCGGAACCTACGACCGTCGCTGGAACTCCACCCTCGCCCAGGCACGTCGCACCACCGCCCTCGGCGGGAAGTTCATCATCCTGCCGCACGACCTGTGGGGCGCCGACGGTGCCGGAATCTCCCGCTTCCCCGGTGACAACGGCAACTGGACCGACTACGACAACTTCCTGACCCGCCTGATCAACGACGTCCGGGCGTCCGGGCTGTCGGTGCAGTGGGACATCTGGAACGAGCCCAACATCACGATCTTCTGGAACCGGCCGATCTCCCAGTACCTCGAACTGTGGCGTCGGACCTACCAGCGCATCCGGGCGGAGTTCCCCAGCCAGCTCATCGTCGGCCCGAGCTGCGCCTGCGTACCGTCGACCACGCACGCCTTCTGGAACCAGTACCTGGACTTCGTCCGCTCGACCAACACCGTGCCGGACATCATCAGCTGGCACTCGCTGCCCGGTGACCCGGTCGCGAACGTCAACGCCGCCAACGCCACCCTCGACCCGCGCGGTATCGCCCACCCGCGTCCGTACCAGATCAACGAGTACGGCGCGCCCGACGAGCAGAACCCGGCCGACGGCGCCTGGTACATCGCGCGTCTGGAGCGGGCCCGCGCCGACGGCCTGCGGGCGAACTGGGCCAGCGGCGGCAGCCTGCACAACGACCTCGGCAACCTGTTGATCCGTAACTCGGCCGGCCAGCACCAGCCCAAGGGGGAGTGGTGGAACTACCGCTTCTACGCCTCCCAGGTCGGGGAGATCGTCGCGGTGACCCCCAGCCAGTCGTACGACGCGTACGCCACGAAGACGGCAGGGGTGGCGAAGGTCCTCATCGGCGGTGGTCGTACCACCGGGAACCTGACCGTCAACCTGCAACGGCTGGACACCACCAGCGGCATCGTGCAGAACAACCAGGTCCGGGTCGTCACCCAACGCATCCCGCACAACGGCGGCGGCGCCGTGGCTGGGCCGATCACGGTCTCGAACAGCGTGGTCGCGGTGTCCAACAACAACGCCACCGTGACTCTGCCGTATGGCAACCAGACCGACACCTACGCGGTCACACTGCTGCCCCCCTCGGACGGTGGGTTCCAGTCGGTGGCGGTGGCCCAGCACTCCCAGCAGTGCCTGAACAATGCCGGCCTGAGCACCGCCGACGGCAACGTTCAGCAGCAGAACTACTGCGACGGTGGTGACCAGCAGCTCTGGAACTTCCGGCCGGTGGCCGGCGTGGCCAACACCTACACCGTGGTCAACCAGCAGAGCGGCAAGTGCCTCGACGTCAGCGGCGTGTCCACCGCCGACGGCGCGGCGGTGCACCAGTGGACCTGCCTGAACGGCCTCAACCAGCAGTTCACGTTGCGCAAGGTGACCTACGGGGGCAACGACTCGCACGACTACCAGCTCATCGCTCGGCACAGTGGCAAGTGTGTCGATGTCAATGCGGTCTCCACCGCGGCCGGCGCGCAGGTCCACCAGTGGCCCTGCCGGGCGGCCAACCAGGGCAGCCCGTTGAACCAGACGTGGCGGCTCCTGGGGCGGTAGGTGTCCCGGGGGAGGTGATGCGCTGGCCGTCCGCCGAACGGCCAGCGCATCGCCCCGCGCCCGCATTCATTGACATGAATAAAACAAAGGTCATACGATTCGCTGCGAATCGATTCGCCCCCGCCACCACCCCCCGTGGCGCATCGACC
>NZ_QGSZ01000185.1 GCF_003857055.1 Micromonospora inaquosa | reverse complement strand
TCCGGGGTTCGCGCCGGGCCACCGCCGCCGGTTCCACCGCCACCCCTCCTCCGGCCAGCACCAGCCCGAAGAGGAACTCCGGGTTGCGGGCCGGGCGCACCCGCGCCGGGTGCCAACCGTGCTGCCGGCACACCGCCAGCAGGTGGTCGTGCCAGCCGGGGGCGGTGGCGCGGGGCGCGGCCACCAGATCCAGGCCGGCCAGCGATGCCAGCGGCACCGCACGGCCGCGGGCCAGCGGCGAGGTGCGCGGCAGCAACACCCCCAGGGGTACGTCGACCGGGGCGCCGAAGCGCAGCCCGTCCGCCGCCACCGGGTGATGCACGAGCCCCACGTCCAGGGTCCGCTCGGCGAGCATCCGTACCTGCTCGGCAGTGGTCAGCTCGTGCAGCTCCACGTCCAGGCCGGGTGCCCGGTCGGTGAGCCCGTCCAACAGCGAACGCAGCGTCACAGCGGGCGTCTCCGGTGGCACCCCGGCCCGGAGTACGCCCAGCTCACCCGCGCGGATCTGCCCCATCAGGCTGCGGAGTCGGCCCTCGCCGGCGAGCAACTCCTCCGCCTCGCCGAGCAGCAGCTCACCGGCGGTGGTGAGGCGTACCTGGCGGCGGGACCTGTCGAACAGCTCGACAGTCAGCTCCCGTTCCAGGCGCTGGATCGACTGGCTCAGCGGCGGCTGGGCCATCCCGAGCAGCTCCGCGGCCCGCCCGAAGTGCAGTTCGTGTGCGACCACCACGAAGTGCCGCAGGTGCCGGAGCAGATCCACGGCCGGGACCCTACGCCAGCGCCGCCACGGCCTCGCTGGATACCGTGCTGGCGTGGACGTGGAGGAACGCATCGAGAGCATCTTCGCCGCCGTCGGGGTGACGGCCAGCCTGCACGTCGTCGACCTGGACGGCGCCGACCTGACCCTCGACGGTCCGGCGCTCGGGGGCCGGGAGGTGGGGGTGCGGGCCGACGAGCAGGTGGTGATCGCCTCCATCTTCAAGATCCTGCTGGTGCTGGAGTTCGCCCGGCAGGTCGAGGCCGGTCAGCTGGACCCGACCGAACGGGTCCTGGTCACCGCCGCCGACCGGCTCGGCGGGTGGGGTCTGGCCGGCTGCACCGACGACGCCGAGGTGTCGCTGCGCGACCTCGCGTACTTCGCCATCTCGGTCACCGACAACACGGCCGCCGACCTGCTGCTGCGCCGGGTCGGCCCGGACCTGCTGCCGATGCTCGCCGTCGAGCTGGGGCTGACCCGTACCCGCGTCCTCGGTGGTCCCCGGGAGCTGGTCGAGATGATGCTCGCCGACGTGGGCGCCCGGACCGAGGCGGAGTTCGCCCGGATCTTCCCCACGCTGCCCGCGGACCGGGTCCGGGCCATGCGGGTCTTCGACCCCGCGCACACCACGTCCAGCACCGCCCGGGAGATCACCCGGCTGCTCACGCTGATCTGGCGGGACGAGGCCGGGCCGGCGGCGGCCTGCGCGATGGTCCGTACCTGGATGGCCCAGCAGATCTTCTGGACCCGGCTCGCCGCCGGTTTCCCGCCCGGCGTCCGGGTCTCCGGAAAGACCGGCACCCTGCCCGGGTTCCACCTGGAGGCCGGGGTCGCCGAATACCCCGACGGCGGCCGGTACGCGATCGCCGTCTTCGCCCGTGCCGAAGAGTTGACCCCGCGCCGCATCGACGTGGACCTGGCGATGGGGGAGGCCGCCCGCACGGCCGTCGAGGCGCTGCGCGGCGACTGATTTTCCGCCCGTCCGAGCGCCGCCGCACCCCCGCCGAGCAGGACCGATATCTGATGCCGTATCGAAGCCGACGGTCCTTGATCTTGGACCGCGCCCCGCCGGCGCTGGTTGGCTCGTGGTCGACACAACGCCCGACCACGGGGAGTAGATCCGTATGCCCAGTCTCGACCGCCGACGCTTCCTGCGCGACGCCGCCGCCACCACCGCCCTGGTCTCCGCCGGTGGCCTCGCCGCCGGCGTCACCACCCCGGCCCAGGCCGCGCCCCCGACCGCCGCACCCACGCCCACCGCCCGCCGCAAGGGCGCGGTCAGCTTCCGCTGGTGGGGTACGGCCGGCTGGCGCGTCGACATCGGCGACCGCACCGTTCTCGTCGACCCGTTCCTCAGCCGCATCGACACCGGGCTGTTCACCGGCGCGTTCAAGGGGGAGACCCCGTTGACCGTGCGCACCGACGTGATCGATCCGCGCGTCGACCGGGCCATGACAGTGCTGGTCACGCACACCCACTGGGACCACTTCATGGACGTGCCGTACATCGCCAAGCGCACCGGCGCGCGGGTGTTCGGCACGCTGACCGCGTACCACCTGGGGTTGGCCTACGAGTTGCCGTCGACGCAGCTCAGCCCCGTGAAGGGTGGGGAGGTGCTGGACTTCGGGGACCACAGCGTCGAGGTGGTCGGCTCACTGCACAGCCGCAACCCGTCGTACTCGGTGGCCTTTCCCGGGGTGCGGGTCACCCCGCCGCCGCAGCCGGCCACGATCGCGGACCTGCCGGAGGGCGACACGCTGGGCTACCTGCTGCGGGTCGACGGCGGCCCGTCGGTCTACTTCACCGGGGCCAGCGACGTCGCCGAGCGGAACCTCACCGGCCTCGCGCCCGACGTGGCGATGGTGGCCATGCAGAACGCCACCACCACCGGCGACTACCTGCCCCGGCTGCTGGCCGGCCTCGACTACCCGAAGGTCGTGGTGCCGGTGCACTACGACAACTTCGAGACGGCGTTGCAGAACCCGCCGCCGGTCGCACCGACCGACCGCACCCGGCTGAACGAGATGATCGCGGAGATTCGCCGGATCTCGCCGCGCAGCCGGGTGCTGGTGCCCGAATACGAGACCGCGTACGACTTCTGAGCAGCACCGGGTGGGGGTCGCGGTCCCGCGACCCCCACCATGTCAGGAGGCGGCCAGCTCGGCCAGCGCCCGCACCGACTTCCAGTTGCGGGTGGTGGCCACCACGCCGAGCTTCTTCTCCAGGTACGCGTTGGTGAACTTCGACCGGCCGTAACCGCCGTCGACGTAGTGCAGGAACACCTCCCGGCCGGTCACCGTGAACGACACGTTCTCGCCACCGGGCACGGTGAGCGCGTCCACCGTGGACTTGGTCGGCGCGGTCGCGAGGAAGGCCACCAGCAGTCGTGTCGGGTCGTCCTCCCGGTCGGCGTACGGGTTGCCGCCGGCGATCGCCGCCAACTCCCGCCCACTGCGCACCAACACGGGCACTGTCAACGCCAGCTCGTCGGTGAGCGCCCGCTCGATCCCCGCGGCCAGCTTCTCCGCGTCGCGCACGGTGCTGCCGAAGGCCACGTTGCCGCTCTGCAGGTACGTCTTGACATCCTCGTGGCCGAGGTCGCTGACGATCCGGCGCAGGTCGGCCATCGCCAGCCGGGTGGTGCCGACGTTGACCCCGCGCAGCAGGGCGACGTAACGGGTCATGGCTCCTCCTCGGATGCGGGCCGACCGGCTCAGCGTAGGCCGCCCGGCCCGACCAGTCCCGTCTCGTACGCGACGATGACCAGTTGCGCCCGGTCGCGTACCGCCAGCTTGGTCAGCAGCCGACCGACGTGCGTCTTCACGGTGGCCTGGCTGAGGTTGAGGTGCGCGGCCAGCTCCGCGTTGGACAGGCCCCGGGCGATCAGCGCGAGCACCTCCCGCTCCCGATCGGTCACCCCGTCGAGCCGCCGGGGCAACGGCCTGGTCGGCTCTGGCCGCCGGGCGAACTCGTCGATCAGCCGGCGGGTCACCGTCGGCGCGAGCAACCCCTCCCCGGCGGCGACCACCCGGATCCCGGTCAGCAGGTCCGCCGGTGGGGTGTCCTTGAGCAGGAACCCGCTGGCACCGGCGCGCAGCGCCCCGTAGACGTACTCGTCGAGGTCGAACGTGGTCAGGATGATGACCCGGGTGCCGGCCGTCGCCGGGTCGGCGCAGATCCGCCGGGTCGCCTCGATGCCGTCCATCTCCGGCATCCGGACGTCCATCAGCACCACATCCGGCCGGTGCTGCCCGGCCAACGCCACGGCCTGCACGCCGGTGCCGGCCTCGCCGACGGTGGTGCAGTCCGGGCTGAGGTCGACCAGCAGCCGGAAACTGCCGCGCAGCAACGCCTGATCGTCGACGATCAACACCCGGATCACGCTGCCACCCGGTAGGGCAGGCTGGCCGTCACCGCGAAGCCACCGTCGGAGCGTGGGCCGGCGCAGAACTCCCCGCCGTGCAACGCCACCCGCTCCTGCATGCCGATCAACCCGTGCCCCTCCCCGCCGAGCAGGACCGGCCGCCGCCCGTCGTCGGTCACCTCCACCCGCACCTCGTCGGGCAGGACGGTCACAGTGGCCCGGCAGGCGGCCGGCGCGGCGTGCTTCACCACGTTCGTCACCGCCTCCTGCACGATCCGGTACACCGCGAGGCCCACCGAGTCCGGCACCGCGCCGGCCGGCTCCTCCCGCCGCACGTCGAGCTGCACGTCGACCCCGCCGATCGCAGCCTGTCGGGCGAGGAGGGGCAACTCGTCCAGTCCGGGTGTCGGCGCGTACGGGCTGTCCTCACGCAGGACGCCGAGCACGCGACGCACGTCGGTCAGGGCGGTGCGGCCAGTCTCCTCGATGACCCGCAGCGCGGCGCCCGCCTCGCGGGGGTCAGCCTCGGCGACGTGGTTGGCGACTGCCGCCTTCACCACGATGAGGCTCAGCGTGTGCGCGACCACGTCGTGCAGCTCGCGCGCCACCCGCAACCGCTCCTCGGTGGCGGCCTGACGCACCAACTGGTCGTTCTGTCGGGCGGCGAGGGCACGTCGCTCCCGGATCAGCCAGCCGATCACCCAGGCGGGCGCGATCATGACGGCGGCGTAGACGACAGCGCCGGTGCGCGACCAGAGGTCGCCCGCGGTCAGCACCAGGGCGACGCTCACCAGTGCGAGACAACCAGCGGCGCACAGCATCGACCGGCGGGTGGGCGTCGACACGGCCACCGTGTAGAAGGCCAGGCCGATGGCGAACGCCGGCGCGGCGGCCGCGAAGTTGGGTATCACCCCGGTGATCAGGGCAACGGTGGCGACGGAGCTGATCGTGGCGGCCACCGTCATCGGCCAGCGACGGCGGACCGCCAACGGCAGCCCGAGGGCCAGCCCGACCAGCACGGACACCCAGAGCGGCTCGCGTACGCCACCGTGCAACGGCGACTCCAGGGCCGCGTACGGGCAGAGCGCCCCGCCCACGGCCACCGCCAGCAGGACGTCCACTGTGTACAGGTCCACCGGCCGCAACCGTCGGGTCAACAGGAGAGCGGTCACCCGTCGAACGGTAACGACCAGCCGGGCCGGCCGCGTCCGCCTGCGGGTGGTCATCCCTGAGGACGACGTGCCGGCGCTGCCGGGCCGCCGACTCCACCCGGGGGAGGGCCGGAAAGTGCCAGCCCCGGCACGACGCGCCGCACGCCCACATTCGGGACCGTAACGGTCATGACCACACACACGGTGACCCTGACGGGGCTGCGCGCGGTGTACGGCACCGGAACCCGGCGGGTGACGGCGCTCGACGGCGTGACCACCAGCTTCGCGAGCGGCACGTTCACGGCGGTGATGGGCCCCTCGGGCTCGGGAAAGTCCACCCTGCTGCACTGCGCGGCGGGGTTGGACCGCCCGACCGAGGGAAGTGTCACGATCGACGGCACCCGCCTCGACGACCTCGGTGAGGACGAGCTGACCCGGCTGCGGCGCGACCGGATCGGCTTCGTCTTCCAGGCGTTCAACCTCGTGTCCACACTGACCGCCGCGCAGAACGTGGAGCTGCCGTCGCGCCTGGCCCGCCGCCGCCAGCCGGCCGGGGACGTGGCCGCCGCCCTCGACGCCGTCGGACTCGCCGACCGGGCCGGGCACCGGCCGAGTGAGCTGTCCGGCGGGGAGCAGCAGCGCGTCGCCGTGGCCCGAGCGTTGGTCACCCGTCCGGCGGTGGTCTTCGCCGACGAGCCGACCGGGGCGTTGGACAGCGCGTCCTCGCGGCAGGTGCTCCGGCTGTTGCGGGCGCTCGTCGACGACCACGGGCAGACAGTGGTGATGGTGACGCACGATCCCGCCGCCGCCGCGTACGCCGATCGGGTCCTCCTACTGGCCGACGGCCGCGTCGTCGACGAGCTGACCGGCGGGATCACCGCCGCCGCCGTCGCGGCCCGGATCGCCGAGCGGGAGCTCGTCGCGGAGTCGTCGTGCTGAGCGTCCGGCGCTCGGCCAGCGCGTTCGTGGCCGTCGCCATCGGGGTCATGCTGGTCACGGCGGCCACAGTGCTGCTCGCCTCCGGCCGTCCGCAGGTGCCGGACCGGCTGGCGCGGGCGGCGGTCGTGGTGCAGAGCCCCGAGGCGGGCGCGTCGGCTGACCAGTTCGTGCCGACCCGGCCCTGGTCCGCCACCGCCGCGGCGGGGTTGGTCGGCCGGTTGTCCGGTCTGCCGGACGTGGTGGCGGCGGTGCCGGACCGCACCTTCTACGCGCAGCCGCTCGTCGACGGCCGACCCTCGGCCGCCGAGACCCGGCGGGAGGACGCGTACCAGGGGCACGGTTGGTCCAGCGCCCAACTGGGTGGGCTGCGCCTCACGGCTGGCGAGCCACCCCGCAGGACCGGCGAGGTGGTCGTCGACAGCGCGCTCGGACTGCGCGCCGGCGCACCGGTCACCCTGCTGACCGCCGCCGGCCCGGAGTCGTACACGGTCACCGGTCTGGTCGACGGGCCCGGCGTCCACGTCGCCGACGAGGTCGCCGCCGCCCTTGCGCCCGGCGTCCGGGCCATCGGGCTGGTGCTCGCACCGGGGGCCGATCCCGAGCGGGTCGCCACTGCGGCTCGCGGGGTCGTCGGCGGCGACGGGCGGGTGTTGACCGGTGACGCCCGGGGTGTGCTGGAGCCGCCTGGCGACGCCCGTACCCGGTGGATCGGGATGCAGGTGCTCACCGCCACGGCGGCTCTCGCCGGCTTCGTCACGGTGTTCGTGGTCGCCTCGACCTTCGCGTTCACCGTCGCGCAGCGCCGCCGTGAGCTGGGCCTGCTGCGCGCCGTCGGCGCCACCGGACGTCAGGTCCGCCGCATGGTGGGCGCCGAGGCGCTCGCGGTCGGCGTCTCGGCGGGGCTCGTCGGCCTGCTGCTCGGCGCGGCGCTCACCCCGCTGCTGGGCCGGCTGCTCGTCGACGCCGGCTACGAACCGTCGACCTTCCGGGTCCGCTACGAACTCTGGCCGGTCGCGGTGTCGCTCGCCGCCGGGCCGGTGATCGCCCTGCTGGCGGTCTGGTCGGCGTCCCGCCGAGCCGCCCGGGTCCGCCCGTTGGAGGCGTTACGCGAGGCCGCTGTGGAACAGCGACCGATCGGGCGGCTGCGCGCCGCCACCGGGGCGCTGCTCCTCGCGGCGGGGGCCGCCCTCAGTGTCGGCACGGCGACCGCCGACGAGGCTCAGGTGGCGGCGCAGTACGCGCTCTACGCGGTGATGGCACTGGTGGCCGGTGCCACAGTGCTCGCCCCGGTGGTGGTCGGGCCGCTGGTGCGGCTACTGCGATCTCCGGTGCGTCAGCCCGGTGGCGCGATCGGGATGCTGGTCCGGGGCGGGGCGTTGACCGCGACCCGGCGGACCGCCGCCATCGCCGCTCCGGTGCTGCTCACTGTCGCATTCGCGGTGCTGGTGTCCGGAATGGTGCGCACCACCACCGCCGCGTACGCGGCGGGACGGGCGGACAACGTGAACGCCGGCTGGATCGTCGTGCCGGACCGCGCACCCGGCCTGTCCGACCGGGCCGTCGCCGCGACCGGCGGCACCGCGCTCCTGCCGACCACCGTCTACCGCACCGACCCCGCAACGTCGCCGAAGGACCGGCCGATGACCGCGCTGGGCGTGGAGCCGGAGGGCTTCGCCGCCGCGAACCGCGTACTCACCGTCGTCGCCGGCTCGCTGGACGCCCTGGAGGGCGACGACGCGGTGGTGGTCACCGCCTCGGCGAACCTGCTGCCGTCCGAGCCGTACCCGGTGGTCTTCGCCGACGGGACGTCGGTGTCGTTGCGCGTCGTCGCCGTGGTCACCGACACCTCGATTCCGGGGGACCTGCTCGTACCCCGGGCCGTGGTGCGAGCGCACGACCCGTCGGCGCTGACCTCCACGGTGTACGTCCGGGACCGGGTCGATCCGCCCGTCGGCGCGCGGATCCTCGACGTCCCGGCCTGGGCGGCCGAGGCGGACGCCGCCGAGGACCGCCTCGTCTGGCTCTTCACCCTGCTGCTGATCGGGGTGTCGGCCGGCTACGGGGCCATCGCGGTGGCCAACACGCTGCTGCTGGCCGCCGCCGGCCGCGCTGCCGACCTGCGGCTGATCCGGCTGGCAGGGGCGACCCGACGGCAGGTCATCTGGCTGGTCACCGCGGAGTCCGCCCTGGTGGTCCTGATCGGCGCGCTGCTGGGTGGGGCTGTCGCGTTCGTCGGTCTGCTCAGCATCCGTGCCGGCCTCGCCGAGCAGGTCGGTGCCCCCGTCGAGCTGGTGGTGCCGTGGTCGGTGGTCGCCGGGGTGGTGGGGCTGTGCCTGCTGCTCGCGGTGCTGTCCAGTGTGTTGCCGACGTGGCGGTTGTTGCGCCACCGTCCCGCCCGGTTACCGGCCGGCCTCGTCGGATGACCGTGCCCCCCGCCCGGGCGATGGGCCCGCTACCGTCCACTGATGCGATCCGCGCGCCCGGTCGGGCTGCTCCTCTCCGCCGCCGCCGTCGTGCTCTGGGCGTACGGCATGACCAGGTGGCAGCCGCTGACCGAACCGCTCGGCCCGTGGTCGGAGAACCTGCCGGGCAACAACGCCTACTGGGCGCGCGACCTGCGGTTCATCGCGATCATGGCGGTGCCGCTCGGGTTGGTGCTGGCCGGCCGGGGGCAGTTGCGCTGGAGTCACCCGGCGGTGGCGCTCGGTGGCTGCTGGGTCGCCGCCGACGTGGCGATCGACCGGGCCGACCCTTCCGGCATCGAGGCGACTGTGCTGCTCGCCGTCGCCGGTTGCGGCGTGCTCGGCGTGCTCGCGACGGTTCTGCTGTGGCGGGAGCGTGGCAGGCCGCTGGCCACCGATCGGAAGAGGCTGACCGGTACGGCCTGCCTGGCCGGGGTGCTGATGCTGGTGGCTGTCGGGATCGAGTCACCAACCGACCGGGAGCCGGAGCTGAACCAGGGCGCCCTGGCCACCGCGGCGCTGCTGGTGGCAGTGGCCGTCGGTGCCGCGCTGGCGGCGGCTCCGGCGCGGACCCGGGCTCGCGTCGGGCTGGCGCTCGGTCTCACCGTGGTGGCGTTGCTCGGCGTCGGGCTGGTCCGTGCCGCCGCGCCGGGCACACGACTGCTGCCGGAGGCCGCTCTCGGGGCGGTGCTGCTCACCGGGGTCACCCTGCTGGCCTGGGACTGGCCGGGCGGTCGGCCGATCTGGTGGCACCACGCCCTGGCCGCTCTCATCGCGTTGGTGGGCCCGCTGGTGTTCCTGGTGGCCATTGCTGTACCCATCATGCTCCTGCTGCCGATCGGCGCGACGTTCACCGCACTTGCCGGCAACAGCCCGATCAACGCCGCGGATTCCGACGTGCTGCTGTCCCTGTTCGGGCTGCTCTCCGGGCTTGCGATGTCCCTGCTGCTGGCTCGGCCGAGGGTCGAGGACCGTCGGCAGCTCCGCTAGCTCACTCGACGACCGGCAGCACCACCTCGTTGCGGCGCAGGAACCACGGCTTCCACGGCGGGTCGAAGCGCGCGTACCGGATGGCGCCGGTCGGTTGCAGCCCGGCCGCGGTCACCGACCGGCCGAGCATGGTGGCCCGCTGGCTGAACGCCTGCTCCGTCCACCGCCCGGAGAACCGCATCGCCGCCGCCAGCCGCGCCGGAACCGCGCGGATCCGCACCCGGGCGTCCACCGGCTCGGGCAATGTGGCGGCGGTGAAGCTGGCCGGCATGACGAACTGGATCAGGTACGCGCCCGGCCACTCACCCTCGATCTGCACCACCGGCACGGTCATGGCGATCTTCTCCGAACCGCTGGCCGCCTCCGCCGGCACGGCCGGACCGGCCGGGTGCCGGGCCCGATTGGCGCCCCCGATGTACGCGGCCAGCGGCCGGAACGCCTCGATCGGCGCCCGGGTGAACGACGCCTGGATCTGCATCTCGGCCACCAGGTGGGCGGGGTACCGACGCAGCTCGAAGCCGGGGTGTCGGGACACCACCCGGTACGGCTGCTGTTCGGTCATCGCGCGGCTCCCAGGGTCTGCTGGGACAGACGCTACCGCCCGTCCGGCTCCCGCTCGGCCGAAGTCGTCTGCTCCGACCCGGGTGCGACGGCCCGGTCGGTCAACCGCCAGTACTGCCGTTTGTCCTCGTCGCGCAGCACCACCCCGATCAGGCCCAGTTCGCGGCGTAACTCCCGGGCGTCGTCGCGGCGGTCCCGTTGGATCGCCCGGTCCCGGGCCCGCAGCAACGCGTCCGCGCCGGTCGGCAACCCGGGCAGGTCGGGCACCCACAGCCGGTACGCCGACCGGTGCGGGTCGTCGTCCGCCCAACCCCAGCCGTGCGTCCGGAACGCGGCCGCGAGTTGGGTGGCCGGCAGGTCCGTCGACTCCCGGACCAGTTCCGCGCCGTCGGCGTCGAGCAGCACCAGGTGCTTGTCGGCGAGGAAGACGACCCGGGTGTCGGCCCGTGCGACGGTCCGGTTCTCGTCGGAGCGGCGCAGCCGGACCTGCGCCGCGTCGACGGTGACGATCAGTCGTTCGGCGGTGCCGATCCCGGCGATGACCAGGCCGGCCAGGACACCCACCGCGATGGTGCCGGCGGTGGCCTGCGGTTCGGGTAGCCGGTCCAGCCACTCGACCAGGGCGCCGAACGGCACCCAGGGCAGCCGGGCGAGCCAGCCCGTCGCCGCCGCGAGGAGCCATCCGGCGCCCGCGCCGAGCAGCGGGAAGCCACCCCACAGGACGGCCAGCTCCAGCGGGCCGCCGCTGACCACGGTGCGCGGACGGTAGCCGGCCTCGTCCATGCTCAGGACACCTCGCGGCGCAGCGTCCGGACCAGTCCGGCGGCCAGCGGGAGGACCATCCAGACGAGCAGGGAGACCGCTATCCGCCCCCACTGTTCACCGGTGAGCGCGTCGCCGCCGAACAGCGGTTCCATGGTCTTGCTGGTGTCCAACCACTCGGACGGGCCGCGCAGGGGCTTGACCATCTCGCCGAGCACCCCCCACAGGGTGGGCAGCAGCAGGTAGCCGACGATCGCCAGCGGCGGGTTGAGCAGCAGCAGGCCGAAGGCGGCGCCCATCAGCACACCGGTGACCTGGAAGATCACCGCGTTCAGCACCAGTGACCCGTCGATCTGCCAGGTGCCCGCGCCACCGAGGGCTGAGGCGAGCAGCGTCCCCACGGCGGCGACGGCGAGGCTGGCCAGCACCGAGGCGAGCGCGGTCAGCGACACGGCGATCAGCTTCGCGACCACCACCCGCTCCCGGCGGGGCACCAGGGCGTACGTGGTGAGGGCGGTGCGCTGCGACCACTCACTGGTGATCGACAGGATGCCGAGCACCGGCAGCAGCACCCCGATCGGCAGCAGCGAGGGGGTGAAGAAGTTGACGAAGGTCTGTGCGGCGTCGTCGGCGTAGACCAGTTGCAGGGTGACGATCACGGCGGTGATCAGGCCGATGGTGATCAACAGCCAGCGGCCGGCCCTGGTGTCGACGAGCTTGCGCAGCTCCACGGTGCTGAGGCGGAGCAGCGACGGTCGGCGTACCGGAGTGTGGTGCCGGGGCGCGACGGCGTCGGCGGCGGGTGCGGTGGTGGTGGTCATCGGACGGCCTCCTTGGTGGATTCGCCGGCGGTCAGGGTCAGGAAGAGCTGTTCGAGGCCCCCGCCGCTGGCGGGGCGCAGCTCGGCCAGCGCGACCCCGGCATCGGCGGCGGCCTGGCCGACCGCTTCGGCGTCGGCCTGCACGAGCAGCCCTTCCGAGCTGTCGGCGGCGGTCAGGTTGGCCGCGTCCAGCGCCCGGCGCAGCGCCGCGCCGTCGCGGGCCCGGACCACGGTGCCGCCGCCGGACAGCAGTTCGTTCTTGTCGCCCTGGGCCACGATCCGGCCACCCCCGATCACCACCAGCCGGTCCGCGACCGCCTCCACCTCGCGCAGCAGGTGGGAGGAGAGCAGCACGGTGCCGCCCCGGTCGGCGAAGTCGCGCAGCAGGCCGCGCATCCAGAAGATCCCCTCCGGGTCCAGGCCGTTGGCCGGCTCGTCGAGGATCAACACCCGGGGGTCGCCGAGCAGCGCGTGCGCCAGCCCGAGCCGTTGGCGCATGCCCAGCGAGTACGCCCGTACCCGACGCTTCGCGGCCACCGCGTTCAACCCGACCAGGTCGAGCTTCGCGGCGACCTCGCGCCGGTCCAGACCCATGGTGTACGCGGACAGCGTCAACGCCTCGCGGCCGGTGCGCCCGGCGTGCTGGGCGGAGGCGTCCAGCAGCACCCCGACCTCCCGCCCCGGGTTGGGTAGTTCCTGGTACGGGTGTCCGGAGACGGTGGCGCGGCCGGCGGTGGGCGTGGTGAGCCCGCAGATCATGCGCATGGTCGTCGACTTGCCGGCGCCGTTGGGGCCGAGGAAGCCGGTGACGGTGCCCGGCTCGCACTGGAAGGACACGTCGTCCACGGCCGGGTGTGGCCCGTATCGCTTGGTGAGGTTCTCCACGGTGATCATGTCGTCGAGCCTGCCCGCGCCGCCCGGCCATCCGCTGCGGCCAGCGGTCGGTGCCGCGTCGACCTTGGTCGGTCGGCGGGAATCGACTTTGGTAGCTGGTCGTGTCGCCGGTCGGCTGCCTAGCATGACGTCGTGACCAGCCTCGCCGTCCCGGAGCACCCCTGGCTGCTGCCAGGGGAGCTGGTGGTGCCGGCCGACAGTGGGCGTACGCGTCCGCGCCGCACCACCCGCGACTGGATCGTGGACAGCCTCGCGTTCCTGGTCTCCGTGGTCTGGGTGCTGTTCGCCACCGCCGACGCCCTGTCGCCCGACCCTGCGATGGCCGCCCCGCTCCCGCACGACTGGATGACCGGCGCCGACGCCCTGATCGGGCTGGTCTGCTGCGGGCTGCTCTGGTTGCGCCGCCGATGGCCACTCGGGCTGGTGGTGGCGACGACACCGCTGACCCTGTTCTCGATGGCCGCCGCCATCCCGTTGTTGATCTTCTACTTCACGGTGGTGGTGCACCGACGGACCGCCATCGCGATCGCGGTCACCGGTGCGGGTCTCGTCACCAACCTGGTCTTCAGTTGGGCACGTCCGGACCCGAGCATGCCGTACTGGGCCACCGTGTCCTGGGGCGTGGTGCTCAGCTTCGCCGTGCTGGCCTGGGGGATGTTCGTCCGGGCCCGCCGGCAGTTGATCGTGTCGCTGCGCGAGCGGGCCGAGCGGGCCGAGGCGGAGCAGCAGCTGCGGGTCACCCAGGCCCGCCACCTCGAACGCACCCGGATCGCCCGGGAGATGCACGACGTGCTGGCTCACCGGATCTCGCTGCTCAGCCTGCACGCGGGCGCGCTGGAGTTCCGCCCGGACGCGCCGGCCGACGAGGTGGCCCGCGCCGCCGGGGTGATCCGGGGGAGCGCACACGCAGCCCTGCAGGACCTGCGGGAGGTGATCGGGGTGCTCCGGGCCGAGGACGACGGTGGCGACGCCCCGGAGCCGCCGCAGCCCACCCTCGCCGACCTGCCGGCGCTGATCGCCGAGTCGCGGTCGGCCGGGGTGCGCGTCAACGTCAGCGACAGTGTCGCCAGCCCGGGGGAGTTGCCGGCGGCGCTGGGTCGGGCCGCGTACCGGATCGTGCAGGAGGGGCTGACCAACGCCCGCAAGCACGCGGCCGGCGCGGCCGTCACCGTGGACGTGGCCGGCGGGCCGGGCGCCGGGCTGACCGTGGCGATCGGCAACCGGTGGCCGGTCGGCGCACCGGCCGGCGGCACACTGCCGGGGGCCGGCACCGGCCTGATCGGCATCAGCGAACGGGTCACCCTGGCCGGCGGTCGGCTCGCCTACGGTCGGGACGACACGGGTGACTTCCGACTGGCCGCATGGCTACCGTGGCCGGCGTGACCAACTCTGCCGGCGCGGCCGGGCCGCCGGTGCGTGTGCTGATCGTGGACGACGACGCGCTGGTCCGGGCCGGGCTCTCGATGATCCTCGGCGGTCTGCCGGACCTGATCGTGGTCGGCGAGGCGACCGACGGTGGCGAGGTCCCGGCGGCCGTCGCCGCGTACGCCCCGGACGTGGTGCTGATGGACATCCGGATGCCCCGGGTCGACGGGCTGGCCGCCACCGAGGCGCTGCGGGCCCAGCCGCACCCGCCGGAGGTGCTGGTGCTGACCACCTTCGACGCCGACGAGCAGGTGCTGCGGGCGCTCCGCGCCGGGGCGGCCGGTTTCCTACTCAAGGACACCCCACCGGCGGAGATCGTGCACGCCGTACGCCGGGTCGCGGCGGGCGAGGCGACCCTCTCCCCGACGGTGACCCGGACGTTGATCGCTCACGTGACCGGCGCCGCCCCCGGCCCGGTCGGCCCGGACCCGCGCCGGGAACGGGCGCTGCGGATGCTCACCGGGCTCAGCGAGCGGGAGCGGCAGGTGGCGGTCGCGCTGGGGCGCGGTCACACCAACGCGGAGATCGCGGGGGAGTTGTTCATGAGCGTGGCGACGGTGAAGGCGTACGTCTCCCGGCTGTTGACCCGACTGGAGCTGAACAACCGGGTCCAGGTGGCGCTGCTCGTGCACGACGCAGGCCTCGTCTGAGGGTCGGCCGCGCCGGGATCAGATGATCGCGGATCAATACGGATGAGGTGACACTCATTTTTGGTACCCGGACCAACGACCCGGAGATCGACATAGTTGGCGTCGACCGTGCGCCTGTCGCTCGGCACATCAGCTTCGTCGGATCGGTCAAGTGGCAGGAGAATCGGCCCTTCGACGCGCATGACCTGGGCCGGCTACTCCTGCACCGGAGTCGGCTCCCCGGCGCCGACGAGTCGGTGCCGGTCGTTGCCGTGTCCCGCAGCGGCACCGCCGTCGACGGCATCCGCGTCCTGTCTGCGGAGGATCTGCTTACCGCGTACCGGAATTGAACTTTCGTACGGTCCTCGCCGTACTGATGGCTGAGGATGTCGGTGCGGTGAGTCCGCCGTACCGCTGCCGAACTGCGGGAGGCCTGCCGTGCGAGTTGGTGAGCAGTCGACGGATCCCATCGACCAGGTACTGGGTGAGGTGCCAATGCCGGCACCGTTGACCCCGGAGGATGTCCGGCTCGCGGTCCGGGCGGTGGTCGTGCACACCGCCGAGGAGTGGCCGACCGGGCCGCTGTGCCGCAACGACGGTGCCTCCTACCCGTGCCGGCTGCACCGCTGGGGGCGGCGGGTGTTGGAGACACACGGGCTCAACGAGCGGCAGATCGAGGCGTTGATCCGGCACGGCAATCCGTTCGTGCACGTGCCCTTCCCGTTCACGGCGACCGGGCCGTCGCGGCAGCAGGCCGCACGGGTCGTCCCCCAGGGGGTACGGCCCACCGCCGCTGGCCGGCCGGTGACTCCCCCCGTCACCGCGCCGCGCTGGCCCCGGGCGAGCTGAGCGCGTTACCCCTCCGCCCACCCGACCCGGGGCGACACGACGTCGGCCCGGCGCGAAGATTCCCCCTCCGCGTCGGGCCGACGCCGCTCTGGGCGGGTGACTCAGTTACCGACCCCGCAGTCCGGGGCGGACCAGCTCGTCGTGTTCGAGCTGCGGTCGCTGTTGTTCTCCCGACGCGAGTCGACGTGCACGTGGTCGTCGTGGTCGGGGTAGCCGGGCCCGTAGAGCCCACTGAAGCCGTTGTTGCGGGCGTTGCGGGCGATCTGGCACAGCGAGGACGTCCGTGAGGTCACGTCGGCCGCGTTGCCGTACAGGTGTTGACTGTCGGACGCGCCACCGACCTGGTTGTTACAGGCGCGGCTGCGGAATCCACTGGACACGTAGAGCGGCTTGTCACCGAGGCCCCTGCGCAGCGCCTCCAGCTTCCACATGGTGCGCAGCGCGTTCTGCTTGGTCTGGCTCGCCGACACTGGACCGCCGCTCCACCCGCTCCCGCCGCACCCGTTGTCCAGCTCGCTGTAGCTGAAGTGCGCGGGAGTGCAGTCGTTGTCCTGGAGTTGGTACAGCTTGGCGAAGGTCTGCGGGCCGGCGATGCCGTCGGCGCGCAGCCCGTACGCCTGCTGGAACCGCTTGACCGCGGCGGCGGTCTTCGGTCCGTAGCGGCCGTCGTTCTCCACGATGTCGCGGTAGCCGGCCCATCCGGCGACCCGGATCTGCAACTGGCGGACGTCGTCGCCGGAGCGCCCTTGGGTCAGGGTGCGGTTCCAGGTGTAACAGCCGTCCGCGTGTGCCGCCGGTGCGGCGACCACCGTGGCGATTGCGGCCCCGGGCAGTGCCAGGGCGAATGCGACGGCAGCACGCTTCAAGGTGTTTACGCGCACAGAAGTCCTCCCGATAGGAGAGCGAATGGGGTGGCACCAGGACATCGACCGAGAAGTCCCGTGATTTCCACCCTGGCACTGATCCATGCCGTTGGCGGCGATTAACGAGAATCGTGCTCACAATCCGCTGTACCTGGGCATTGGCTGGGAATTAAGCTGATTTGCGAAACAGCCATTTCCTGCCGATCGGCTTTTCTGCGGCCAACCACACCGAACGTCGCGATCCGTCACACCGAGGGTGATGTTCCCGGGCCGGCGGCGGCCGGTAACGTCAGCCCCGGGCGGCGGACTGGCGGAGGTGCGGGTGGCACGCGGTGGCGTCTTCTGTGTCGAGGGTCAGTGGCACCGTGACCTCAACGAGCGGGGTTCGGTGCTGCCCACCCTGGAGCTGCTGGAGCGGCTGGGCAAGATCCGCTTCATCCACAAGGACGCGGCCACCCGTGACGAGCTGTTCTACTTCCTGGACCGCTGGCTGCTCAAGCAGTACGCCGACCACCGGGTCGGCTTCTTCGCCATGCACGGCGAGCCGAGCCGGCTCTGCCTCACCGACTGGCAGTCGGTCGAGTTGAACGAGGTGGCCGAGCTGATGGCCGGTCGCGCCGAGGGGCGGCGACTCTATTTCGGCAGCTTCTCGGTGCTGCGCGCCTCGGACGCGGTGCTGCGCGAGTTCCTGGAGGTCACCGGAGCCGCTCTGATCTGCGGTTTTACCCGAGAAGTCGACTGGGTCGAATCGGCGGCCTTCGAAACCGTGCTGCTCGACGTGCTCGCCAACGGCCAGCGACACAACGCCGCTGAGCTGCGGATGGGCTCCGCCCACTGGGCGCCGCTCGCGTCGTACCTCGGCTTTCGGGTGATCTACGCCAACGGTCGGGCCTGGCGTCCGTCCGGTCGCCCCCGGGTGCCCACCCAGGCGGTGCACCGCGCCGCGGCCCGGCCCCGCTGACCCGCCGCCGGCGTTGCGCCCGCGCCCTGGTAGGAACGGGGGATGGCACGCAGCATCGCAACGAACACCCGGGTCGACCGGGCCGGCCTGCTCGACTTCCTCCGTCCGCGGCACCGCGTCCTGCTGATGACCACCCGGGCCGACGGCCGCCCGCAGTCCTCTCCGGTCTCCGCCGGCGTCGACGGGCAGGGGCGGCTGGTCGTCTCCACCTACCCCGAGCGGGCCAAGGTGACCAACCTCCGCCGCGACCCCCGGGTCTCGGCCTGCGTGCTCAGCGACGACTGGAACGGCCCCTGGGTGCAGCTCGACGGCACCGCCGAGGTGCTCGACCTGCCCGAGGCGCTGGAGCCGCTGGTCGAGTACTTCCGCAGCATCTCCGGCGAGCACCCGGACTGGGACGACTACCGGGCGGCGATGGTGCGTCAGGGTAAGTCGCTGATCCGGGTCACCATCGACGCCTGGGGTCCGATCGCCACCGGTGGCTTCCCGGCCCACCTCGCCTAGATCGCCTGCCGCTTCGCCCGGCTGTGGCCGGCGGCGCTGCCCGGGTGCGGGGCAGGATCAGCTGAGGCCGGTGCGGAACGAGTCGGCGGTCAGTCGACCAGGGCGGCGTAGACGAGCTGGCGCAGCTGGGAGCGGAGCGGGTACGTGCTGGACGGCATCAGCTGGGTGAACAGCAGTGCGGTGATCTCCTCGGCCGGGTCGACCCAGAACGCGGTGCTGGCCACCCCGCCCCAGTAGTACTCGCCGACGCTGCTCGGCACCCGGCTGGGGATCGGGTCGTCGACCACCGCGAAGCCGAGGCCGAACCCTATCCCGTCCAGGGTCGTCTCGGCGAAGCCGCCGGTGGACAGGGTGCCCAGATCCTGACCGCCGGGCAGGTGGTTGCGGGTCATGAACCGCACCGTGCGCGGCCCGAGCAGCCGGACGCCGTCCAGTTCCCCGCCGCGCAGCAGCATCGAGGTGAAGCGGTGGTAGTCGGCGGCGCTGGAGATCAGGCCGCCGCCGCCGGAGAGCAACGCCGGCTTGCTGAACGCGAGCGAGCCGAGACTGTCGTAGCGGACCGCCCGGCCGCTGCGCGGCTCCGGTACGTAGAGCGCGGCCAGCCGGTCGGCCTCGTCGCCCTCCACCCACCAGCGGGTGTCGGTCATGCCGAGCGGGGTGAAGATCCGGTCGGCGAAGAACGCGTCGAGGCTCTGCCCCGAGATCACCTCGACGAGTCGGCCGAGCACGTCGGTGGCGACGGAGTAGCCCCACGCCGAGCCGGGCTGGAACAGCAGCGGCAGCTCGCCGAAGGCCGCGCAGGCACCGGCCAGGTCGACGTCCGCCGGCGGGTACAGGTCGTAGCCGGCGGCCCGGTAGAGCCCGTCGACCACCGAGCTCTGGATGAAGCCGTAGGTCAGGCCGGCCGTGTGGGTGAGCAGGTGCCAGACCCGGATCGGCTCGGCCGCCGGCACGGTGTACGGCTTGAGCACCGACCCCTTGGAATAGACCCGCAGGTCGGCGAACTCGGGCAGCCAGCGGCTGATCTCGTCGGTCAGCTCGAACCGGCCCTCCTCCCACAGCATCATCGCCGCGACCGAGGTGACCGGCTTGGTCATCGAGTAGATCCGCCAGAGGGTGTCCGCCTCGACCGGTGCGCCCGACTCCCGGTCGCGCAGCCCGTACGTCGAGGAGTGCGCCACCTCGCCGTGACGGGTGACCACCACCTGCCAGCCGGCCAGCCGGCCGTCGTCGACGTACCGGCCGAAGTGCTCGTCGATCCGCGCCAGCCGCGCCGGGTCGAAACCGATCTGATCCGGGTCCTTGCTCCGAGCCACACTCACGCCGCCGAACCTACTCGCCGGTACGCCGACACCGGAAGGGGGCCGAGGCCGGGGCCGGGGC